>NZ_JBQFOD010000003.1:0-334450 GCF_056533095.1 Ruegeria sp. H3 | reverse complement strand
TATGACAGATGCCCAAAGGTATTCCTTTCGGCCATCGCTCTAGCAGCTACCGTACTGTTCTGGCTGTAAATCAATGAGTCTGGAGCCTAGGATAACGCGAGGCCGCGCTGCCCTCTTTCAGGTGCCCTCTCGTCGAGCCACTACTGCCCAATCAGGTATCGGGTTCTGATAACAACAATTATGATGAGACATAATACAGATTGTTTGCAGACTCTTGAGTGGTTCCACTTGACCTCCAAATTCACATGAAATAGGTGATGCTGTACTTAAGCGGGCGTTGTGTAGTGGTAAGACCTTAGCCTTCCAAGCTAATGACGCGGGTTCGATTCCCGCCGCCCGCTCCAAGATTTATTTTCCGACACAAGACCTGCAACAATTTGATTTGTTGAATTAAAATTGGATCGAAACGCTTGTCTTCCAAGTATGCTATGTCGGTTCGATTCCGTCTACCCGCTCCAGTTGCTTCCTTTGCGAATTCTGCGTCAAATGGCCCTGAGGCACAGGCAATTTCAGCACGTGAGCTTGACCCCCGTTGCCTCTAGCGCCAAGAAACAGAAACCCAGAATTGATCAGGAAACATAGGCCCGACATGGCAAGACAGACTGCGACCGGTCAGACACCATCATCACCGCCTGGGGCCAGTGAAGAGCGTGCCACATCAAAAAAGCTGAGCGTTCTAAGGGCGCTTTGGCCCTTCATGCGCCCATATGGCGCGCTGATGTTTGGTGCAGCGCTTGCATTGTGTCTGACTGCGGGGATGACACTGACCTTGCCTTTGGCCGTGCGCCGCGTGGTCGACAATTTCCGCATTCAGGATGGGGAACTTCTGGATTGGTACTTCCTTGCGGCGCTGGGCATCGCTGGTGTTTTGGCGGTGGGCACGGGCATTCGGTATGCGCTGGTCACGCGTTTGGGCGAACGCGTGGTGGCCGATATCCGCAAGGCCGTGTTTGACCGGGTCATTGGCATGAGCCCCGCATTTTATGAGCGTATCATGACCGGCGAGGTGCTCAGCCGGATCACCACGGACACAACCTTGATACAATCGGTTTTGGGCTCATCCGTTTCGATCGCTCTGCGCAATATGCTGATGTTTCTGGGTGGTTTGGTGCTGATGCTGCTGACATCGGCAAAGCTGACAGCGCTTGTCCTGCTTTTGATTCCTGTGGTGATCGTGCCGATCCTGGTTCTGGGCCGTCGCTTGCGCGCCATTAGCCGTGAAAATCAAGATTGGATCGCGGCGTCCTCTGGTAATGCAGGTGAGGCGTTGGGCGCGGTGCAAACGGTTCAGGCCTTTACCCACGAACGGGCGAGCCGAAAGCAGTTTGGCGAGATGACGGAAACCTCATATATCGTCTCGCTGCGCCGCATCCAAACCCGTGCTATCCTGACCGTGATCGTCATTTTTCTGGTGTTCTCGGGTATCGTCGGCGTGCTTTGGATGGGGGCCAATGATGTCCGCAACGGGGTGATGACAGAAGGGGTGCTGATCCAGTTCGTGATCTATTCGGTGATCATGGCAGGATCAGTCGCCGCGCTGTCCGAAATCTGGAGCGAGTTGCAACGCGCCGCCGGCGCGACCGAACGACTGGTTGAGTTGCTCAATGCCGAAGATACGGTCCTCGATCCTGTACGGGCCAAAATGCTGTCGCAACCGGTTCGTGGTGAGATCCGGTTTCAAGATGTCACTTTCCGCTATCCTGCGCGGCCCGATGTGGTGGCGTTGGACAGCCTGTCCCTGCAAGTGAACCCCGGCGAAACCGTAGCCTTTGTTGGCCCCTCTGGGGCTGGCAAGACAACGGTTATTCAGATGATCCAGCGGTTCTATGACCCGAACACCGGGTGTGTTCTGTTGGATGGGGAAGACCTGACCGGTTTGGATCGGACGGATTTCCGCCGCCATATTGCCCTTGTCCCGCAGGACCCGGTAATCTTTGCTGCCTCAGCGCGCGAGAACATCCGGTTTGGCCGCCTTGATGCCTCGGATGCCGAGGTCGAAGCTGCCGCGAGGGCCGCCGCTGCACATGAGTTCATTGCGGCACTGCCCGAAGGCTATGACAGTTTTGTAGGCGAGCGTGGCGTGATGCTGTCGGGGGGGCAAAAACAACGCATCGCCATAGCCCGGGCCATACTGCGGGATGCGCCGGTGTTGCTGCTGGACGAGGCGACCTCGGCCCTGGATGCGGAAAGCGAACGGGCGGTGCAGGGGGCGGTTGACCAGATGCGCGCGGGCCGGACGACCCTGATTGTGGCGCATCGTTTGGCCACGGTGAAGAAGGCGGATCGGATTGTCGTGATGGAAGCGGGGCGCATTGTTGCGCAGGGCACGCATGACGATCTGGTGGCGCAAGATGGGCTTTATGCCCGCTTGGCGCGCCTGCAATTCACCGATGGGGTAGCCGCAGAATAGGGTGACGTAGGGACAGATCAGTTTCCGCCGTAGCGTTATTCTACATTTTCAAGTTTTCCAGCGCTAAGCCCTTGCTTGTGTCAGCCGGGTTGTGATCCCATCTATGTGAGGATCAAAACCGCGTGAGACACGTGGGAGACTACAAGACGGGGAGGAGCCACATGGCCTTTGTAGGGCGTGAAGACAAACTGCGTATCGAACAGGAAATGGCGTGGGAGGATCGTGATCTTCCGGTCACCTTCCATCAACTGTTGTCTCGGACAGCAGAGAAGTTTCCCAATCACAACGCGATCAGTTTCCAATTGTTTTCCGGTCCGACAGACAAGGCCGAAACGCTGACATGGTCTGATTTGCTGGGGCAGGTCAATCAGGTGGCGAACCTGTTCCGCTCGCTTGGCGTGGGCGAAAACGACGTCGTTGCCTACGTGTTGCCCAACTGTAATGAGACTTTGGTCACTATGATGGGTGGCGCGGTTGCAGGGATCGTGAATCCGATCAACCCACTGTTGGAGCCCGAACAGATCGCCGCGATCTTGCGGGAAACCGAAGCCAAGGTTGTGGTGACGCTGCGTTCCTTCCCAAAGACGGATGTGGCGCAAAAGGTGGAAGAGGCTGTGCGCCATGCACCGAAGGTGCATACGATCCTTGAGATTGACCTGAACCGCTATCTGACCCCTCCGAAATCATGGATCGTTCCGCTGCTGCGCCCCAAAATGGGCGACAAGGAAAAGCTGGCTCATGCGGATTACAAGAATTTCAATAAAGAGCTGGCGAAACAGCCCAAGACGCTGACTTTTGCAGACAGCACCGAAGATCGCGTCGCCTGCTATTTCCATACTGGTGGCACGACCGGAATGCCGAAAGTGGCGCAGCATAAATATTCGGGCCTGATCTATAACGGCTGGCTTGGGCATACGCTGCTATTTGATGAAAATGACGTCATCATGTGCCCACTGCCGATGTTCCACGTCTTCGCAGTACATGTGATCATGATGGCTGCAGTCTCATCTGGGGCGCACGTGATCTTCCCGACACCGCAAGGGTATCGCGGCGATGGTGTTTTCGACAATTTCTGGAAGCTTATCGAACGCTGGAAAGTCAGTTTCATCATCACCGTGCCCACGGCGATTTCTGCGAAAATGCAGCGCCCGGTGGATGCGGATATCTCCAGCGTGAAAACCGCCTTTTCGGGGTCGGCGCCTCTGCCCGTTGAACTGTTCCGCCGTTTCGAAGAAGCAACCGGTGTGACCATCGTCGAAGGCTATGGCCTGACCGAAGCGACATGCCTGGTCTCGTGCAACCCGGTTGATGGTGAGAAAAAGATTGGGTCTATAGGCATCCCGTTCCCCTATACGGATGTCAAAATCCTGATGGACGGGCCGGATGGTCCCAAGGAATGTGCCGCTGACGAAATCGGAGAGATCTGCATCTCGAACCCAGGCGTATTTCCGGGTCACACCTATACCGAGGTCGACAAGAACGAAAACCTGTATCACTTCGAAAAATACCTGCGCACAGGTGATCTGGGTCGTTTTGATGAAGACGGGTATCTTTGGATCACTGGGCGCGCGAAGGATTTGATCATTCGTGGCGGACACAACATTGATCCGGCTGAAATCGAAGAAGCCCTGTTGGGGCACGAGGCCGTGGCTTTTGCCGGAGCCATCGGCCAGCCCGATGCGCATTCAGGTGAATTGCCCTGTGCTTTTGTCGAACTGGTCGATGGCGCCTCGGTCACCGAAGAGGCATTGTTGGAGTTCTGTAAGGTCCACGTGCACGAACGTGCAGCGCAGCCCAAACATATGACCATCCTTCCGGAACTGCCGAAAACAGCGGTTGGCAAAGTGTTCAAGCCGGACCTGCGCAAAAACGCGATCACGCGTGTCTATAATGGTGCGTTGGAGGAGGCTGGGGTCGAAGCTCGGGTGGTTTCGGTCATTGATGACAAGAAACGCGGACTTGTTGCGCAGCTTGACGCGAACGGTTCATCCGAAGACGATGTCAGCAAGGTGCTGGGATCGTTCACCCGGCCGTGGGAGTGGGCTGCCTGACCGGGAGGTAACATGGATTATGAACGTCTGATCGATGAAGAAACATGGGCGTTCATAAGACGCACGGCAGAAAGCTATCCCGACAACGCGGTTGATCTGTCGATCGAGGAACAACGCAAGGTCTATAACGCGATGTGTCAGACCTTTCGCCAACCGCGCCCGAATGGAGTTGAAACAGAAGACCGGTCCGCCAATGGCGTGCCGGTCCGCGTTTATACAGCGGGCGATCCGACCCGCGTAGTCATCTATTTTCATGGCGGCGGCTTTGTCGTCGGCGGGCTGGACAGCCATGATGATGTCTGCGCTGAAATCTGCGCCCAAACCGGGTATCGCGTTGTTTCAGTGGACTACCGGCTATGCCCAGAACACGTGCATCCTGCGCAGTTTCAGGACAGTGTGGCAGCGGTCGACTGGGCGGTTGCCGAATACAGCGTTCCGATTGTGTTGGCGGGTGACAGTGCCGGTGGGAATCTGGCTGCGGCGGTTGCCCATCATATGAGGGGCCAACCGGGTGACGTGTTGGGGCAGGTTCTGATCTATCCGGGTCTGGGCGGAGACAGCTCTGCTGAGTCTTACTTGGAGCATGCGCAGGCGCCGCTACTGACCCGCGATGAAATATTGTTCTATGAAAAGGTTCGATGCGGCGGGGCAGCGCCCGAAAGCGATCCGACCTTTGCACCGCTTCACGACACAGATTTCTCAGGGCTGCCTCCAACTGTAGTGATCACTGCGGATTGCGATCCGTTACGAGATGATGGGGCTGTTTATTGTGAACAGATAACTCGGGCAGGCGGTCGGGCCTATTGGATCAACGAAGCGGGTCTGGTGCACGGCTATCTACGCGCCCGCAACAGCGTGAAACGCGCAGCTGATAGTTTCGAACGCATATCCGTGGCCATCGAAGCATTGGGGCAGGGCATTTGGGCCTATGGTTAGGCCCTGATCACTTCAGGAATGGTTCGCCCTTCATTGTGTCCGCAATCGGTGCGCCCATCCGGGTCAGGATTGTGGGGGCCAGTTGCAACTGGTCAATCACCGCATCGGCCTGCGGGCCGTCGGCATCGCCGAAGTAATACAGGGCCGTTTCCTGCTGCAAAGCGCCCCGCCCACCGTGGTGGCCACGCTCGTCCTGTCCGTGATCGGCGGTTACGATGACCTCATATCCCAACTGTCGCCAGCGGGGGATGAAAGGGGCCAGCATTTCATCGGCGACAAAACAGGCATGGTCCATCTCCTGGCAGTCGTGAAAAAACCGATGGCCCATACTGTCCAGGGTGCAGGCATGCAGGATGCCGTAGTCCAGACCAAAGCGCAGACACAGGTTGGTCAGAGTGGCAAACAGATCAACGTCCGAGGGCGTCATCTGGTTGTCCTTGCCATAGCCCGTCATTGTGTGGAACCGGCCGTGGTTTATGGTTTTGCTATCCGGTTCGTCATATTCCACATCGCGGACATAATCGAACGGGTGCCGGTTGAAGAACTGGGACCAATAGCTATGCGTGACGGCCCCGGTGACACCGCCCGCCTCGCGCACTTGGCTGAATATATCCTTGTGGCTCAGGCGGAACACATTTCCGTTGCCGGTACATCCATGTTCCTGCGGTGTGACGCCCGTATGGATTGATGCATAGCAACTGGCCGAGATTGAGGGCAGCACAGCCCGCAGCTTCCAAACGCGCGCCTCACCGCTGTCCACCCAACCTTCGAGGTTGCCGAACAGGCGGCGGAAATTGCGCCAGGGGACGCCGTCCAGGATGATCAAAAGAAGTTTACGGTCCATCAGCTTACCTATCTGATTTGGTATTCTACCGACCCTAGCGGAATCGCGGTTTCAGGGCCGTTCATTCGCGCCCCAAATATCAAAATCCCGACACCTGCAACGGAGCAAGATGCCGGGATTTGGAAACTTCATGGAACTGTTACTGTGTGTTCAGTTCCCGGCGCTCTCCATCTTGCGGTGGGCGACAACCTCTTCCAGCCAACCCAGATGCATCTCGGGGACCGAGCTGAGCAGCAGGTCCGTATAGTCATCGAAGGGCGGGCTCAGCACCTGGCTTTTGGGCCCGTAGCGCACAACGCGGCCCTGATACATCACTGCGATACTGTCGCTGATCGCGCGAACCGTCGCCAGATCGTGGGTGATGAACAGGTAAGCCACATCCTCGATCTTCTGCAGGTCCAGCAGCAGCTTCAGGATGCCGTCGGCCACAAGTGGGTCAAGGGCCGAGGTAACCTCATCACAGATGATCATCTTGGGCTTGGCCGCCAGCGAGCGTGCGATGCACACACGCTGTTTCTGACCGCCCGAAAGCTCAGCCGGATAGCGGTCGATGAACTTCTCGCCTAGCTCGATCTCATCTAGCAGTTCAACCACGCGCTTGCGTTTTTCCGCGCCCCGGATGTTGAAGTAGAACTCCAGCGGGCGACCGATAATCGTGCCAACGGTCTGGCGCGGGTTCATTGCCACGTCCGCCATCTGGTAGATCATCTGCAGCTCGCGCAGGTCCTCACGCGTGCGGCCTTTGAGGTCAGCAGACAGTTTGCGCCCGTTGAACGTGATTTCACCATCGCGCGGTGGCAGCAAGCCGGTGATCACACGCGCAAGCGTAGATTTACCCGAACCGGATTCACCCACCACCGCCAGTGTTTGCCCCGGATGAAGCTCGACATTGACATTGTGCAGCACGTCGAAATTCAGCCCCTTATAGCGCGCGGTGATCCCGTCGACGCTCAGCACCGGTTCAGATGTCGGCTGTTTCTCTTCGTGCTCGATGGACCGGACCGAGACCAGAGCCTTGGTATACTCCTCTTGCGGGTTGTTGATGATCTGATCGGTGTTGCCATATTCCACTGTATTACCCATACGCAGAACCATGATGTCGTCGCTCACCTGCGCCACGACAGCAAGGTCGTGCGTGATGTAAAGCGCGGCAACGCCGGTATCTGCGATGGCTTCCTTGATCGCCATCAGAACATCGATCTGAGTTGTCACGTCCAGCGCAGTGGTCGGTTCGTCAAACACCACCAGATCAGGTTCGGGGCACAGTGCCAACGCGGTCATGCAGCGCTGCAGCTGACCACCCGAAACCTGGTGCGGATAGCGATCCCCGATGTTGTCCGGATCGGGCAGACCGAGCTTGGCAAACAGTTCGCGCGCACGGGCCTCGGCCTCTTTGCGGCTGAACTTCTTGTGCTCAACAGCCGCCTCTACAACCTGATCCATGATCTTCTTGGCCGGGTTAAAGGACGCGGCGGCAGACTGCGAGACATAGCTGACTTCGCCACCCCGCAGGTTGCGAATATCGCCAAGGGCGGACTTCATGATATCGCGCCCATTGACCCAGACTTCGCCGCCGGTGATCTTCACACCACCCCGGCCATAGGCCATCGAGGCCAGACCGATGGTGGATTTACCGGCCCCGGATTCACCGATCAGCCCCAGCACTTTGCCGCGTTCGAGGTCAAAGCTGACCCCGTGTACGATTTCGATGTCATGGGGCTTTTCGCCCGGCGGATAGACGGTCGCGCCGATCTTGAGGTCGCGGACCTTGAGAAGGGTATCACTCATCCCCGGCCTCCTTTCAGCGATGTGGTGCGGTTCAGGACCCAGTCAGCCACTAGGTTGACCGAGATGGCCAATGTCGCAATGGCTACCGCAGGATAAAGCGCTGCGCCGATGCCATAGACGATGCCGTCCTTGTTTTCCTTCACGATGCCACCCCAGTCCGCCAGCGGCGGCTGTACGCCCAGACCCAAGAAAGACAGGGTCGAGATGAACAGAACCATGAAGATGAACCGCAGGCCGAATTCAGCCACCAAGGGCGACAGTGCGTTGGGCAGGATTTCCCGGAAGATAACCCAGCCGCGGCCTTCGCCACGCAGTTTGGCAGCCTCGACATAGTCCATCACGTTGATGTCCACGGCGACAGATCGTGACAGGCGATAGGGGCGCGTGGCGTCCAACAGACCCATCACAAGGATCAGGATCGGTACAGTCACCGGAACGATTGCCAGGATAACCAGCGCCAGGATCAACGTCGGAATCGACATGACCAGATCAACTGCTCGGCTTAGCACCTGATCGGCCCAACCGCCGAGAACAGCCGCCAAAAGGCCCAGAGAGGTGCCGGTGACGAAGCTGAGGATAGTGGCCGCCGCCGCGATAAAGATCGTGGTGCGCCCGCCATAGATCATGCGGGTCAGCAGATCGCGCCCGATATTGTCGGTGCCCAGCAGATGCTCGGCGCTGGACGGCTCCCACACATCGCCAACCACTTCGGCCATGCCGTAGGGGGCGATCAACGGGGCTGCGAAAGCGATGAAAAAGTACAATCCTGTAAAGAACAGACCGATCATTGCCGAAATAGGAATATTCTTCATCATTTCGGATGCCTCAGTCTTGGGTTGGCCAGGATCGAGACGATGTCAGCCACCATGTTCAGCCCGATATAGACGGCGGCAAAAACAACGCCGCAAGCCAGAACAACTGGTACGTCACGCTTGGTCACCGAGTCCACCAGGTATTGACCCATGCCGGGATAGACGAACACCACCTCGACCACGACGACGCCGACGACCAGATAGGCCAGGTTCAGCATCACGACGTTGACGATAGGTGAGATTGCATTCGGGAACGCATGGCGCGCGATGACCTGAAAATTCGACAGGCCCTTCAGCTCGGCCGTCTCAATGTAAGCGGATTGCATGAGGTTCAAGATCGCCGCACGGGTCATGCGCATCATCTGCGCCAGCACGACCAGAGTCAGAACAAAAGCGGGCAATGCGATTGCGTTCAGTTTCTCTCCGAACGACATCGAGTCGTTGATCATGGCCAGAGACGAGAACCAACCCAGTTTCACGGAAACGAAGTAGATTACCACGTAGCCGATCAGGAACTCCGGGATCGAAACCGTTGTCAGCGTGATGGCAGAGATCAGCTTGTCCGGCCAGCGGTTGCGGTAACGCACGGCCAGCAAACCCAGAAAGATGGCAAGGGGAACAGAGACAACAGCGGCAGCACAGGCCAGAAACAGGGTGTTGCCCAACCGTTTACCAATGCTTTCAGCAATGTCGAGCTTGTTGGTCAGGGACTGACCCAGATCGCCCTGCACAATACCACCCAACCATTCGGCATAACGGGTCAAGGCCGGGCGGTTCAGGCCCATTTCTTCGCGCAGGTTCTCCAGCGCCTCTGGGGTTGCGGATTGTCCAAGGACCGCTTGTGCCGCGTCCCCAGGAAGAGCTTCGGTGAGGCCGAAAATCAGAGCCGATGCACCGAAGAGAAGCAGGAGTCCCAGCGCGAGGCGCTGGGAAACCAGTTTGATGATAGGATGCATGATCCGTGGCCCGAGTTACGCGAACCACATCTTGCGGGACATGTTGCCGTTCATCATCTCTTGGGTCGGGTCAGTTTCCCAACCGGCCAGATCATTGCTGACACCTTCAACAAAGTCGTTGAACATCGGGCAGATCAGGCCACCTTCGTTGCGGACCATCTGGCCCATCTGGCTGTAGATGTCCTTGCGCTTGTCGTTGTCCAGCTCGGCACGTGCAGAGAACAGCAGCTCGTCGAAAGCGGGTACTTTAAAGCGCGTGTCGTTCCAGTCCGCACTCGACAGATAGGCTGTCGAATACATTTGATCCTGCACCGGACGACCACCCCAATACGAGGCGCAGAACGGCTGAACGTTCCAGACCTCGGACCAGTAGCCATCATTGGGTTCGCGCTTGATCTCCAGTGGGATGCCTGCCTGTGCGGCCGTTTGCTGGAACAGGGCTGCGGCGTCCACGGCACCCGGGAAGGCTCCATCAGCAACGCGCAGGATGATGGGCGATCCATCATGGCCGGATTTCTGGTAATGCTCGGCGGCTTTTTCCAGGCTGAACTCACGCTGCGGGATCGAGCCGTCGAACAACGGATACGCGGCGTTGATCGGCATGTCATTCCCGATCGAGCCATAGCCACGCAGTACCTTGTCAACCAGTTCCTGACGGTTGATCGCATGCTTCAGCGCCAAGCGTAGTTCGTTTTCATCGAACGGTGCAGTGTCACAATGCATAATGAACACATAGTGGCCACGGCCAGCTGTCGAATGCACGGTCAGGTTGGGTGCGCGTCCCAGCAGATCGGCCACCTTGGGCTCGACACGGTTGATCGCGTGAACCTGACCGGATTGCAGCGCGGCAGTACGAGCAGTCGCGTCGTTGATGACGACGATTTCAACGCCGTCAAAATGTCCAAAATCAGAGTTCCAGTGGTTGGCGAATTTTTTGTAGGTATGACGAACGCCAGGCTCGTTGACCTCGACCTGATAAGGACCGGTGCCGATGCCAGCACCTGGATCTTCCATGCCACCATCGGGTTGAACGATCAGGTGATAGTCGGCCAACAGATAGGGCAGGTCAGCATTTGGCTCGTTCAGGGTAACTTGGAAGTTGTCGCCATCGGCCTTCATCGACTCGATGCCGCGCATTATACCCAGCGCACCGGATTGCGAATCTTCGTTCGAATGGCGCTGCATGGTCTTCAGCACGTCTTCGCTGGTCATGGTTTTGCCGTTGTGGAACTCAACGCCCTGACGCAGTTTGAAGGTCCAGACTTTCGCATCGGCGCTGCCTTCGACGCTCTCCGCCAGGCGTGGTTCGATGGTGCCATCCGTTGCAACTTCGACAAGCTGGTCACCAAACTGCTTACCGTTCTGGAACGGAACCGAGCTTGCATAGGTGGCCGGATCAAGCGAGTTGGTGGATTCGCCGCCCTGAAGGCCGAATTTCAGAACGCCACCTTTCTTCGGGCTGGCGGCACGCGCAGCATCGGCGAACATCGTGCTGGCGACAGCGGCCGACACGCCCAGAGCGGCAGCTTTGCCCATGAACTCACGGCGCGTCAGTTTCCCCGCTGTGACCTGGCCTGCCATATGGGTTAGTTGTTCTTTCATCTGTAATCTCTCCCAGTTGAGTGAATATTGCCCTTCAAGGGCTTGTTATTGACGCATGAGTCAACGTTGGCGCATTTGGGCCAGCCCGGCAAGATTTAATATCTCACTAGGACGTGTGGCGCATGGCGCTGTGTTTCTTTGATTTTGGCCATTCGAACATGTAGCTGACGGTGCCGTGGGTAGCGATCAGACAAAGATGGCGAATGAAATCTGCTTGGTAGCATGAGAAACGCCAAATCAGTCGCGGATTGCGACAATCAGGTCCATTACATTGGTTCCGGTGGGTCCAGTCACCAACAGCGCATTCGCCTGTTCGAGGTAAGTGCCGCTATCTGCTGCATTCAGGGCACCTTGGGCGCTATCTGTCCAGGTCGTTCCAGTCACAACACCGCCTGCCGCTTTGGTGGGACCATCTGTGCCATCTGTTCCGCCCACAACAACGGTAAGCCCTTCCAGACCAGCGATTTCTTTGGCCAACGCCAGCGCCAACGCCTGATTTCGACCGCCCCGACCGGGGGTGGGAGGCAGAACAACAGTGGGCTCGCCGCCAAACACCATAGCACCTCTTTCCATGCCGCGCAGTTTCGATCCCACATCTGCCGCAACGGCCAGATAATCCTCGTGCAGGGCTTCTTCATTTGCCCATACCTTCACGCCCGCTGTTTGTGCGGCCTTTGCAGCAGCAGCCCGGGCATGGGCGTTTGAGGCGATGATGCGGGTGGTTGCGTCGAACTCGTAGGCCCGGGGGAGGGCACCGATGCCTGACCCGATCACATTCAAATCGTCACCGGGCACATCAGAAATCGCCAACACCGTGGCCTTCGCGCCGTTGAAGTGAGACAGCAGCCCACCCCCTTTGACCCGCGACAACTTCCGCCGTTCAGCGTTCATCGCCACGATATCCAACCCTTCCGCCAGCAAGTGGCGGTTCAATTCGGCAAGGTCTTCAAGCGATTTCCCCGGCACAAGATCTTCGGCCAGCGAAGACGCGCCCCCCGACACCAACAGCAATAGATGAGAGCCTGGTTCCATCGCCTCAACCGCTTCACGTAGGGCGCGGCCACCGTTCAGGCTGCGTTGATCCGGCACAGGATGCGAGGCTTCTATCACCTCGACACCTACGGGCAGATCGCGCCCATGATCATCTTTGGTGACGACAAGCGTTGGTACGTTGCCAAACTGATCCAATGCCGCACGCGCCATTGCAGCGGCGGGTTTTCCAACGGCGAGGATGCGATCGGGCTGCGCGATACCGGGCAAGGCTGTCTTGGTGGCTGTGAAACCATCAACCGCCGCAACGCCTGACTTCCAAAACTCGATTGCTTGTTCAATGCGGGTCATCAGTTTTCCATCCAGATCGTAACCGGGCCGTCATTAACCAGTTCAACTGCCATATCTGCGCCGAATTGCCCGGTCTCGACGGCAATGCCGTGAGACGACAGGTATCGCGCGAAGGCCAGATACAGACGCTCACCATCCTCGGGAGAGGCAGCGTTGGCAAAGCCCGGGCGATTGCCGCGCGAAGTGTCTGCGGCCAGCGTGAACTGGCTAACCACTAACGCGGACCCACTGGTATCGAGGATCGAGCGGTTCATTTTGCCCGCCTCATCCTTGAAGATACGCAGCTTGGCAATCTTTGCAGCCAGCTTTTCCGCATGCTCTTCTGTATCGCCCTGCATGGCGCAGGCCAAAACCATCAGCCCCGGACCAGATTGTCCGACAATTGCTCCATCCACCGAAACGCGGGCCTGTGAAATGCGTTGTAGAAGCGCACGCAATAGCTCTCTCCCCAGTATTCCCGGTGGGTTTAACCGTGCCAATCGACAATGTCACCCAAGGCAGCACGATCCGTCCGAAAACTGTTGGCCGGGTGGTCCGTATCGGAATACCCGAATGAGAGTGCACATAAGATTAGGCGATCTTGGGGGATATCAAAATATCGATGAAGAAACGGCCCATAAGCGGCAACTGCTGCCTGAGGTATACTAGCAATTCCAAGCGCTTGGGCTGCCAGTGTGAAAGCAGTGACAAAGCCGCCGCAATCCATAGCGCCATAAGGGCCAAGCTCGGCCGGGCTGGACAGAATCGCGCAATGGGGTGCCCCAAACAGCGAATAGTTTTCCATCATTTGCTTTGCGGATCCTTCCCGGTCGCCACGCTCGACGCCGACCGCCTTGTAGAGTGCCCAACCGCAGGCACGGCGACGGTCTTGATAAGGGCCAGAATAGGAGGTCGGGAAGGGAATGTCAGGGGTGGGCTGTCCAGTTGCAACCTCGTTTTGCAAGGCTTGACGGAAGCGGTCTGTTTCCTCAGCTCGTGTGATCACCAATTGCCAGGGCTGCGCATTGCACCAGCTGGGCACGCGCAAGGCGCTGGCGACGATCTGCTCTATCTGCTGCGTGGGAACCGGGTCCGGGCGAAAAGCCCGGCAGGAATGTCGCTGCCCTAGCAAATTATTCAAAGCAGACAATGTCATAAACGCGTTCTCCTTTGCAGAATTCCGGCTGAAGATGGCCGCAGCCCCGATCCTGCGCAAGGGGGGCTATTGCTGACCCGTCGCCACCAGATAGCCAACACCGGCCGCGACGATCAGGCCCAGCCCCACAGCAATCGCGATCTTGACCGCAGACCAAGGCCGTTCGCCCTGGACGCGCCCGGTGCGCCCGTTGACGACAAAACGGTAGGTTTCACCCCGGTACTTATACGCGGCCATCCAGACCGGAAGCAGGATATGCTTGAAGGTCACATCCCTGACATCGGTGTCAACCGAATGGATACGCTGGCGGTCTCCGCCGATGTCAAAGCGCACATCCCGCTCGATCACTCGGGACATATGATGGCGTGCTTCGGTATACCCGTCACGCAACTCGACCGTGTAGGCCTCGGCCCGGAATCCGGCCAGGTATTCGGGTTGATACGGCTCCAGAGCGGGCAGATCCCAGGGCTCCAACGCATCTGTGTAGGTCTTGGGTAAGGAATGAGAGGCCAGCACCAGAACATCGTCAAAGAACCGCGCAACCCGACCGGATTTTGGTGTCCAGCGGACCTTGGGCACCTGTTGCTGAACCCGTTTGCCATCGCGCATCACTGTGCGGGTTTCGTAATAGACCACCCCGCGCTCGCCGCGATAGCTGGATTTGGTATCCGCATCGAAGGTCCAGTAGGGCACATAAATACCCTGCATCTTGCGCCCTTTGCGTGCGTACTCCTGCAATCCATTCGGCGCAAACCACAGCTTGCCCAGCCAATTATTCATGGCTTTCTGGGCTGTACGTTCATCCAGCGCAAAAGGCAGCACGCCCTTTGGTTTGATATGGCGGTTCACCCCGGTATCCGTCACCACGGGTGTCGCGCAGAACGGGCATTCAGCGGCGTGAGTGTTTGGGTCAAACTCGACCTGAGCGGCGCAGTTGGAACAGGTCAGAACCCGCGTTTCTTCGATCTCACTGTCGGGCAGCCGATCCGCAATTGCAGCATCAAAATCCAACTCACGCAGGCTTGCACCGCCCCACGGCCCCGAGCCAATCGGCTCGGAATGACCGCAATGATCACAGGTTAGCGTGCCATCACCCGGACTGAACCGATAATCCGCGCCACATTGGGCACAGGGGAAACGGTGTTCTTCGGTCATTATGTGGCTTAAGCTCCGGGCGGAGGCGGCGGCAGAATCGTAAACAACTGCGCCAGTTCCTGCACGTCCCCGGCCTTTTTCCAGCCATCCTGACCGGCTGTCCAGACATGGGTGTCGCGCGTCAGCTCTCCGTCCACGGCCATGCGGCCCATCTTGGCCTTGGAAAACGGCCCGGTTGTTTGACCGTCTACTGCGATATGCCACACATGCTCAACCGGGGGCGGGGGTGGCGGGGCCATCTGTGCAGCCGGTTGTGGGGCAGCGGGGGCGGAAGACCCCCACGGGCCGCTCGGTTGGCCCGCTGCCATGTTCGCCATTTGATTGGCCATCGCCATGCCCATTCCCATGCCAAGGCCCGCACCCATGCCGCCGCCCTGACCGGGATTATTGGCTGCTGCCGTCATAGCCTCGGCTGCTGAATACTGGGTGAACTTGCCCAGATCACCCGCCAGTCCCATCGAGGTGCGCTTGTCCAAAGCGGCCTCGACGGCGGGTGGCAATGAGATGTTCTCGATGTAGAACTCGGGCATTTCCAACCCGTAGCCATCCAACACGGGCGACACCTCAGCCGCGATCAGCTTGCCCAGGTCGGCGGTATTGGCCGCCATATCCAGAACCGGGATGCCCGATCCCGCGATCACGCGGCTAAATTCCTGTACGATGATGTTGCGGATCTGAAAGCTGATCTCGTCCATGGTGAATTCACCATCGGTACCGACGATCTCGACCAGAAATTTGGCCGGGTCCTTCACCCGCACGGTATAGGTGCCATAGGCCCGGATCCGCGTCGGGCCGAACTCCGGATCGCGCAGCATGATCGGGTTCTTCGTGCCCCATTTCAGGTCGTTGAACCGGGTGGTGTTGACGAAATAGACCTCGGATTTGAATGGCGACTGAAAGCCGTGATCCCAATGCTGAAGGGTCGTCAGGATCGGCATATTGTTGGTTTCAAGCATGTAAAGACCGGGCGTGAACACATCCGCCAATTGCCCCTCGTGCACAAAAACGGCCGCCTGACCTTCGCGCACAGTCAGCTTGGCACCGTATTTAATCTCGTGCCCCTCACGCTCGAACCGCCAGACCATGGTATCGCGGGTGTCATCCACCCAATGGATGACATCAATAAACTCTCCGGTCAGAAAATCGAAAATTCCCATTTGGGGTCTCCTGTCTTTTAGGGGTCAGAGCGGCTGACCCATCAGTTCACGCGCAATGATCCGCACCACGGGGCGGGCCTGATCGACCGATACACCGGGCTTGAGGCGCGGATCGTACAGCATTTGCAGCAGTTTCTCATCATGACTTGTCAGCAGTGCGAACTCGTCATCGTCGTTAAAGATCGACGGGCGCGCGGCGGGGCTGTCATTGGACAGGCCCAGACCTTGCGCAATCTCTTCGTGAATACAACTTAGCCGTACCAGATCGGGCAGCTCGGACCGTATCAGCGTAACCGCCCGCACATATTTGTTCGGCGCAGATGTGTTGGCCGAGGCGAACACAAAACAATCGAAATTCGAACGGGGGTTGGCCACCAGGTCAAGCGAGGCTTGGCTTATGTTTGGAATCAACTGCCTGAGGCGTGACACCACATAGGCGCTGTCATCCTTACCCGCAAAGAATACGTGGAAATTGGGCTTGCGAGTGACGATCGAAATCGAATGCCCGGTGAGACGCGCCAGTCGCGTCGAATAGGACTGCACGTCTGCGGCATCTTTTTGGCGTGTGGCGGGCAGTATCGATGGTCCAAACTCAGTTTGAATGCGAACGGGGCCAACCCAACGGCTGAGCTGCCCGTCAGTCTGGCGCGACCCGATTGAGATACTGTGGTTCGGGTATTCGCTATAGAATGCAATCGCCTCGAAGTTACGTTCCAGATCGCTCGCATCATACGGCGTATCCGGGCCGCCCCCGTCAGTTCGTAGTAAACCGCGTGCCAACAAGTCGCGCTCGATACGTTGATAGAAACGCGCCAGATCCTGACTGGCGGCAGACGGCGGCACATAGGCATTGGCCGCTGGCGGCGGGGGCACTGGGCGCGGTTCCGGCGCGGCAGACGGCGTCAGGACCTCTTCACAGCCGACCAGTGTCAGCAGCGCAGCGACCCCGAGGCCCAGCTTTGTATGGGTCAAAGGCCGCACCCCTGCCTGCCTTATCCTGGAACGGCTGTTCCGGCGTTGTCGCCAGTTCCATCGCGTCGTGCTTTGGCAGCAGCAAGCGTGTCGCGCAGTTCGGTTTCCATCTTCTTAAGCTCTTCCTCGGCTGCCGCGCGCTTGGCTTTGCCTTCGTCGGCGATAGCTAGGCTTTCATTGATCGTTCCGATTAGATCGGCATTGGCCTGTTTGACGGCCTCGATATCAAAGACACCACGCTCCATCTCTTCGCGGATCATCTTGTTGCTTTCGCGCAGATTGGCGGCGTTTGCGGTCAGAAGTTCATTGGTTAGATCATTGGCATCCCGCACAGCAGCCGCAGCTTCGGCGCTGCGCTGAATGGTGACGGCCTGTGCCAGCTGGGTTTCCCACAGGGGCACGGTGTTCACCAGGGTTGAGTTGATCTTGGTGACCAGCGATTTGTCGTTCTCCTGAACCAAGCGGATTGATGGCAGCGACTGCATTGTCACCTGACGGGTCAGTTTCAGGTCATGTACCCGGCGTTCAAGATCGTCCCGCGCGGCGCGCAGATCACGAAGTTCCTGCGCCTTCATCACCTGTTCTTCCTCAGGCGCGGCCTGAACCTCGGCTTCCTTTTCAGGAATGTCATGACTGTCGAGCTCGGTCAGCTTCTCTTCGCCCGCTGCAATATATAGCGCCAATTCGTCATAGAAACTCAGCGTCTTTTCATACAGCAGGTCCAGTGATTTGATGTCTTTGAGCAGTGTATGTTCGTGGCTCAGCAGATTGTCCGTTATGCGGTCGATCTGGCTTTGAACCTCTTCGTATTGCGCGGTGAACTTGGCAAAAGGCGCGGCCTTGCCCAGCAGTTTTTCCCACCAACTGCGTTCGCGTCGAACATCCAGTTCGCTGACTGAGAACCCACGGATCGTGGTCACGATATTGCGCAGGCTATCCCCGGCGGGGCCCACATCCTTGTTGCGCACATCGGCCAGCATGGCCTGGCTGATTTCCTGCAACTCGGCCTGAGCAGAAGATCCGAAAGACACGATCGAGTTGGTGTCATCCATGTCGATTTCGCCCATGCGTTTGCGAATCTCAGCCCCGACTGGTTCGTCGGCTTCTTCCAGCGAGACAAGCTCGGTCGTTGGTTCGGGCAGGGCGACGGCAGTGACTTCCTGCACCAGGGTTTCGGCTTCGACCGCCTTGTTCTTGATCTCATCGGACATGGGGATGTTCCTCGCTTACTGTGTGGCCGGTCAGTCCAACCGGACGCCTTCGCGCTGCAGCCTGTCGCGCAGCACGTCAATTTCGACCGTCAGATCGCTGCGGTCATCCAATAGCATTTTGCGCGTACGCGCGGCGAAATTCTGTTCCAGATCATCCAGCAGAGCCGAATAGTCAGCCAGGGCCTGACCGTCTCGGGTGCGGGCATAAACATCGGCGAACTTGACGGTCGCATCGCGTGCACCTTGCAAATAGACGGTCAGGTATTTTCGCGCTCCAGCCAGATCGCGCGGGTCTTCTTCGACCGTGCGAAACAGATCGCGGGCTGTGTCCTGAAACCGTTCAACCCGCGCTTCGATCCGGCGATCACCGGCGCGTTTGATCGCATCGGTCATCTGGGTCAGATGCTTTTCGGCATCATCAACCACGCGGGCCACGCGATCTTGCTGAAATGTGTCGATGCCTTCCATGCCTTTGTGCTTCAGCGGATCAAAGCCAAAAGAGACCGAATGCAATACAGTGGCCGCTGTGCCGAACAACACTGGCGCCAACAGGCTGGCATGGCCAACGGCCTCGGCATTCAGATACTCGCTTCGATAAGCGGCCAGCGCGGTGCCGAGACCGGTCAGTATGCTGGCAAAGATCTTGCGCGGAAAGGCCGGGCGGCGGGCGGTTTTGCGTGCGTTGTAGGCAGCTTCAGCCCGCAGTCCCTCACGTAGCAAGAACGCCGCAGCGGTCAGCAAGCCAGCGGCCACAAGGCCCATGGTCATGCCAATTGCGCCATCATTCAACGACAAAAAGACCAACGGGATCGCTGGAATGAACAGGACGTTGGCCCGTGCACCAGCAGGCTCAACCCGCGCCCCATCAAACTGGCCGCGCGGCGGTGGTCCATCTGGTTCAGACCCTCCCTGCGGGCTGTATTTGCCACCAAACCGTTTGGCCATGGCTACAGCCCCCCCAGCAGCCCGGTGCAGACGCCGAACAACAGCACCAGCAGGGCCGCATAGGCCAGTTTTTGCACTCCGCTCCCGGACATTCAGCCCCCCAATTCGCAGCGTTCTCAGAAAATCTAGGGGATACGCAGGCTTGGCGCTAGGGGGAAGGTTGCTAAACCCGCATCACTTGCGGGGTTTCTTGCCGATCAGGGGCCGTTTTCGCTTCGGGTGCGTGGCTTGTTTGGCGGTGCCCTCGGGTTTGGCACCCCCGTCCAACCCCAATTGATCGCGCATAACACGGCGGCGGACCTCTTCAACCTGACCGGGTTTCAGATCCCCCAACTGGAAAGGGCCATACGAGACGCGGAGCAGGCGGTTTACGGTGAAACCTATATCCTCCATTGCGCGGCGAATCTCTCGGTTCTTGCCTTCGCGCAGACCGATTGTCAGCCAGGCATTCGCACCTTGCTGGCGATCCAGCGACACGGTCATGGGCTGGAACCGCTCTCCGTCGATCACAAGCCCTTTGCGGAGGGGGGCAAAATCTTCATCCTTGGGGCGGCCGTTTACCCGCACGCGGTATTTGCGCAGCCACCCGGTTGAGGGCAGTTCCAGCTTGCGCTTGATGCCGCCGTCGTTGGTGAGCAGCAGAAGGCCTTCCGAGTTCAGGTCCAGCCGCCCGACGGACATCACGCGCGGCATATCCTCGGGCAATTCGTCGAAAATCGTCGCGCGGCCTTTTTCGTCCTTGGTCGTTGTCACCAGACCGGTCGGTTTGTGATAGAGCCATAGTCGCGAGGGTTCAGGTTCAGAAACCGGTTTGCCGTCGACGACAATCTTGTCTTTGCCTGTCACGTTAAGGGCGGGGCTGTCGATCACCTTGCCGTTCACCGCAACACGGCCTGCTTCGATCATACGTTCAGCCTCACGTCGCGAGGCGACGCCTGCACGGGCGAGCACTTTGGCGATTCGGTCGCCGGGAGGAGGGGTATTGCTCATGGTCCCGGCCATACCTCATCGCGTCCGCTTGCGAAAGGCAGGTTTCTGAGGCAGTCAGGGGCATGGTGTTCAGATCACATATGGACAAGGCACTGGTCGAGGCACGCGCAGCCGCTGAGCGGGGTGAAGTTCCCGTTGGTGCCGTTATCGTCACTCCCGATGGTCGCGTCGCGGCGTCCGCAGGGAACCGGACGCGCGAATTGAACGACCCGACAGCCCATGCCGAAATACTGGCCTTGCGCGCCGCCTGCGCCGAAGCTGGCTCAGAAAGGCTGCCTGGGCATGACCTTTATGTCACACTGGAACCTTGCGCCATGTGCGCTGCAGCGATGGCCGCGACCCGTATCCGGCGCATTTATTATGGCGCGTCCGATCCGAAATCGGGTGGCGTTGCCCACGGTGCGCGGGTGTTTTCGCATCCGCAGGCCCATCATCAGCCCGAAATCTATGACGGTATCGCCGCAGAGGAATCCGCCGAATTGCTGAGAAGTTTTTTCGCGGCGCAACGCGCTTAAGGCTTCACCACCATCTCGCGCCGGATATTGGCCAGTGGTTGGCCGCCCTCCGGCGTCACCACAAAGCTTTCAGTAATCGCCAAGCCCCAGTCCGGTGTCCACAGACCTGGCATCAAATGAAACGTCATGTTTTCCTGCAGTTCCGTTGTGTCACCGGGCCGTAGACTCATGGTGCGCTCGCCCCAGTCGGGCGGATAGCTGAGCCCAATCGGATATCCGGTGCGGTTGCGCTTCTCATATCCGGCACGGGCAAAGCTGTCATAAACGCAGGCGGCGATTTCCTCGCATGTGGTGCCGGGGCGGGCGGCTGCCAAAGTTGCCTCAATCGCGGCCAGAACTGCTGCTTCAGCCCGGCGGATATCGTCTGGCGGGTTACCCAGGAACAGACTGCGGCTGGCTGGACAGTGATAGCGGCGATAGCAGCCCGAGATTTCGAAATAGGTTGCCTCGCCACGTGCCAAAGGCCTGTCGTTCCAAGTGATATGCGAGGCCGAGGCTTCGCGGCCCGACGGCGCAATTGGCACAATCGCAGGGTAGTCCCCAGCCAAGCCGGGAAGTCCGGCAATGCCTGCCGCTTGCACTTCGGCAACCAGTTGGTTTTTGGGTAGACCTTCACGAAACGCCGCGCGCAATACTTCGTGCATATGCGCCGTCAACCGACCCGCCTTGCGCATCATCGCGATCTCGGCCTCGCTTTTGACCGCACGCTGCCAGTTCACAAGGCCGGTGGCGTCGATCAATTCGCCAAAGGCGCGTTTAAGAATCTGGTGGCTGGCGGCTGAGTAGTAGTAGTTGTCCATCTCAACCCCTAACCCGCGGGTCCAGCCGCGGTCGCGCATTGCAAGAACAAGGGAGTCGACCGGGTGGTGATCAGGGTGCTGAACATGTTCTTCGGGCCAGTCCAGCAGGTCAGACGGGTCCAGCCATGTGGTCTGGGCCGCCCCCGCCTTGTCTTGCGTGCGCCCCCACCAAAGGGGCGCGCCTTTCGCAGGCAGGATCACCATTTGGGGAACATAGAAGCTCCACCCGTCATAGCCCGTCAGCCAGGCCATGTTGGAGGGATCAGTGATCAGCAAAGTCTCAACCCCGCGCTGCGCCATCGCTGTACGGGTCTTGGCCAAACGGTGCGCGTATTCCTGCGTGCTGAAATCCGAGGCCGGCATCAGAGGGAGATTGCCTGCATAACCTCGGGTTCTATCACATCGACCCCAGGCAACCCGTCGACAAGCGCCTGGGCGGATTGTTCCAGTATCGGGAAGGTCTTGTAGTGGCAGGGGATCACCGTCTTAAAGTCGAAATATCGCTTGGCGGCATAGGCCGTCGCCTTCATATCCATGGTAAAATGGCCACCCGCCGAGAGGATGCCGATATCGGGTTTGTAATAATCGCCCATCCAATCCATGTCGGCCATGATGTCCGTATCGCCCGACACATAAAGCATGCGCCCCTCGGCGGCGATCATATAGCCGACCTCGCTACCGCCAGTCCTCAGCCCGTCAGGTGTGGAGAATGTGGAACTGTGCGAAGCAGGAACCATTGTAACCTTGACTCCGTTCAGGTTGACGGTTCCGCCTTTGTTAAACCCGATGGTTTCGATCTCTTCGGCCTCGGCCCAATAGCCCATCAGATCGTACTGGCCAACAACCGGTACCTTCAGGTGCTTGGACAAAGGCAGCACATCGACCACGTGGTCGAAATGCGTATGAGTCAGCAAGATATGCGTTGCCCCGTCCAATGCGGCGTCATGCTGGTCTTCGGGCAGAACCGGGTTACCCGTCAGCCAGGGATCAATCAACAACACTTGACCGCCGGTCTCGATGCGGAAACTGCCATGTCCCAACCAAATGATGTTCATACTGAAATCCTCCGATGATGCCTCTTGGCACCAGCCTAGCATCCGCTATGTAAAATTCTATGGATTGGATGCAGGAAATCGACAGCTATTGCGAAAGACTGTCAGCCGCTTATTGGGCCGAGCCGATCAATGCGATCACCAACGCTGCCTTTCTGATCTCGGCCTTTATCATGTGGCGGCGGGTGCGCGGGCAAGACATGCCTCTTGCGATGGGGCTGGTTCTGGTGCTGGGGGTCATCGGTGTCGGCAGCTATTTGTTTCATACCCATGCACAGGTCTGGGCGGCCGTCGCCGATGTCACGCCGATCCTGCTGTTCATCTTGATCTACATCTTTGCCGTAAACAAAAACATCTGGCGCATGCCATTGGGATATGCACTGGTTGGGACCATTCTGTTTGTTCCCTACGCAGCGGCGACGATCCCTTTGTTCCAGTGGGTGCCTGGCCTTGGCAGCTCGGCCGCTTATGCACCAGTGCCCTTGTTGATCCTGATCTACGCGTATCTGCTGCGCGACCGGCAACCGCAGTTTGCCAGGGATATGACGATTGGCGCGTTCATTCTGATCCTGTCAATCGCGTTCCGTTCTTTGGATCAGCCGATCTGTTCGCAGTTTCCGACAGGCACGCATTTCATGTGGCATATCCTGAATGCCACGATGCTCGGTTGGATGATTGAGGCTTATCGCAGGGCTTTGATCCGCATGCGGGCGGGCGCCGTCAAGTATCCTGCGCTTTGATAACGGCTGCAACGCGCTGACCGATGATCCGGCTGGATTTACGCGATGGATGAATCAGGTCAAACGAGAAATATGAGGCATCGCCGGGCTGCGCCACGTCCTGAGATGAGACGAAGGTAATCCCCTCATCCTGCTGTGCCAGTTTGGCAATGCGGGCCTCAAACTCATCCCCTTCGGCTTTGCAATGTTCGATCGGTGTGATCAGATCGGGACTGCGCAAGTAACCGACATAAATCACGCGGGTGCCAGTTGCCCGAATCTGGCGCAGGAACTGCGGTATTTGACCATGCTGACCATCAGCCGAGATCATATTGTCCAGAACGGCATCGCAGCGTGTGCATCCGCAACCCAGCATCAGATCGTTACCGCCGCCGTTTACAATGGCCCAGGACCAGTCCCCTTTGATATATTGTGCTTGAACCCCAGATTCAGGTGCGCCATCCGGGTCAAATTTCGTTTGCAGCCAAGCTGCAGACACTGTGCGGTCAACGACCGGGGCACCAATCGTCTCTTCGATAACATCGGGGATAGATGAACCCGAGGGTGAGTTCCACGCCATCAGCGAATCGCCTATCGCAATGACTTTTGAATCCGGTTTGCTGGAAGGCATTTCCTGACATCCGACCAAGGCAAATAGAATGCCGACGACAAGACACAGATTTCTGGACATCTTTGACCCGGAAATTGGAGTTAAGAAGCGCCCATATGGGCTGAATATGGTTCATGCAAAGCTAACCTGGCGTTGGTTAACGCACGATTAATGAAGCTGGTTCAGCGCAGCCTCTGTGTCAGCCATGAAAGGCGGCAGCCAGGTGCTCCGGCAGGTCAAATTCAACTAAAACCCGTGCGCGCCCTTCGGGTGACATTTTGCGTGCAGTCTTTTCGACAATGCTCTGGATTTTTTCCGGGGAATGCTTGCCTGCGAATGGCTGGAAATACCATTTCAGAAAGACAAAGCATATTACATCTTCCAGTGCCTGAACCTCGGCGTCGCGCTTGATGCCCTGCTTGCGCAACATGCGGCCTGCGGCGTCAACCTCTGTTTCGCTGTACCCGCCTTCGGCCATCAGGGACATTACCACATCCGCGTGGTGTACACCTTGCGCCTTGCGCCAGGCCAGATATCCTGCGCGACCCTCGGGATACTCGCTCCGCGCCAGTTTCCAGCGTTCGATATGCTGTCCGCGCGCTGCAATCTGTAGCGCGTCCGAGGCTTCGGGAAACAGCCGGTCAATCTCTGCACTCATGCGTTTGCCATACAGCAAAGCTTCGGGCTGTCCATTATCAACATTGGGATCATGTGCATTGGCCGCGTCAATGGCATCCAGAACTGCTTGTTTGCGCGCGCTCATGTTTTACTCCGTTGGCTTTTGCGGATCTTGGCGATCCGCACAATCTTGATAAGCCACCGTAGCGAGATGCCACAACATGTGCAGCACCCAATTCTGACATGGCCGGGTCAGATGAGGGGGAATCTGACCCGGCAGAGGGGCAGGTGATCTGCTTACTTGCCCGGTTTGACCTGATCTTGCGTGACCGGCTCGGTGATCGGGGTTGGGAAGGTCAGATCACGGGTCAGGTTCAGTGAACTGATGCCCATCGCCATGGCCGGTGCGGCCAGAAGAGAGGCGGACAACGTAACGGCAGTGATGAGGCTTTTCATGTTCTGTCTCCAGGTTTGTGTCGTTTCACAACAGATGAAATGAACAGTTCGGTTTAGTTTTTCAAGATTTGAAGTGAACTAATTGGTTTACTTTTGTGCATACCGGCTATTCACCAGCGAATGGGTGGTGAAATCCGGCACGATAACTTGTCCCTTGTCGGGGCCTACTGGCCTTGCGACTGCGGCGACAGACAGGTAAATGCCCCCTAACGCATATGAGGGTTTCCGATGTCGATTGACCAAAGCACCGCCGCCAAGGTGGCGAAACTGGCCCGTATCAAGGTCGAGGATGAGGCGCTGCCGGCGCTGGCATCCGAGTTCAACACCATCCTTGGATTCATCGAGCAACTGAACGAAGTGGATGTCGATGGGGTCGAGCCGATGGTCTCGGTCGAGCCGATGCGCCTGAAGCGTCGTGAAGATGTGGTCACAGACGGAAACCAGCAGGACAAGGTTCTGGCCAATGCACCCGACGCGCGCGAAGGCTTTTTCGCAGTCCCCAAAGTGGTGGAGTAAGACATGAGCGATCTGAACAAACTGGGCCTGGCCGAGGCCCGCGACGCGCTGCGCAAGGGTGATGTGACCTCGGTGGAACTGACCGAGTCCTGCCTGAAGGCCATTGATGACGCCGACGCGCTGAACGCTTTTGTCCACAAAACGCCTGAAATCGCGCTGGAGCGTGCCAAGGCAGCGGACGAGCGCATCAAGGGCGGCGAAGCGCCGTCTATGTGTGGCTTGCCGATCGGCATCAAGGACCTGTTCTGCACCAAGGGCGTGCCTTCACAGGCGGCCTCGAAAATTCTGGAGGGCTTCAAGCCCGAATACGAATCCACCGTTTCTCAGCAACTGGCCGATGCCGGAGCCGTGATGCTGGGCAAGCTGAACATGGACGAATTCGCCATGGGCTCGTCCAACGAAACCTCCGTTTATGGCAACGCAGTCAGCCCCTGGCGGCGCGGCAATGATGACGCGCAGCTGACACCGGGCGGTTCCTCGGGTGGCTCGGCCTCCGCCGTGTCGGCTGACCTGTGTCTGGCCGCGACCGGCACCGATACCGGTGGTTCGATCCGCCAGCCCGCCGCCTTTGTTGGCATCACCGGCATCAAGCCGACCTATGGCCGTTGCTCTCGTTGGGGCATTGTGGCCTTCGCATCCTCGCTGGATCAGGCTGGTCCGATGACCAAGAACGTGCGTGACGCGGCGATCATGCTCGAAGCGATGTGTGGACACGACCCGAAGGACTCGACCAGCACCGAACTGGCCGTGCCGAATTTCGAGGCGATGCTAACCGGCGACATCAAGGGTAAAAAGATCGGCATCCCCAAGGAATACCGCATGGACGGTATGCCTGCCGAAATCGAAAAGCTGTGGGCCGACGGTGCGGCGATGCTGAAAGACGCCGGGGCCGAGATCGTCGACATCTCGCTGCCGCACACGAAATACGCGCTGCCCGCTTACTATGTGATCGCGCCTGCCGAGGCATCCTCGAACCTCGCCCGCTATGATGGTGTCCGCTACGGGCGCCGCGCGCAGTTGGCGCAGGGCGACGGCATCACCGAAATGTACGAGAAAACCCGCGCCGAAGGCTTTGGCCACGAAGTTCAGCGCCGCGTGATGATCGGGACCTACGTGCTGTCGGCAGGCTTCTACGACGCGTATTACAACCGCGCCCGCAAAGTTCGCACCTTGATCAAGAAAGACTTCGAGGATGTCTTCGCCGCAGGCATCGACGCGATCCTAACTCCGGCCACCCCGTCCGCCTCCTTCGGTTTGGGCGAAATGACAGAGGCCGATCCTGTTCAAATGTACTTGAACGACGTCTTTACTGTGACCGTGAACCTTGCCGGTCTGCCGGGCATCTCAGTACCCGCAGGCCTCGACAAACAAGGGCTTCCTCTGGGTCTGCAACTGATCGGACGGCCTTGGGATGAAGGCGACCTGCTCAACACCGCCTATGCGTTGGAAAACGCCGCCGGGTTTGTGGCAAAGCCAGCAAAATGGTGGTAAGTCTCAGGCTGCCTGATCACGAGTAACGGAGCGGTTGAATGCGTGTTTTTGCTTTGGTTCCTGTCATGGCCCTCGTCGCGGCCTGCGATACGGTCGCACCGGTGCAGGGAACGGGATTTAACACGCCAGCCTATCAGGCCCAACGTGAGGCACAATTGGCCGGGCAAGGGACCGTCGACAACCCATTGCTGGCACCAGTCGATGTCTCGCAACAGCCCTTGGGCACACCAGGTTCTGCCTTGCCGCAATCACTCGCCACTGGTGAGAATGCGGATATCGCCAACCAGGCTGCTGCTGCGCTGGCCAGCACCTCGGGCCAGACTGTTCAAACTGGTCCAGCGTCCAGCAATCCGGCGATTTCTGACGAACAGGATTTCGCGGCTGTCTCGGGCCGTCGCAGCATCGAATCTGACGCGGCACGGATTGAACAAAATCGCGAAACCTACGAGGTTGTCGCCCCAACCGCCGTCCCCGAACGTGGCGCAGATGGCCAACCCAATATCGTGCAATATGCGCTCAGCACCACAAACCCTGTTGGAACCCAGCTTTACAGCCGGGCGGGCTTTAATCTGCAAGCCAAGGCACAACGCAATTGCGCCCGGTTCCCATCGGCAGATCAGGCACAGTTCGAGTTTCTGACCAGTGGTGGCCCACAGCGCGACCGCAAGGGGCTGGATCCGGATGGGGATGGCTTTGCCTGCAATTGGGATCCTAGCCCGTTCCGCAGTGCCGTCAGCAACTGATCACCCTTCAGCCATCTGGCATCCGTCGCCCAATTTCGGCGCGCGACGGGATGGGCTTGGTCCTCAGCTAATTGTCCTGCACTTTACCGCGATGGGTAGCGCAGGGGCCGCGCTGGACCGGCTCTGCGATCCACAGGCCGAGGTCTCGGCGCACTACCTGATCGGCAATGATGGCAGACTTTGGCAGTTAGTACGCGAAGAAGATCGCGCCTGGCATGCCGGAGCAGGAGAGTGGCGCGGGCAGGAGGACATCAATTCGCGGTCCATCGGGGTCGAACTGGATAACACAGGGACGCGCCCGTTTTCTAACCCTCAGATGAGCGCACTGGAAAACCTGATGCAGGGCATTATGACCCGCTGGTCCATCCGGCCCGAGAATGTCATTGGCCATTCCGACATGGCCCCGGGCCGGAAAATTGACCCTGGCCCCCGGTTCGATTGGCAGCGTTTGGAGCGGCAAAACCTTGCGACGCGACGTGGATATGACCAGGGGCCCGCAGGTGCGCCCGTAGATATCTTCCGCGCCCTGGCCAGTAATGCAGGTTTCACGGCGAATGTTGACGACGAAACCCTTCTGGCTGCGATTCGACTCAGATATCGCCCCTGGGGAAAAGGCCCGCTATGTTCGGCTGATTTTACTCCTCTTAGTCGTTTTGATCTTCGAAACTGATCCAGTCTTCATCTGGCCAAAAATATCCCGGGGTTGAATTGGCCGCAGGCCAAGAAGGGGCTGGCCCCTTCCTCCGTCCCATCCACCCTTGACGCGACTGGGAACACAGCATACTCACCCCTCTGCGCGGAGGGCCGGATGGCCGCTGGGGTCGCAAGACCCGAGAGGAAAGTCCGGACTCCACAAGACAACGGTGCCGGGTAACGCCCGGGCGGGGCAACCCGACGGAAAGCGCCACAGAAATCAGACCGCCCGCGACTTCGGTCAACGGTAAGGGTGAAACGGTGGAGTAAGAGCCCACCGCGCCCCTGGCAACAGGGGCGGCACGGCAAGCCCCACCGGGAGCAATGCCAAATAGGGTCCCCGCGCGGACCGGTCGGCGCAAGCCGATACCGCCGCTAAGCACGTCTTGGCCCAGAGGGACCGGGTTGGCAGCTTGAGCCGCGCAGCAATGCACGGCCTAGAGGAATGGTCATCGAAGGGGGCAACCCCGGAACAAGATCCGGCTTACAGGCCCTCCGCGCGTATCTCAAATCACCCAACCGCTAAGTGACGATCCGCCCACAGCCACACAGCCAGTATTCTCAGAACCGGTCTGCTGTTACCCTGACGTACATGGATTTTGTGAACCCGGGAGGAGCGATATGAGTTTCCTAAAAACACTGGCATCCGTGGCGGTTGGTTTTGCGGCGGCAAAGGGCATGGAAAAATACAAGGAAATGGGCGGCATGGCCGGCTTGCAAAACATGATGCAAGGCACAGGCGGTGGTATTGGCATGGACCAGCTTGGAAAAATGGCCGAGCAGTTTGGCATGCCGGGCGGCGCATCTGGATTGCAGGACATGATCGGCAAGATGGGGCTGGGCGGTGGGGCAGCCGGGGCTGCAGGTTTGGGCGGTTTGCTCAACGCGATGCAGGGTGCAGCTAAAACCAGCGGCCAGCAAACTGCCAATATGATGGAAACCGTGCTCAGCGGTACGCCAGCCGGGGCCGCGATGGAGGAGCAGGCCAAACTGATGCTGCGCGCCATGATCCAGGCCGCCAAGGCGGATGGAGAGCTGGACGAACAGGAAAAGCAGACAATCATTGGCGAATTGGGCGATGACATAAGTGATGAGGAACGCGCCTTTGTCCTCGATCAGATGGAGGCGCCGATTGATGTCGTGGGACTCGCTGCTGATGTGGGGGCGCCCCTCAAGGCACAGATCTATGCAACCTCTTTGGCCGCGATTCGATTGGATAACGAACGTGAGGCATCTTACCTGCTTCAATTGGCAACCGCTCTGGGCCTTTCAGATGCCGAACGGGATCAGATTCACACCTATATGGGCGCACCAACCTTGCCTCGTTAGGTCAGCAACGAAACCTGCGCATTGCAGGTGTGATTGGCCTTGACATGGGCGGTGCACAGCGTAAAAGCGCACGCTCATAGGAATTCAACCGAAGGGCCCTGCCTTTTCGGACGCAGGAGATAACCATGGCGAAGCCGACGACAATCAAGATCCGTCTGAACTCGACCGCGGGCACGGGCCACTTCTACGTGACCAAGAAAAACGCGCGCACCATGACCGAGAAAATGACCGTTCGTAAATACGATCCGGTCGCTCGCAAGCATGTCGAGTATAAGGAAGGCAAGATCAAGTAATCTGCCGTTCTGCTAAGACTTTCGGGAAAGGCTCTGCTTTGGCAGAGCCTTTTTTCTTGCCAGGTGATATGCAATACAGCGATCCGATCGGTCAACGGGCCGTTGCAGCGACGCATCACGCTTGGGGCCAATCGTTTTGTCTGCGGCTTGCTTTTTACCAAACCCTGCAAGTACGGTTCAGCAAACCGCCACAAAATGTTGAGCGCCATGAAAAAAATCTTGTTATCCACAACCATCGTTCTGGCCCTTGCCGCCTGTGAAGATCCCTTTAACCGCAAAGGTGTTGGGTTCACTGGAATTGATGGTGAACCCCGTACCATCTCGGACGTCCCCGGCGCGGTCGCCTTTGTACCGCCAGCGACCAATGTTCCGGCAGAGCTGGCCGAACTGCCAACCATCGCTGTAATCAGTGATCAGGTTGACCCTATCAAAAAGGCGCGGGTGGCCATCGACAATGGTGGTGTGAGCCCGGACAACGCGGTGCAATTGTCTGGCAGCGCGACCGATCTGTTCCTTAGCACGGTCGATGTGAACGGCACGGTCTATGGTGTTCTGCGCACCCGCAACAGCGCGACACGCGTGGATAACTCGATCGGTGCAATCTTTGGAGACGAGACCGAACGCTTTACAGGCTGTCTGGCAACTGGTGATGTTTTCGGAAAAGGATCGTCAAGCCGCAGCTCTGGTTTTGCCGTTCCACTGAACTGCAGCTAGTACAGCCAACAATCTCTATTCGGATACCCCCGCTTAAAAGGCGGGGGTTTTCTTTTGCAACATGACGTTGGACAAAAGAAAAGGGCCGGTCTTTCGACCGGCCCATATGCATTTGCAATGCTGTGAAGCTTTATTCCTGTTGCCCCATGAACATCAGCAGGAACTGGAACATGTTCAGGAACGAGATGTACAGGCTCAGCGCGCCGTCAAAGGCGGCTTTGTCCAGCCATTCCTGATCGCCATGTGCGGCATGTGCGACATATGTGTTCTTGATGTCCTGCGTGTAGTAGGCGGTCAGACCCGCAAAGATCAGGATACCGATGGCCGAGATGGCCAGCATCATCACGCCCGATTGCAGGAACAGGTTGATCACCATCGCCACCAGCAGGCCGATCACACCCATCATAAGAAAGGTGCCCATGCCGCTGAGGTTCCGCTTGGTGGTGTAGCCATAGAGGCTAAGACCACCAAACGCGATTGCGGTGACCAGGAAGGTCTGTGTGATCGAGTAAGGCGTAAAGATCATAAAGATCGAACTCATCGACACGCCCATCACGGCCGCGAAGACAAAGAAGCCAAGCTGAACAGTCGCGGCGGAACCGCGACGCATCAGAGCGCCCCAGCCGAACAGGATAAAGGCCAGCGGTGCAAACATGACAACCCACTTCAGCGGCGAAAGAAACAGGGTTCCGCCCAGGCTGGTCAGATAACGGTCAGCGCCGATCTGCGCCACTGCATTTGACGGGTCGCTGGTGACCGCAAGCCCGGCAATCGCCCAGGCTGCCAATGCTGTGATCAGCATGCCGACGGACATTGTGCCGTAGACTTTGTTCATATGGGCGCGCAGGCCCTGATCAATCTCGGCGGCGCGCGCGCCGGATACCGTCCGGACCGTGTCGAATTGTGCCATCAAAGGGTCTCCATTTAGCTCGTGTTATTACGCCCCGGCAAAGCGGGGCGGTTTCTCGTTAAATATCGGCAACTAGGGGCTGTATTTCAAGAGTTTCCGGCGGAAAACCGACTAAAACACGTAACAAAAAAGGCGATAGGCAACCCAGCGTCACCTATCGCCTTAAAAACATGAGCATACGAGTCATCTTTTCCAGTAGTTTGGGGCATCCCAAAGGTAGCGGCGCGCTTCTTCCATCGCCTCTTCTCGGGTAATTCCCATGTCTTCCAAAGACGTATTGTCCAGCTGCATCAATCGGCGGCGCTGGCGCCTCACTGCTAACATGTGTTGGATCAACGACATCATAGGGCGCGTTGCGTTTTGACGGGTCTGTTTGAGTGCAATTTGGGTCATAATCATTGTCCTTTCTGCATTCTCTGATGGTTTCCCGAAAACCAATCAACTTCCTTGATGTATATGGCAAACCATGTCATATTTTAAAAACGAATATTTTTGATGAGTCACATAAGGGATCGTGAAGATGCGGAATCTGGACATTACCACCTTACGCTCGTTCATGGCGGTTGCCGATCAGGGTGGGGTCACCCGCGCGGCTGGTTTTCTGCATCTGACACAGTCTGCCGTTTCGATGCAGCTTAAGCGTCTAGAGGAGTTGCTGGGCCTTGAACTGCTGGATCGCAGTGGGCGCACGATCGCGCTCACCGCCTCGGGTGAGCAGTTATTGACCTATGCGCGTCGAATGATCGCGCTGAATGACGAGGTGATCTCGAAACTGACTGATCAGGCGTTCGAGGGCGAAGTGGTGCTGGGCGTACCACATGACATTGTCTACCCGGCCATCCCGCGCGTTCTGCAACGGTTCAACACCGACTTTCCACGGGTACGGGTGCAACTGGTGTCATCCTATTCGTTACAGTTAAAAGACATGCTCAAGCGGGGCGAATGCGATGTGATCCTGACCACCGAGCCGACCCCTGTTGATGGGTCCGAAACCATCGCTGAACTACCGCTGCGCTGGATCGGTGCGCAGGGCGGGTCTGCCTGGCGGAAGCGTCCATTGCCCTTGGCTTTGGGGCGCCGGTGCCTGTTCCGCCCGCAGGTGATCGCGGCATTGGACACGGCTGGCATCCCTTGGGAATTGTCGGTGGAAACCGAGAATGACCGAACCATCGAAGCCACCGTCAGTGCCGATCTGGCCGTTCATGCCATGCTGGACGGAACCGAGGCCGCGCATCTGGAACAGATTGAATCAGGTGGTGCGCTTCCGGAATTGCCTGCCCATATGATCAACCTCTATGGCGGCAATGAAGGGCGGGATCCGATTGTCGATGCCTTGGCGCATCTGGTCAGGCAGAATTTCCGCATGCTCGGGGGCAGCCAGCTGCGTGCGGTCGCGGGATAGGTCGTTTAGATTGTGATAACGACCTTGCCGGTGGACTTGCGTTCTTTCAGCAGCTGCATTCCCTGTGCGACTTCGGACAAGGGTAAGATGTGGCTGATATGCGGCTTGATCTTGCCTTCACTGTGCCAGCGAAACAACGTGTTGAAACTGTCCCTTACGATTTCGGGTCGGAAGGTCAGATAACCGCCAATATAGAAGCCAATCACCGTCAGGTTTTTGACCAGTAGGTGATTGGCAGGAATTTGCGGAATCTCGCCACCGGCAAACCCGATGGGCAGCAGACGCCCTTCGGGGTTCGTGGCCCGAAAGGCCGCTTTGAACACGTCGCCACCGATTGCGTCATAGACGACATCTGCGCCACCCAACGCTTTGACCGCGTCTCTTAGGTCTTCTGAGGTGTCGATCAAGTGATCTGCGCCCGCAGCTTTGGCAACGGCCAGCTTGTCCGCCCCGCGTGCCTGCGCGATCACGGTTGCCCCCATCAACTTACCAATCTCGACCGCTGTCAGGCCAACCCCGCCCGCCGCGCCGGTAACCAGCAGTGTTTCACCCGGCTGCAACCTGGCACGGTGATCCAGTGCCAGGTGGCTGGTTCCATATGCGATCTGGATCGCCGCCGCCTCTTCGAAGCTGATCGTGTCGGGCAGTGATATCACCCGTGCGGCGTCAAAAACCCCAAATTCCGCCAGCCCACCCTGTCCTGAATAGACGGCCACGCGATCACCAATGCTGATGCCGCTTACATCGGCACCCACCGCATCTATGACACCCGCAACCTCCATCCCCAATGTGAACGGAGCGGCGGGCGTGTCCTGATATGTCCCTTTTTGCATCAGAAGGTCGGCAAAATTCAGCCCGCAGGCTTTGATCGCAACGCGCACCTGACCCAAGGAGGGATTAGGTGTGGTGATCTGGCAAAGCTTGGCCTGCTCACCTGCGGATTGAATGTGAAATGCCTGCATAATCTGATCATCCCCCTGCACCGGGCATAGGTGCGTTTTGCGCGGGACTTGTCAATGATATTGGGCGGCCGTGCTTGACCCAAAAAGCAACACGGTGTTCGCGGCTTTGGCCAATCAGGGACACAACCATAAACCATCGTTCTGGCTGCATGACTCAACCATCTTGAAAAATGATCAAAAAAAAGTAATAAAGGCAGCTAGTGCTGTAATCGGGGGAGGCACGATCCGTATTAGGGAATGGTTAAATTCCATTCTCTAATGTTGCGATACCGGACGTCGCGCAATCCCGATCAGATGTTTGTGTACTAAAGGAGAATACCAATGACTCATCACGTCGATGTCCATGTGGGCAAGCGCGTTCGGCATCGCCGCTGGCTGATTGGGATGACCCAACAGCAATTGGCGCAGCAAGTTGGTATCAAGTTTCAACAGATCCAAAAATACGAAACCGGTGCCAACCGAATCAGTGCTTCTCGCCTTTGGGACATTGCTGAGGCATTGGAAGTTCCCGTCAGCTTTTTCTTTGAAGGGCTGGAAGAGGTTCAGAAAAGCGCGGATGAAAAGAAGTCTGTGCCTGCGGACCTGATGGGGGACAAGGAAGCGTTGGATCTGGTGCGTTCTTACTACGCAATCCCGGAAAATCAGCGCCGCCGTCTGTTCGAATTGGCACGGGTTCTGAGTGACGTTGCGTGATCTGATCGCGCGCGCTTGACTTTGACAGGCGATGGCCGCACCAGTGGCCCATGCACCAGACCCATCTGACCGATATGGATGTTGCTGAAGAAATGGCCGACGCGGCGCGCGCGGCCATTCTTCCGCATTTTCGCAAACACGATCTTGAAACCGCTAACAAGCTGGAAGGCGGGTTTGATCCCGTCACTATCGCAGATCGCGCGGCTGAAAAAGCAATGCGCGAGGTGTTGCAACGTCTTCGCCCCGATGACGGCATCTTAGGTGAAGAGTATGGCCAGTCCGAAGGCCAAAGCGGTCGCGTTTGGGTTCTGGACCCAATCGACGGAACGCGCGGATTTGTCAGTGGCACACCGACGTGGGGCGTTTTGATCGCGCTCAGCACCTCAGCCGGCCCAGAACTGGGGGTGATTGATCAACCCTATATCGGTGAACGGTTCAGAGGGTCGTCCGAGATTGCGCAGCTGACCGGGCCCTTGGGCACATCACAGTTGGCGACGCGTGGGGTAAAGACGCTTGGACAAGCCACCCTGTTCACAACCTTCCCCGAAGTCGGCACCTCTGAAGATCGCGCAGGGTTCGAGGCTGTGTCAAAACAGGTACAACTGACGCGCTATGGCATGGATTGCTATGCCTACGCGCTGCTGGCTGCGGGACAGGCGGATCTGGTGATCGAGGCGGGGCTGAACGCCTATGACATTCAGGCTCCGATTGCAGTGATCGAGGCTGCTGGTGGCATCGTAACCGATTGGCAAGGCGGACCCGCGCATAATGGTGGACGTGCCCTTGCAGCTGCCAATGCCGAGATTCATGCGGCCGCGCTAGACATCCTGCGCACCTACTAAACCATTGCCCCAGTAACGCCCTGACGCTAAACCGGTATCAGCCGGTTCTTACGCCTGTTTTCCACCGGCCTCGCATTCCTTGCATGAGACAGGCAATTGCAGGAGTGCCGCTATGACTGAATTTCTTATCAAAAACGCAGATACCATCCTGACCATGGATGATGACCGTCGCGAGCTAAACGATGCAGATATCCTGATCCGCAACGGCCAGATCTCGCAACTTGGTCACGGGCTGACGACAACGGGCGAGGTGCATGATGCCAGGGGCTGCGTGGTCACGCCGGGTCTGGTGAACACGCATCATCACCTTTACCAGACCCTGACCCGCGCGGTTCCGGGCGGGCAGGACGCGTTGCTGTTTGGCTGGCTGCAAACGCTCTATCCCATCTGGGCGCGGTTCGGGCCGGAGCAGATGTTTACCTCAGCCCAGATCGGGCTGGCCGAGCTGGCACTATCCGGCTGCACCCTCAGTTCCGATCACCTGTACCTCTATCCCAATGGCGCACGGCTGGAGGATACGATTTCCGCCGCCTCGGACCTGGGCCTACGCTTTCATCCCACCCGCGGCGCGATGAGCATTGGCGAAAGTGACGGGGGCCTGCCGCCGGACAGTCTGGTTGAGGCTGAAAATGATATCCTGAACGACATGATCCGCGTTGTGGATGCGTTCCATGATCCGAGCGAGGGATCGATGTGCCGGGTTGGCCTCGCGCCCTGTTCGCCCTTTTCAGTCAGCCGGGACCTGATGCGCGATGCCGCTCTGCTGGCGCGCGATAAGGGCGTCATGCTGCACACCCATTTGGCCGAGAATGACGAAGATATCGCTTATTCCCAGGCGCAATTTGGCTGCCGTCCGGGCCAATATGCCGAGGATCTAGGCTGGACCGGCCCCGATGTCTGGCACGCGCATTGCGTCAAGCTGGACGGGGCCGAGATCGATCTGTTCTCGAAATCCGGAACCGGGGTAGCCCATTGCCCTTGTTCGAACTGCCGTCTCGGATCGGGTATCGCACCGGTGCGAACCATGCGCGATCAGGGCGTGAATGTTGGGCTCGGCGCGGATGGGTCGGCCAGCAATGACAACGGCAATCTGATGCTTGAGGCGCGGCAGGCGATGCTCTTGCAACGTGTCGCAAACGGGGCCGACGCCATGTCAGCTCGCGAAGCGCTGGAGATTGCAACCCGAGGCGGCGCGGATGTACTTGGACGGCCCGATTGCGGCCGGCTGATACCGGGCAAGCGGGCCGATATCGCCGTGTGGGAGACGTGCTGCATCGAAAGCGCGGGCAGTTGGGACCCCGCTGCTTTGCTGTTGGCCGGGCCTATGCAGGTCAAACACCTGTTCGTCGAGGGGCGTCAGATCGTAAGGGACGGTCATATTGCAACGATTGACTTGCCGTTGGCCATTGAGCGGCAGAACGCATTGGCGCGGGCGTTGCGGGATTAACCCGCGCGCTGCCCGTTGATCCAGACGTCGGCAATGGCGCGGTCGTCGCCCATCATGATGGTCGGGAAGACTGCTTCCCACAGATCATCCGCATGGGCCTCGCGCTGGGCGATGGCTGGGGTCGAGGCAAGGTCGATGACAACCAGATCGGCCTCCATCCCCGGGGCGACGTTGCCGATGCAGTCGTCCATCCGCAGTGTCCGGGCTGATCCGACTGTACCCAGCCACAGCAATTGCGCCGGATGCAGAGGGCGCCCGCGCAGTTGGCCGATCTCATAAGCGGCGGCCATCGTGCGCAGCATCGAAAAGCTGGACCCGCCGCCGGTATCGGTCGCCAACCCGACCCGGTGGCCGTCATGGATCAACCCATTCATGTCAAACAGGCCCGAGCCGATGAAGGTGTTCGAAGTCGGGCAATGCACCAGCGCTGCATCAACTTCACGCAACCTGTCGCGTTCACGGTCTTCCAGATGGATAACGTGACCGTAAAGACCATTTCGACCTAGAAGACCGAATTTCTCATAGGTGTCCAGATAGTCCCGCGCATTCGGGAACAGCGACCTAACCCATTCGATCTCATCCGTCTGCTCGCTCAGATGGGTTTGCATCAGGCAATGTGGATGTTCTGCCCAAAGCGCCCCCAAAGCCTCAAGCTGTTCAGGCGTGGATGTGGGCGAAAACCGAGGTGTGATCGCGTAAGACAGACGATCCTCGTGGTGCCATTTCTCCAGCAGCGCCGCGGACTGGTCATACGCTGTTTGCGCATTGTCCTGCAAACCCTCAGGCGCGTTGCGATCCATGCAGGTTTTGCCAGCTACAACCCGTTGCCCGCGTTGTTGCGCGACCGAGAAGAACGCATCGACGCTTTCGGGATGGATCGTGCAGAAGCTGCACATGGTGGTGGTGCCATGCGCCGTTGTCAGGTCGAGATAGCGGTTCGCGATCTCGGTCGCATAGTTGGTATCGCCGAACTTCATCTCTTCGGGGAAGGTATAGGTGTTCAGCCAGTCGATCAGCCGTTTGCCCCAGCTCGCGATCATGGCGGTTTGCGGGTAATGGACGTGAGGGTCCACAAAACCGGCCATGATCAGGTGGTTGCCATAGTCCCGAGTTTCGGCACCCGGATGAGCATCGGCCAGCGTGTCCAGTGAACCGACAGCTTGCACGCGCCCGTCTTCGATCACCAGCGCCTCGTCCAGACGGGTCGCGTCGGTAGGTACCCCGTCAAAGGGCGATCCGTCGAAACTCAGTATGCGCCCTTTCAAAAGCGTCTTTTGCACCATTCGCCCTGTTCCCTAGCTGTTTGAGGCCACGGATCAGCATATGCGGGCGAAAGATGCGGGTAAATCGGCGTATTGTCATTGTTTTCCGGTAGCTGCTTCTTCTAATTAGGGATCAATGACCGACTAAACGGGGGCAGATATGACGACAGGCTTTGATGAACCCGTAAGTGACTCGACCTCTGACGAGGATGCCTATGCGCTGGATCGCCGGACTGTCGCGACCATTCTCTATGCCGTGGACGTGGATGATCGGGCCAAGCTGATCGAGCTGATGGAGCCGCTGCACGCAGCCGACATCGCCGACCTTTTGGAACAGATCAACCCTTATGACCGTGCCCGGCTGATCCGTCTGTATGACAAGGAATTTGACGGCGACATTCTCTCAGAACTGGATGAATCGGTCCGAGAAGAAGTCATCAGTGTCCTGAATCCCGATGTTTTGGCCGAAGCCGTTCGGGACATGGAAAGTGACGATGTCGTTGACCTGCTGGAAGACCTTGAAGAGCCGCAGCAGGAAACCATTTTGGACGCGCTGGAGGATTCCGAGCGCGTCGCGGCAGAGCAGGCGCTTGCCTATCCGGAAAACTCGGCCGGTCGCCTTATGCAGCGCGAGGTGGTCATGGCGCCCGAACACTGGACAGTGGGCCAGGCCATCGATTTCATGCGCGCCAATGACGACTTGCCTGAACAGTTCTATCACGTCGTTCTGGTCGATCCGCGCCTGAAACCCGTGGCACAAGTTACCTTGGGCAAGCTGATGGCAACCCGGCGCGAAGTTCTCCTGCATGATCTGACGGAAGAGGAATTTCATGTCATTCCCGTTGATCAGGACGAAGAGGACGTGGCCTATGCGTTCAACCAGTATCACCTGATCTCGGCCCCGGTGGTCGATGCTGATGGCCGACTGGTCGGCGTCATCACCATTGACGACGCGATGGTGGTTCTTGACGAGGAGCACGAGGAAGACATTCTGCGTCTCGCCGGTGTCAGCGACGAAAGCTCGCTGTCGGACAGCGTTGCCGCAACAAGTCGTCGGCGTTTGCCCTGGCTCGCGGTGAACCTGTGTACGGCCATCTGCGCCTCGCTGGTGATTTCACAATTCGAGGCGGCGATCGATCAGTTGGTGGCGCTGGCGATCCTGATGCCGATTGTGGCCTCGATGGGGGGTAACGCCGGGACACAATCGCTGACGGTTGCGGTGCGGGCGCTGGCCACGCGCGACCTGACTGCCGCCAATGTCATGCGTGTGATCCGGCGAGAGCTGTTGGTCGGCATGCTGAACGGGCTGTGTTTTGCCATCGTGTTGGGGACGGTAGGAATGCTCTGGTTTGATTCTCCGCTGCTGGGCGTTGTGATTGGATCAGCCTTGGTCGTGAACATGATCATCGCGGGTTTCGCGGGTACGGTAGTACCTGTGGTGCTGGACCGACTGGGCGTTGACCCCGCTCTGGCTTCGGGGACATTTGTGACGACCACAACGGATGTCATGGGGTTCTTTATCTTCTTGGGACTGGCCAGCGTGGTGCTTTTGTGACCGATCTGACTGAAATCAAGGCTGCAGCGCGCAAAGCGGCCTTCGCCCGTCGCAAAGCCGCGTTTGATGCGCGCCTGCCCGGAGCCGCAGGACGTCTGTCCGAGGTTTTGGCAGGCTATCGGGGCGTGCCCTTGTCAGGCTACATGCCGATCCGCACCGAAATCGACCCGCTGCCCGCGATGGCTGAGGCTTCGGCCTATGGCGCGGTTGGCGTTCCGGTGATCCAAGCCGCCGGTCAGGCATTGAAATTCTCGCGCTGGACGCCTGAAGGGGGGCTGAAAGATGGGCCTTTTGGCGCAAAGGTGCCTGAGGTTGACGACTATTTCGACCCCGAGATCCTGATCGTTCCGCTGGTGGCTTTCGATGCACTGGGCGGACGGCTGGGATATGGTGGCGGCTTCTATGACCGCACGCTGGAAGGGTTGCGCGCCAAGCGCCCGACGCTGGCCATCGGCTTTGCCTTTGACGCGCAAGAGGCCGAGGGGTTGCCTCTGGAGCCTACAGATCAGCCGCTGGACATGGTCATTACCGAGAGCCGGGTGCTTAGTTTCAATACTTAACCCATATTCTCGGCTCGGAAGTACTCCCATGCATCCTGCCTTGAGCCATCTGGCATGGTACATGTCCCGGTTTGGCCATCCTCGCCATCGACGATCTGATACTGCCCACCTTTTTCGCTGCAGAAGGTCGCTGCCGGGTTGGCCAGCCCGGTCGTGGGCTCCGAAGGCTGATCGCAGGCGGCGAGGGGGGCAAGAAGGGTGGCGAAAATCAGGTGGCGGGTCATGAATGTCTCCGATCCAATGCAGTTTTACGCTTTATGGCCTTAGTTTAACCGCTTGTGCTTGGCATTGACCACACTTAGGACGGTGCGCATGAGGATACTTTTTCTGGGTGACGTCATGGGCCGCGCGGGACGCACGGCCATCCAGCAGCATCTGCCGCGTCTGCGCGATGAGTGGCGGCTGGATTTCGTTGTGGTCAATGGCGAGAACGCCTCGAACGGGATGGGCCTGACCGGCGATCACTCCAAGCTGTTGCTGGATGCAGGTGCAGATTGTGTGACGTTGGGCGATCATGCCTTCGACCAGAAAGATATGCTGCAGTTCATCGAGAAAGAGCCGCGCATCGTGCGCCCGGTGAACTTTGCCAAAGGCGCACCGGGGCGCGGGCATCGCTTGTTCAACGCGCCTGGAGGCCGAAAGGTGCTGGTGGTTCAGGTGCTGGGGCAGGTCTTCATGAAACGGCCCTTTGACGACCCGTTCTCGGCCATTGAACCGATCCTGAAATCCCACCCGCGCGGTGGGCAGGCGAATGCGATCATCGTCGATATGCATTGCGAGGCGACATCCGAGAAAATGGCGATGGGCCATTATTGCGACAAGCGTGCCAGTCTTGTGGTGGGGACACATACGCATGTGCCCACGGCAGACTCGCAGATCCTGCCCGGTGGCACGGCCTATCTGACGGATGCGGGGATGTGCGGCGACTATAACTCGGTCATTGGTATGGACAAGGTCGAGCCGCTGCGCCGGTTCATTACCGGTATGCCAAAAGCGCGATTCACCCCCGCGAATGGCGAGGCAACGTTGAGCGGTGTATTCGTCGAGACCAACGATCAGGACGGCAGTACAAAAACCGTGCGCATGGTACGCGTCGGTGGGCGGCTAGAGCAGGCGGGTCCGTAAAGGCTTGCCCTGCCTCGCGCAATGCGGGAAACTACCCGTCAGGCGCTTGGGCCAGGGTTCGGACAGAATACCACGAATGCACTTCCTTTCACTGACAGACACCGGCAGCGCAATTCTGGCGCTTTTGATTGTTGCGGGCATGTTCGTCATGTTCCTGCGAGAAGTTTACCCGACCGAGGTGGTCGCCATCGGTGGTGTTGCTTTGATGCTTGTGACGGGAATACTGCCCTATCAAAGCGCGCTGGCCGTCCTGTCAAATCCCGCCCCTTGGACCATTGCGGCGATGTTCATCATCATGGGGGCACTGGTGCGTACCGGGGCGCTGGATGCCTTTACCTCGACCGCGCAAAAACAGGCGCAAGTGAACCCGAAGATTGCCATCGCCCTGCTTATGGCATTTGTGGTTCTGGCCTCGGCGGTTGTTTCCAACACGCCCGTTGTTGTTGTGATGATCCCGGTCTTTGTTCAGATCGCGCGCACGCTGAATGTGCCAGCCTCAAAACTGCTGATCCCGCTCAGTTATGCGGCCATTCTGGGTGGAACGCTGACCCTGATCGGAACCTCGACCAACCTGCTGGTGGATGGTGTTGCCCGCGCGCAAGGTATGCAACCCTTCACGATTTTCGAGGTTACCCCGCTGGGCATTGCGCTCGTTATCTATGGCATGATCTACCTGCGCTTTGTTGCGCCCCGCCTGCTGCCGGAGCGCGACAGTATGGCATCGCTGCTTAGCGATCGCTCCAAGATGAAGTTCTTTACCGAGGCCGTCATCCCACCCGACAGCAACTTGATCGGGCGCGAAGTAACCGGCGTGCAGTTGTTCAAACGCCCCGGCGTACGACTGATCGACGTTGTGCGCGGCGATGACTCGCTGCGTCGCAATCTGCAAGGCGTGACGCTCGATGTGGGTGATCGGGTGGTTCTGCGCACCGAGATGACCGAACTTTTGAGCCTGCAACGCAACAAAGAGCTAAAGCGGGTTGATCAGGTGTCGGCGATTGAGACCAAAACGGTCGAGGTACTGATCACTCCGGGCTGTCGTATGGTTGGACGCACACTTGGGGCGCTCAGGCTGCGACGGCGCTATGGTGTTTATGTTCTGGCGGTTCATCGTCGGAACCAGAATATCGGCCGACAGTTGGATGATCTGGTCGTTCGCGTGGGCGATACTTTGTTGTTGGAAGGCTCACCTGCCGACATTCAGAAACTGGCCGCCGATATGGATATGGTCGACGTCACCCAACCTTCGGCCCGTGCCTTTCGTCGCAGCCATGCACCGATTGCTATTGGTGCACTGGTTGGCATCGTCGCGCTGGCTGCGCTGGGTGTCGCGCCAATCCTATTACTGTCGATTTTGGCGGTCGCAGTCGTCCTGGTCACGCGTTGCATCGATGCGGATGAGGCGTTTTCCTTTGTTGAGGGCCGTCTGCTAGCCCTCATTTTTGCAATGCTTGCCATCGGGGCCGCTCTCGATGCTTCGGGTGCAGTGTCGCTGATTGTCGAAGCGATCGCGCCTTCGCTTGGGCTATTGCCACCTTTCTTGATCATATGGGCGGTATATCTACTGACCTCGGTCTTAACTGAACTGGTATCGAACAATGCGGTTGCAGTTGTGGTTACACCTATCGCCATCGGGTTGGCGCAAGCTGTCGGGATGGATCCACGCCCCTTGGTTGTCGCTGTCATGGTTGCGGCTTCGGCGTCTTTTGCGACGCCCATTGGATATCAGACCAACATGATGGTCTATGGTCCCGGCGGGTACAGGTTTACTGATTTCATGAAGGTGGGCATACCGCTCAACCTTACGGTTGGGCTGCTGGCATCGCTGCTGATCCCATTGATCTGGCCTCTGTAAAATCGGCGCAAGCTTGCCGTCCGCCCGCAGTGGCCCTTGTAATATCACGCGAACATACAGAGCTTTGTGTATGTGATTGTGCAGAAGGAATTGGATCATGTCTGCGAGAGCAACCGCAATTTGCGCTGCAACGGCTTTGCTGACGGGAATGGGCCAGGTGGGTATCGCCGGAACCGTCGAAGGGTCAGCCACCTATCGTGAACGGATCGCTGTGCCGCCAGATGCCACTTTGTTTGTCGAACTTCAGGATGTCTCTCTGGCGGACGCACCTGCTGTGACCTTAGCCGCGCAGCGCTATGCCCTGAGCGGTGTTCCTGCACAATTTGAGCTGACCTATGACGACGCACTGCTCCGGGACGGACACCGCTATAGCGTTCGTGCGTCGATTTCGCAGGGTCAAAGGCTGTTGTTCACTACAGATACCAGTTACCCGGTTCTGACAAACGGTGCCGATGATGCGGTCGATCTGATCTTGGTTCAGGTGCAGAGTGAACCATCACTGGACAACACAGAATGGATTGCCGCAACGCTGAACGGCGCTCCGATAGAAACTGAGCGAACGCCAGAGCTGATCTTTGCGCAAAACGGCGCCTTCTCCGGGACTGGTGGGTGCAATCGGTTCACTGGTCAGGCCGAGATATCCAGCAACCAAATCGACTTTCCGGACAATATGGCCGCAACCCTAATGGCGTGCCCACCCCCGTTGGATGAGGTCGAACGTGAGTTTCTCAAAGCGCTGCAAACCATCACGAGTTTTGTGCGGCAAGGGGACGCATTGGCGCTGTTGGATGGGGCGGGTGAGCCGGTCATCAAACTGGTACGCAAACAGTAAGCTTAGTTAAGCCACCGCACGTGACCGACCTGCATTGCGGCCCGAGAAGATACAGCCACCAAGGAACGTGCCCTCAAGCGCGTTGTAGCCATGATAGCCTCCGCCGCCAAAGCCCGCGACCTCTCCGGCGGCGAACAGGCCGGGCACCATTTGCCCGTCAGCACCGATCATCTGGCTGTCCAGATTGGTCTGCAGCCCGCCCAGGGTCTTGCGGGTCAGCACATGCAGTTTGACCGCAATCAGCGGGCCATTGGATGGATCAAGGAACTTGTGCGGCTTGGCGGTGCGGATCAGTTTGTCCCCGCGATAGTTGCGCGCTGCCAGGATCGCCATCATCTGCGCATCTTTCGAGAACGGATTGTCGACCTGAGAATCCCGCGCCTCAATCTGTGCCCGCAGATGTGCCTCGTCAATCAGACCGCCGCCCAACTGGTTCATGCCACTGACCAGTTCGGTCAAGGTATTGGCAACGACAAAATCCTCACCCTTTTCCTTGAAGGCCTCGACCGGTGCGGTGGCTTTCGAGCCCGATAAAATGCGCTGCCGGATGACCTCTTTCCAACTGCCCGAGGTGAAATCGGGGTTTTGTTCTGATCCGGACAAAGCGAATTCTTTTTTGATCACCTTCTGCGTCAGTACAAACCAGCTGTAATCGTATCCGGTTTTTAGGATCTCGCGCAGGGTCCCCAACGTGTCAAAGCCCGGCAGGCAAGGAGGTTCCATCCGGTTGCCAGTCGCGTCGAACCACATCGAGCTTGGTCCGGGTAGAATACGAATGCCATGGGCGGGCCAGATCGGATCCCAGTTTTTGACGCCTTCGGTATAGTGCCACATGCGATCGCCGTTGATCACATGCCCCCCTGCCTTTTCGCTGATCGCGATCATGCGGCCGTCGACGTGAAACGGAACGCCAGCGACCATGTCTTTGGGTGGCTTACCCAGACGATCTTGCGGCCAGTTCTTCCGGACCATTTCGAAATTGCCACCGATCCCGCCAGAGGTGACGATCACCGACGGTGCGTAGAACTCGAACTCTCCAACCTCTTCCCGGTTGGTCTTGCCGCCGCGCTGGGCGGTGTCGTCGGCCAGAACCTCACCCGACACGCCTTTGGCGGTACCGTTTTGCATGATAATGTGGCTGACCTGATGGCGGAACTTCAACTCGATCAAACCGGCGCTGACATGATCTTTGACGCGGCGAATGAAATGTTCCAGAACGCCGGGCCCTGTGCCCCAGGTGATATGAAACCGTGGGACCGAGTTGCCATGCCCATTGGCGAAAGACCCGCCGCGTTCGGCCCAGCCCACCACTGGGAACCAGCGCAGACCCATCTCATGCAGCCATGGCCGCATTTCTCCAGCCGCAAACTCTACATAGGCTTCGGCCCATTTGCGCGGCCAGGTATCTTCGTCACGGTCGAACTGAGCGCTGCCCATCCAGTCACGTAGGGCCAATTCATGACTGTCCTTGATCCCCATCCGGCGTTGTTCCGGCGTGTCGACCATGAACAGGCCACCCAGGCTCCAGAACGCCTGGCCACCCAGAAAGCTTTCGGGTTCCTGATCAACCATGATCACTTTCTTGCCTCGGTCGCCCAGTTCGGCTGCTGCAGCCAACCCAGCCAAACCGCTACCAACGACAATAGCATCTGCGGTGGTATTGGTCATGAGCGGTCCTTTCAGCGTTTGCGGAACCAAATGAGAAATGGCAGCACGACCGCATACATCGTGATCCCGTAGACGGCAGATGGCAGGGCCAACGGGCTGAACCCGCTGTCGGTACTGGTGATCAGGGCCGCCAGCGTGATACCCAGCGTCGAGTTCTGGATGCCCGTATCAATCGAGATGCTTTTACACTCGGCCCATGACAGGTTTGCGGCACGCGCGATCCCCAGCCCGATCAACAAAAGCGCGATATTCAAGGAAATCAAGCCCGTGCCCATAATGCCAAGGTTATCGACAAAAGTTTGCCAGTTTCCAGCCAGTGCTGCCACGACGATCAGAACGAAAAGAATGGAGGCAAGCGCGGACAAGCCACCTTCAACGCGGTTTGCAAACCCTGTGGCAAACTTACGAATACTGACGCCGATCGCGACTGGAAGGGTTGTGATCAGGAACATGGCAATGGCCAAACCGGTGATCGAAACCTCGGGCGCGTTTTCTCCCATAAAATGCGTGATAGACCACGCCGCCAGAACCGGAACTGTCAGGATCGACAGAATGCTGATTACCGCGGTCAGGCTGACCGATAAAGCCACATCGCCCTTGGCAAGTTTGGTCAGGATGTTGCTGGTTACACCGCCGGGGCAGAAGCTGAGCAACATAAAACCAACCGCGATCTCAGGGGGAAAGCCAAACAAGGTAACAGTTGCAAACGCGGCGATGGGCAGCAGCACCACCTGACACACCGCACCGATGGCAAAGGGGATTTTGCGGCTTAGCACACGTCGGAAATCTGCAATCTCAAGCCCAATACCCAGCGACAGCATGATAATGGCCAGCGAGATCGGCAGGCCGACATTAATAAGCAAATCCAAGAACAACTCCTCCCCAGGGTGTTTGGGATCAGCCTACGCGAGCTTGAAAGCCGCAGGCAATACCGCCGTTAGGTCACTTGTAGCGCTGGACAAACCGGCGCAGGATTTCACCGGGCTGGGTGACATCTGCGGCGTTGCAGATATCGATCAGGATTTGCGCGTCTTCAGGTGGGAAATAGCCGTGGTGCTTGTAGATATTGATGCGCTGCTCAAAGTCCTTTGCGTCCGCCTCCGGGTGAAATTGCGTGGCATAGACGTTCTGGCCCCAGCGGATCATCTGAAACGGGCAGGGGTCAGACGCGACAAGATGTACGCAGCCGTCAGGCAAGGCTTGCACGGCTTCCTTGTGGCCGGCAAAGGCGTCGAATTCCCGGGTCAGCCCGGCTGTCAAAGCGTCTGTTGCGCCGTCGTCGGTTAGTCGGCAGGATGATGGGCCCACCGGCTCGCCGAACCGGGCTTTGCTGACATCCCCGCCCAGATGAGCCACCAGAACACCCAAGCCATAGCAGCAACCCATGAAGGGATGATCCTGCGCCGTAATCTGCGGCATAAGCCCCATGACCGCACCTTCGATCTTTGCGTCAAGCGCGGATTTCGTGTTGGGATCGTCACTGACGCAACCCGGGCCACCACCGACGATGACGCCCGCATAGTCGGTGACATCCAGCCCCGCGGGCAGGTCTTCGCAATCCAGCCGAATGCGGTGGGTCTGCTCTGGCGTGAGGCCGGTCTTGTCCAATATCGAGGCATATTCGGCGTCCGAGGCATCTGTCTCGGGGCGGAGTTGCAGGATCAGAAAGCGTTTCATAGGCGGCCTTTACCTGTCACAGCGGCCAGAAGACAAGGATCGAGGGGATCGAGACCGCGATGATTAGGATCTCTAGCGGCAATCCCATGCGCCAGTAGTCGCCGAACCTGTAGCCACCGGGACCCAGAACCAGTGTATTGTTTTTGTGTCCGATGGGGGTGAGGAATGCAGCCGACGCCGCCACCGCAACCGTCATCAGGAATGGATCGGGTGAAACTTCCAAAGTACGGGCCATCTGGATACCAACAGGGGCGGCGACAATGGCCGTGGCAGTGTTGTTCAGCACATCCGACAGGGTCATGGTCACGACCATCAGCACTGTCAGAATAGCCCAGGCGGGCAAGCCATTGGTCAGTTGTATCAAGGCGTTCGCGATGAGTTCAGTCCCGCCGGAGGTCTCCAACGCACTGCCTAAAGGGATCATTGACCCTAACAGTACGACGACGGGCCATTCGATGTGATTGTAGATGTCGCTGATCGGCATGATCTTGGTCAACACATAGGCAATGACCACAAGCCCCAACGCAATAGGCAGATAGATCAGGCCGACGCTAGCCGCCAGAACGGCCGCCGCAAACAGGCCAATGGCGAGCCAGGCTTTTTCATTTGCGGTTACGTTCAACCCGCGCTGTGCCAGTGGCAAACAGCCCAGCCATTCGGTCACATCCGCACCTCTGTCGCGGGGGCAGAGCAGCAGAAGGATATCACCTGCTTCCACCTCGGTCTTGCGGACCTGTTCGGTAATCTGGCGACCCTGACGGGAAATACCCATCAAAACGGTGCTCTGTCGCCATGCTAGCCCCAATCCCTGAGCGGTGCGACCTGCAATGCGCGCGCTTTCGGTGGCGACGACCTCGATCACTTCAAGCCCTTCGCCCTCGGCGGTCAGCACCTCTTGCCTCCGGGTGTCCGAGAAATTGAGTTTCAAGGCTGCGCGAAATTCGTCCAGCGCTTCGGGGCGGGCCTCCAGCACCAGCGCGTCGCCTTCTTTCAGTGTCGCGTGGGAGGATCGGCCATAGCGCCGCTTGCCATCTCGGATCAGCCCAATGATGGCGACATCGGATTTCTCGGCATCTTCATAAAGTTCGCTGACACGCTTGCCGATATGAGGGGAGTCAGGAGGCAAGGTCAGTTCCGCGATGTATTCTGCTAAGGAATCCGAGGCTTCCTGTTGCTGGCCTCGGTTCGGGATTAACCGCCAGCCAATGAGGGACACAAACGCGAGGCCAGCAATCGCGGCTATGCCGCCGACTGGGGCAAAATCGAACATCCTGAAGGGCTCGCCCAGCGTTTCGGCGCGGATTGAGGCGATGATGATGTTCGGCGGCGTGCCAATCAACGTAGCCATGCCACCCAGGATGGTCGCAAAGCTGAGCGGCATCAGGGTCAGGCCCACCGACCGGCCCGCCTTGCGCGCAGTCTGGATATCAACGGGCATCAGCAAGGCCAGCGCCGCGACATTGTTCATGAAGGCCGACAAAACTGCGCCGATCCCGCCCATCAGCGCGATATGCGCTCCCATCCCGCGTGAGGCGTCGACCAAAGTACGTGTGATCAGGAACACGGCCCCTGATCGGACCAATCCTGCAGAGACGACTAGAACCAGCGCCACGATGATCGTTGCGGGATGACCAAACCCTGCGAAGACATTGTCTACTGGCACCACGCCGAGCACGACGCCGATCATCAAGGCGGCAAAGGCCACGAGGTCATAGCGAAAGCGGCCCCATAGCAGCATTGCAAAAACAGCGGCAAAAAGCGCGAAAAGAATGATTTGTTCTGTCGTCATGCCGCCACCATACCTGCACGGGGGCGTCTCGCAAGCCGATCCCTTGATCCTGCCCCCCGCAACCGTCTATATGAGCGCCGAATACGCAATTATGAATGACGAGGACGCACCATGGCAGGCCATTCCAAATGGGCCAATATCCAGCACCGCAAGGGACGTCAGGACGCCGCGCGGTCCAAACTGTTTTCCAAACTGTCGAAAGAGATCACCGTGGCCGCCAAGATGGGCGACCCCGATCCCGACAAAAACCCGCGCCTGCGTCTGGCGGTGAAAGAGGCCAAGTCGAACTCGGTTCCCAAGGACGTGATCGACCGCGCGATCAAGAAATCGGTTGCGGGTGAAGGCGACGAATACGAAGAAATCCGGTACGAGGGCTATGGACCCAACGGAGTGGCCGTGATCGTTGAGACCATGACCGACAACCGCAACCGGACGGCTTCGACCGTTCGTTCCACGTTCTCGAAGAACGGCGGTAATCTGGGTGAGACCGGTTCGGTTGGGTTCATGTTCGACCGCAAAGGGGAGGTCGTTTATCCGGCAGATGCGGGCGATGCAGACACGATTTTCGAAGCCGCGATTGAAGCAGGTGCCGAGGATGTTGAAAGCTCGGAAGACGGTCACATCATCTGGTGTGCGGATACAGATCTGAACGATGTCTCAAACGCTCTGGAAGGGGCGCTGGGCGAGTCGGAATCGACCAAGCTGATCTGGAAGCCCACCACCACAACCGAGCTAGGCCTGGAGGATATGCAAAAGCTGATGAAACTGGTTGATGCGCTTGAAGACGACGACGACGTTCAGCGCGTTACAACCAACTTCGAAGCCACTGACGAGGTCATGGCGCAGCTGTAACGTTAGCGCGTGTTTTTTTTAGAGCCCGGTCATATTGGCCGGGCTTTATTGATGCCAAAGAGGTGCTTGGCCGTAACTCTGTAGCAGAATAGGCTAAACTGAGTTAGCCAGCCTAGGTGCTGGTTCGGTCGCAATTGATGGCAGAATGAATGACACAAGACGCAAGTGAGTTGGCAAAGCGCAATGTCCCGGTTTTGACTGGGCAGAGCATACTGTCTCAGGTCGCGTGGACCTTAGGCAGCCCATCCGTTGTGTTGCCCTTTCTAGCTGTGTCTTTCGAGTTGCCGATGTTTGTAGCGGGTGCGCTGGTCTCGATCCGTATGGTCGGCAGCATGATCGCAGATTTCTTTCTGGCTCAACCCATTGCGGCCCAACCCAGAAAGAAGCGTGGCATCGCAATGACTGAATTTGTGATCGGAATTTGCCTGCTGATCGCGATGGCCGTTGCCGCGTCAGGCGTCGTGCCCCTGATCGCTATGGCCTTTGTTATGGTCTTCTTTGTGATTGGTCTGGTCGATGAGATGCAGAACCTGATGTATACCGACCTGCTTGGGGATCATGTCCAATCCAAATCACGTATTTCTATGCGGTATTTGCAGTTTGGGGCCGGAGGTCTGGCGGCGATAGGTTTGGCCCTGCTGATCCATGAGATCACAAAGGACAATCCTCCGTTTTCGCGACACTCTGCTGTGATAGCGGTTTCATTCACGTTCTTCGTGCTGTCGGGGATCTGCATCATGGCGCTGGCTGAGATCGGTAAAACCACAGGCGCATCGACCGACGGGAAACCTGCAGTCAAATTGTCATTCAAAGCAAATGTAAAAGCCATTGTTGAGATGTTCGATCACGCATGGTTCAGGCGCTACATGACAATGCGCATGCCTTTGGTTGTTGTATCCTTATCGGTTCCATTCTTCGCCCTGATCGCGGCCGAGGCGCATCATGCGTCGGCCAAAGGGTTGACCGCGATGATCATCTCGTCAGCTTCTGGGTATCTGGTGGCGGCGCCGCTTTGGCAAGTTGTCAATATGAAGTCGCATCGCGCCGTGATGGTTACGGGCACTCTGATGGTCGCGGCGACTGGAGTGGTGTTGTTGACGTTTCACTATCTCAAGCTGGATCATGATGTGCATCTGCATGCCGTTGCCCTGTTCATCGTAACGGTTGCCTCCACAGGTATCAGCAGCGCGCGCAAACTGTATTTTCTGGATGTCGCGCCAAAGGATCAACGCGTTCAGGCTTCGGCTGCGGTCAAGAGCATTGCCCGAATTGCAGCGGTTGTCTTGTCCGCTGGACTGGCCGCGATTGCACATATGCATGAGGTCGCCTTGGCCGTTGCATTTATCGTGGGGTGCAGTTTGATCTCGGCCTTAACATGCTACAGGATCGCTTTGCCGAAGGCTCAGGCGAAGGTCAATGAAACCAGCGGAAAAGCGTCAGAAGAAGGATGAGATTTCGTCTAAAGGCTTCTTCAGCTTGGCCACCGATGGAACCGTTGCAGTCTCTGAAGGGTGTCCAACCGCGATGATCATCGTGGGTTTTTCCGAGGCTGGCCGTTTCAGGGCCCCGTTAAGAAACTTCATCGGATTGGGGGTGTGGGTCAGCGTCGACAAACCGGCGTGATGCAGCGCCGCCAGCAGGAACCCGGTGGCGATATTCACGCTTTCGGGGACATAGTAGTTCTTGTAGCGCGTGCCGTCCTCAAACTCGCCCCAGCGCTGGGCGAACACAACGATCAGCCAGGGGGCGATGGTCAGGTGCTCTTTCACCGCGTTGGTGCCAATTGGTTCCAGTGCCTTGATCCATTCATCGCCTGCGCCACCGGCATAGAACCGGCGTTCCTCTTCCTCGGCTTCTTCGCGGATCTGCTGTTTCAGTGCGGCATCTGAGATGGCCGCAAAGTGCCAGGGCTGATGATTGGCGCCCGAGGGGGCCGTTCCAGCCGTGCGCAGGCATGTTTCGATCACCGCTTTCTCGACCGGGCGGGCCGAGAAATCGCGCACCGTATGGCGCTGCCGCATCTTGTCGTGAAAGGCCAGTGCGGCCTGCTGCATCTGATCGTCGCTGATCTCGCACCGGTCGGGCAGGGGGATCGGATCATAGCTGAGGGCGTCGCGTGAAAACATAAAGTTACTCCGAAGGTTTGCCTCTTATCCGTTTGCGAGCGCCCGGGATCAAGGCTTTGGCTGCAGCCGCTTTGACCGCCTTGGTTAGCGGGGCCAGAGCTGGGGACAGGACGCGACCGACTTGCCAGGTCAACGCAACATCCAGATGTGCGTCTGGAATGAGTGGCTGCAACTTCCCTTCGGTTATGGGCTTGCGCACTAACGGTTCGGGGTTCATCCCCCAGCCGACGCCTGCAATCGCGGCATCAACGAAGCCGTGAGAGGATGGCAAAAAATGGGTTGGTGGCGTAATGCGACCACCCGCCTGAGCCTCAAACCATGCCTTTTGCAGGCCATCTTTGCGGTTGAAAACAAGGCAGGGGGCGGCGCTGAGGGTGGATGTGTTTACACCTTTCGAAAACCAACGCTGCATGAAATCCGGGCTGGCCGTTGGCAAATATCTTAGCGCTCCAAGCTCGGTGGCATCACAACCCGTCACCGGCTGGCCGTCCACGGTGATCGCTGCGCTGACTTCGCCCCGGCGTAGCCATTTGGCCGAATGGTCCTGATCATCGATGACCAAATCAAACAGCAGACCAGGCGTATTGGCCATGACGTCAATAAACAGGGTCGCCAGTATATCCGCCGGAATGGCCACGCGCACGCGGGCGGTTTCAGTGGTTTGATCAAGCGATAGCTCACGCGAGAGCTGCGCTTCGAGCAAACCGATATCTTCTGCATATTGCGCGATCCGCAAACCGGCTGGCGTTCCGGTACAGGGGCTTCCGCGATTGATCAGGGTCGCGCCGACGCGATCCTCCAGTGCCTTGATCCTCTGAGAGATTGCGGAAGGGGTAACAGCCAAAGCACTCGCGGCAGCATCAAAGCTGCCATGGCGCAAAATCGCGGACAGCGCTGACAGGTGATGAGGGTCGAGTAACATTAGTCAAACTTAACTCAGTTTACTATCATTAATTTGATAGATCACGTGGATGACGTTAGTCAACGCCTCGAGCAGTAGGAGGCATCATGTTCACAACCTTCATCGCCGGTTTTGCGCTTAGTTTCAGCCTGATCCTTGCGATCGGGGCCCAAAACGCCTTTATCCTACGACAAGGGTTGCGCCGCGAACATGTCTTTGTGCTGTGTCTGACCTGTGGGCTGTCTGACGCGATCCTGATTGCCGCCGGGGTTGCGGGATTTGGAACATTGGCGCAGGCCTTGCCGTGGTTTGAAACTGTGATGCGGTATGGTGGTGCCGCTTTCCTGATCTGGTACGCTGTTCGCAGCTTCTTATCAGCTTGGAAGGGTGGTGCGGCTCTCAAGGCCGGGAATGGCCAGGCAACCAGCCTGCGAACGGCCATGCTGACCGTTATGGCGTTCACTTGGTTGAACCCGCATGTTTATTTGGACACGGTTGTCCTGATCGGCTCAATCTCGGCGCAGTATGATGATCGGTTGAGCTTTGCAATTGGTGCGATGCTGGCGAGTTTCGTATTCTTCTTTACCCTTGGCTACGGGGCCAGGATCTTGTCGCCGTTCTTTGCGCGACCAAAGGCCTGGCAGGTGCTGGATGTGATCATTGGCATCGTCATGCTGGGTATTGCTTTGAAACTTGTTATCATGTGAAGGGTTGCCCGTGCCGACGTTTCGGTGTTCAACCTAGCGCATGAGTTCCCAAGCTGTTTCCTCGCGCCCGATCGCAGGCATGTTCTGGATGTTTGCCGCCGGGTTGAGCTTTGTTGTCATGACGGCTTTGGTCAAGTCTTTGGGCTCGACGATGGACCCGATACAGGCAGCATTTCTGCGCTATGTTCTGGGTCTTGTATTTCTGCTACCTGCGTTGCGACTAATTCTAACGACCCATCTCAGCAAACGTGATCTTGCATTGTTTGGGCTGCGTGGCGTGATCCATGGCGGAGCGGTCATGCTTTGGTTCTACGCGATGACGCAGATCCCGTTGGCCGAGGTGACGGCGATGAACTACATGACCCCGGTTTATGTCACGCTGGGTGCGGCGCTGTTTCTGGGTGAGAAGCTGGCCTTTCGCCGGATCGCAGCCATTCTGGTTGCCCTTATCGGGGTTCTGATCATCTTGCGACCGGGATTCCGAGAGGTCTCGCCCGGCCATGTTGCCATGCTTGGCACCGCGCTTACCCTCGGTGGGTCTTATCTGCTCGCCAAGTTGCTGGTGCGCGATATCCCACCTTCGGTTGTTGTGGCACATCTATCGATCTGGGTCACAATTGTATTGATCCCGTTCGCCATCGCAGTCTGGAACCCACCCAGCCTGCGCGATATCGGTGTCCTTTTTCTGGTGGCCAGCTTCGCCACGGCAGGGCACTATTTCATGACGCTGGCTTTGCAGGCCGCACCAGTAGCGGTTACGCAGCCGGTCACATTCCTGCAACTGATATGGGCTACCGTGTTGGGTGCTTTGGTTTTCAACGAGCCCATTGATATCTGGGTGGTTGCTGGCGGCACATTGATCTTGGCGGCGGTCAGCTTCATTTCCTGGCGTGAGGCCGTGCTGAACCGACGGGAACTGACACCACCCACCATCGCAACAAAGTTGTGATTTTATATCACGGAATGTTTGTTGATTGACGAGTCAACGTCTGCGCCCTAGCGTTTGCAGGCTGCGCCAGAGCGGGGTGGGGGTCTTTCCCGTGCGATGAGATCATCGGCTATCGTGCGAGGTCCTGAAACCCAGTTCTTTGGCCGTCACTTTCTGATTGGGGCCCGACAATGACCAAGCCGAATATTCTGATCCTGATGGTGGATCAGCTGAATGGAACGCTCTTTCCCGATGGCCCAGCTGATTGGCTGCATGCGCCCAATCTGAAGAAACTGGCAGCGCGCTCGACCCGCTTCGCCAATGCCTATACCGCCTCGCCCCTATGCGCGCCGGGCCGGGCAAGTTTCATGTCTGGGCAATTGCCCTCGCGCACTGGGGTTTACGACAACGCGGCCGAGTTCCGCAGCGACATCCCGACCTATGCGCATCATCTGCGCCGTGCGGGGTACTACACCTGTCTGTCCGGCAAAATGCATTTTGTCGGGCCGGATCAATTGCACGGGTTCGAAGACCGGCTGACAACCGATATTTACCCCGCCGATTTCGGCTGGACCCCGGACTATCGCAAGCCCGGAGAGCGGATTGACTGGTGGTATCACAATATGGGTTCGGTCACCGGCGCCGGGGTCGCCGAGATTTCCAACCAGATGGAATATGATGACGAAGTCGCATACCATGCGAAAGCCAAAATCTACGATTTGGCCCGGGGGCAGGATGACCGCCCGTGGTGCCTGACCGTCAGCTTTACGCATCCTCACGACCCTTACGTTGCGCGCCGCAAGTACTGGGACCTGTATGAGGATTGCGAGCATCTGCTGCCTGATGTCGCGGACTTTGGCTATGACAATCAGGATCCGCATTCCAAGCGGATTTTCGATGCCAATGACTGGCGCAGCTTTGATATCTCCGAAGACGACATTCGCAAATCCCGCCGAGCCTATTTCGCGAATATCTCGTATCTGGACGAAAAGATTGGTGAGATCCTGGAAGTGCTTGAAACCACCCGACAGGAGGCGATCATCCTGTTTGTCTCGGATCACGGCGACATGTTGGGCGAGCGGGGATTGTGGTTCAAAATGACCTTCTTTGAAGGCTCGGCCCGCGTTCCGCTAATGATCTCGGCCCCTGATCTGCCACCGGGTCGGATCGACACGCCGGTTTCAACCATCGATGTAACGCCCACGTTGGGCGCGTTGTCCGGCGTCGATATGGCTGAGATTGCCCCATGGACGGATGGTGAAGACCTATGCCCATTGGCAAAAGGGGCTGAACGGACGGTGCCCGTGGCGATGGAATATGCGGCTGAAGCGTCCTATGCACCGCTCGTTTCCCTGCGATATGGAAAATGGAAGTACAACCGCTGTGCCCTTGATCCGGATCAGCTGTTTGACCTTGAAAAGGACCCGCATGAACTGACCAATCTGGCCGACAATCCAGACCATGCGGGCACGCTGGAAAGCCTGCGCGCGAAGTCGCAAGCGCGATGGGATCTGGATCAGTTCGACGCGGATGTGCGGGCCAGTCAGGCGCGCCGCTGGGTGGTTTATGAGGCGTTACGGCAGGGCGGCTACTACCCTTGGGACTATCAGCCACTGCAAAAAGCGTCGGAACGCTATATGCGAAATCACATGGATCTGAATGATGTCGAAGAAAAACAACGTTTCCCACGCGGCGAATAGTCGTGCGCTTGGGTTTGGTGAGATGGATCCCTTCGGTTTGATCCGCGTCAAAGTATCGGCTGTTGTGCGTTGCTAGATAGATCCCACACAATCATGTTATAGGAGCGAACAGCATGTCTCACACCCCGCACGAACTGGCCGAAGAGTTTCCGGACAAGGTCGAACTGATGAGCCAGCTCAAGCAATCGGACGCACATTTTGCGCGTCTGGCCGATGAGTATCACGAGATCAACAGGCAGGTGCACCGGGCCGAGACAAATATCGAACCCGTGGAAGAACTGGCCGAAGGTGAGATGCGCAAGAAACGCGCGGCGCTGAAAGACGAAATTTGGGCAATGTTGACTAAAGCCTGAGGGCTTGGGCGGGGGCTCTGCCCCCGTCGCGGCGGGCTGCGGTTCCCCTAAGGTATATTCAGCCAGGTGAAGATCAGGTCACCTTGTAGGGCAGGGTGCCGCGCGTATGGGTATCGATGCTCAAGCGGCGCTCCAAAGGTGGGACTGAACGCTGATGGCAGGTTTGCCGTTCGCAAATCCGGCAGGAAATGCCGATAGGCTCGTAGGCGCTGGCATTGTTGATGTCGAGATTGTCGGCGTAGACAAGGGCCTGCGCATGGCGCACCTCGCATCCCAGGGCAATGGCATAGCGGCGGACCGGCGCGCCGTAGGAACCGCCTGATTTCGAGATATCGCGCGCCAGGGAGATGTATTTGACCCCGTCCGGTGTTTCCGCAAGCTGCAACAGAAAGTGCCCGGGCGTTTCGAACGCGCGATGCACATTCCATAGCGGGCAGGCGCCGCCAAAGCGGGCGAATTGCAACCGCGTTGCGGAATGGCGTTTGGTGATGGTTCCGGCCTGATCAACGCGGACAAAGAAGAACGGGATGCCCTTGGCCCCAGGCCGTTGCAGCGTTGAGAGGCGGTGCGCGATCTGTTCGATTGATGCGCCGAAACGGGTACTGAGCAATTCCAGATCATGGCGGGTTTCCTGTGCAGCAGCCAAAAAACTGGCATAGGGCATCAGCGACGCACCGGCAAAGTAGTTGGCCAATCCTATCTTGGCGATGGATCGTGCCTCGTCGCTTTGGAACTTGGCAAAGTCCAGCGTGGCTTCGAGCAGTTTATCCTGACTGATCAGAGCGACTTGCAGCAGCAACTGGAAGACCTGTGTTTGTGGCGCGGCGCGGGATGACAGGCGCAAGGTCTTGCTTTCAGAATCATAGGCGCGCAAGGTTTCGATGTCTGAGAACACGACCTGAATTCCGCGTTCGGCCAGGCTGTTCAGTGCGGCCTCTCGGATCCCCCCCGGTGTCTCGGCCCGATTGGCGAACAGTTCAGCGGCGCGGTCGACTGCATCGATGTAGTTGTCGCAATAGTGAAAGAAGTCTCGCACCTCTTCCCATGGGCTGGCTTGCGTGCGTGAATCTTCGCGCCCCAATGCCTCGTCCAACGAGGCGAGGCGTTCATGGGTTTGCCGATAGGTGCGATGAAGTTCGATAAAGGCCCGCGCCAGAGCGGGCGCGTTCGAAGCAGTCAATCGAAGATCGGCCAAAGGTGGAATGGCATCGGCAAAAACCGGATCGGCGAGCGCTTCGCGCATATCAGAGACCAGACGTTCGCTGTCACCTGTGCTGAGCTCGGTGACATCCATTCCGAACTCCTGCGCCAATGCCAGCACGACTGTGGTCGAGATCGGACGGTTGTTGTTCTCCATCTGATTGAGGTATGGGAGTGACACGCCAAGCTTTGCGGCAAATTCTTTTTGCGTGAGGGACAAACGGGTGCGCATCTCGCGCAGTTTGGCGCCTGCGTAGAGTTTTTGGGTGGGCATGGCGTGCCTTTGCAAGTTTACCTGTCTGGGAGGCTAACTTTGCAAACTCTCGAAGGCAAGCGGGCTTACAGTCCCAATTGTCGTTCGCGCCGGATCACCGAATAGATGGAGCAGATTGCCAGAACCGCCGTCGTCAGCATCAACCACAACAACGGCATGGCGCCCGTCTCGACTGTCAACAAAGCTCCGGCAAGCGCGCTGAGCCCTGCGCCGCCACCCAGCATGATAGCACCGCTTAGGCCCGCTGCGGTTGCTGCCAGATGCGGGCGAACAGAGAGGGCGCCGGACGTCGCGTTGGGTATGGTCATCCCGTTGCCGAGGCCTACAAACGTCATGAAACTAAAAAAGCTAAGCGCGCTGCCGGCGCCGATCAGGAACAGAACGGCTGAAATTACCACACCAGCGGCGTTTAGAATGCTGCCCCAAAGAACCATTCGGTTGACGCCAAAGCGCACAGAGTAGCGCCCGCTTAGGAAATTCCCGAGAAAGTACCCGACCGCAGGCGCACCAAAATAAAACCCAACTTCGGCCGCGCTGAGCCCGAATAGTTCGGTTCCAATGAATGGTGCGCCGCCCAGATAGGCGAAGAATGCGCCAGACGAGAAGGCAGACGAAAGTGAATAGCCCCAAAAGCGTGGGGATTTCAGAAGCTCGGGATATTCCCTGAACTGTTGGATCAGGGTTTTGCCGCTTTTGGCAGAGGTTTCGCCAAAGTCCCAGTAGGTTAAGGCCAGGATCAGTGCGCCCAACGCGAATGGTAGCCAGAAATTGGCTTTCCAGCCAAAGCTTTCTTCAAGGATACCACCGATCGCGGGGCCAATCATCGGAACCACTGCCATGCCCATGGTGACATAGCCAATCATGGACGCCGCCTGATCTTGATCATACATGTCCCGCACTGCCGCGCGGCTAAGAACCATCCCGACAACGATCACCGCCTGGCACATTCGAAAGAACAGAAAAACCTCGGCAGTGGGGGCGTAGATGCATCCGAGCGTCGCCAGCAAAAACAACGAAAGTCCCCACAGCAGCACCGGCCTGCGCCCGGCTTTGTCCGCGATGGGACCGATCAGGATTTGCAGCACCGCATTGACCAGCAGATATAGCGCAATCGACAATTGCATGACCTTATAGTCAGTCGCAAAATACAGCGCCATGTTCGGTAGGCTGGGCAAGAACAAATTCATGCTCAGCGCCGCTAGGCCTGACAGTAATACAAGTGTGCCGATTGTAGGTGGCGTGCGGCGAACCGCAGTCGATCTGAACTGCATTGTTCACATGTATAGTGGCGGTTTTTGGGAATGCCAGATCAGTATCGGGCGAACTGGATATATTAGCAATTTTACAATTTATCAGTATGTGGTTTTCAAATATTTGCAAATTTGCTGGAAAGAACTTTAGCCAAGGCTACTCAGCGGGTAGTGTTCGCCAAATTTAACAGGGGATATGCGCCATGAAAGACATCCTTTCCGAGCTTGAAAACCGTCGTGACGCGGCGCGTTTGGGCGGTGGGCAAAAGCGAATTGATGCCCAACACGGTCGCGGCAAGTTGACTGCGCGCGAGCGGATCGAACTGTTGCTGGACGAAGGCAGTTTCGAAGAGTTTGACATGTTTGTCAGCCACCGCTGCACCGATTTCGGCATGGAAAAACAGCAGCCTGCAGGGGATGGTGTGGTAACCGGATGGGGCACGATCAATGGACGGATGGTCTATGTGTTCAGCCAGGATTTCACGGTCTTTGGCGGCTCGCTTTCGGAAACGCATGCTCAAAAGATCTGCAAGGTCATGGATATGGCGGTTCAGAACGGAGCGCCCATCATTGGCATCAACGACTCGGGTGGTGCGCGTATTCAGGAAGGTGTGGCGTCACTTGCGGGCTATGCCGAGGTGTTTCAGCGCAACATCACGGCCTCGGGCGTGGTGCCGCAGATCAGCGTGATCATGGGGCCCTGTGCGGGCGGCGCGGTGTACAGCCCGGCAATGACGGACTTTATCTTCATGGTCAAGGACTCGTCTTACATGTTCGTGACCGGCCCCGACGTGGTCAAAACCGTTACAAACGAAGTGGTCACGGCTGAAGAGCTTGGTGGCGCATCAACCCACACCAAAAAGTCATCCGTCGCGGATGGCGCGTTTGAAAACGATGTTGAAGCACTGGCCGAGGTGCGCCGTCTTGTCGATTTCCTGCCGCTGAATAACCGCGAAAAACCTCCGGTCCGTCCGTTCTTTGATGATCCGGATCGCGTGGAGAGATCCTTGGATACTCTGGTGCCAGACAATCCGAATACGCCTTATGATATGAAGGAACTGATCACGAAGATCGCGGACGAAGGCGATTTCTACGAAATTCAGGAAGATTTCGCCAAGAACATCATCACCGGTTTTATCCGGCTCGAAGGGCAGACTGTTGGCGTTGTTGCGAACCAGCCGATGGTCCTGGCGGGGTGTCTGGATATCGATAGCTCGCGCAAAGCGGCGCGGTTCGTTCGCTTCTGTGACTGTTTCGAGATCCCGATTCTAACACTGGTTGACGTGCCGGGCTTCCTGCCGGGAACGCAGCAGGAATACAGCGGCGTGATCAAGCACGGTGCCAAACTGCTTTATGCCTATGGCGAAGCAACCGTGCCGAAGGTCACAGTTATTACCCGCAAGGCTTATGGCGGCGCCTATGTGGTTATGGCGTCCAAGCATCTGCGTGGCGATTTCAACTATGCCTGGCCCACGGCCGAGATCGCGGTGATGGGTGCAAAAGGTGCGACCGAGATCATCCACCGGGCCGACCTGAAAGATGCCGAGAAAACCGCGCAGCACGTGGCTGACTACGAGGATCGCTTTGCGAATCCATTTGTGGCGGCTGAACGTGGCTTTGTGGACGAAGTGATCATGCCCCATTCAACCCGCCGCCGTGTTTCGCGTGCTTTCGCCAGCTTGCGGGGCAAGCAGCTGAAGAACCCATGGAAAAAACACGACAATATCCCGTTGTAAGGCCCTCAGGGCGGAAAAACCGCCCTGCGCCTTGGGTCACGTTGAATATGAGGATGGTTTAGAAACTGCCGCCAAATACGGCAGGTTTGACAAAAACTGCTAAATAGTTGAATGATCCGCCCCAGCAATCATAGAACTGCGCAGGCCACAAGCACTGCGCGCGCGACCCCGGAAGGAGGAGCTTGCCATTGGCGGGTCCGGGGCCGCGCCATAGTTTTGCTGTCCAGTTTGTTTGCAACTCCGGCTTTCCCACAATCGGAAACCCCGCTGCCCGTGCCGTCTGGCCAGCCTGTTCACCTGAACAATGTTCTGTTGGACAATAATCCGGGTGAGCTTTGGGTTCGGTTTCGGTTCATTGCCCCAAAGATCGGCGCAACCGTGGGTCGGATCGGCTATGACGTCGCCACGAAGGATATGGCGCATTTGTGCCAGACTTTGGCGATTGCCTATGTCGCTCAGCACGAATTGGACCCGGCACTTGTGATTATATCGCTGGCGGACCGGCCTATCGAATTCGGCGACAGCGCGCCGGATGCCACACAGTTCTTTGAAGCCTACCGGTTGGAACCGTCCGGGTGTATCTGGGAGGGGCTTTGACCATGATCATCGAACTTCATGTGCTCAAAGCGTCTCAGATCAATGATGCGGCTTTGGAGGTGCGCACTATGACCTCATCCCGAAACGGGTGTGATTTTCCCGGTATCAAACACGACGTCATGCCAGAGGTGTCGATATGCTGAAACATCGCGGATTTCCCGGGCGTCTGGCTGGCACCGATTTTCAGTTCACCATTCGCCGCGCCAACCCTAAGGGCGTAACCCCGATCACCCGTCGCGAACGGTTTCGGGATCGCAAACCAGCCGACCGCAGGGCCGATGCAGGCTTTATGGAAGCGCTATGGCAGGCGTTCGGTGATCAGCCGTTTGAACGCGGCAATTTGGATGCGGGCCGGCTGAGTTGGCTGTTCGGGCGCGAAGTCATTCCGGCAGAAGATCCATTCGATCCGGAAAGCTATGATGCGTTGCTGGTAATTGATCTGGACGCCGCGCGTGCGTCGTTCCCTGATTTGTTCGGCACGGGTTGATCATGTTGAACCTGACACAGCCCATAGCAAAAGAGACCCCGCCCGATGTCGGGCAGGGTCGAATGGGCGCGTCAGAAGTTCAACTGGGCGGCGACCTGTATCCGATTGCCATCGAAGTCTTGCCCCGAGTTCACATCATTCCGCTCGCCATAGATGTATTCGGCGCTAAGGGTCAGGTTGTCGGTCGCCTTGTAGAAGGCGTTGACATGGATGGTCTCCAACTCGGTGAACGCCAGTGTTCCGGTCGATGTGGCCAGATCATAGTCCTCGCGTCCGTAAGCGATGCCAACGTTCCATTTGTCACTCAAGTCCTGCCGGAACTCGACCGTGTAGCCATCGACATCGTTGGCATCACCCCCGACAATCGCATCGCCCAGGCCAATCAGGTATGGGCCAAGGGCCTGACCGTGGACATAGTTGACCTGAAACAGGCCACCCGCCCAGGGGCGGATCGAGCCCGACAGAGTAACGCCCCACTGATCGACCTCTGTCGCACCGTCGCTTGTTTGAGCGTTGCCATAGAGCGCCGAAGCACACGCAATATATGTGCCATTGTTATACTCGGCCGCAGCGGTAAGAACCGGGTCGTCCGAGTTCGACCCACTGACATTTTCTTCGATCGAGGTGCTGAACACGGTATTCGAACCCAGATTGGCCGTGTAGCGGACCTGCGGGACCCGGGCGAATGCAATACCGACCGGACCATTGAATTCAACCGAGGTCGGATAAGTGTCCAACGGCTGGAAATTGGTCCAGTACTGACCGATCAGCCATCTGTCACCAATGGTGATATTGGCATGACGCAACCGCAGCTCTGCCGTGTCGTTCGAGGCGAACAGATCCAGCTCCAACTGTCCGCCGATCTCACCGATGCCGCTTGGGGTGCTTGTGCGCAATCCGATCCGCGATTGGCGGATCGTCGCGCCAAAGGTTCCATCAGTTGCTGCCGATGGCTCGCCGATGACGTTCACAAAAGCGGTATCCCCCTGATCAAATTCGAAATCGTAGAAGAAATCGGCTTTGACGTAGCCATAAACGTCGAGGGTGGTATTCCCGATTCTGAAATCACCATTCGCAGGGCCCGCGCGGCCGGCCTCAAGCGCTTCGACTCTGGCGCGCAGCGCATCCAGTTCGGCCTGTGTCTGGGCGTCCTCAGCCACAGCATTCGTACCGGTCAAACAGAGTGCAGAGGCCGCAAGCAGGGTCGCCTTTTTACCTATCGTAGTCATGTGGGTGTTTCCTTGTGTGCGAGTAAGCACTTGCACCGTTCCACGCGCTTTGCGGCTTCGGAAATCACGAGATCGGGACGGAAAAGCCTAGATTTCTCAAGGGAATGTGCGTTTTCTGGCGCGCTGGGTCACGATGGGGTGAAACGTTCTGCCAAGCGTATGAATGTGAACATGTTTCCACCCAGGCCGATTTCTTCAATATGTTATGCTGCGTCTGCGAAAAGGCTGGCTCGGAAGCTGAAATGTAACAAAACTGTGACGCCGGGCCTCGGGCGCAGGCCTGAATCGCCGCAAAAGGCGATCGGCGCAATTTTGCGCGGAAACTTGCCGCATGGGCAGATTCCAGCCGGAATCTTCTCAGGAAACAATACTTTGTTTGCCGCATGGATTGTGGCGTGCAACCTGAGCGGGCCGTGCGGCTCTACTTTGCCTGCGCCGCACATGCACCTACTATTCCGTACCCCTTCCTTCCGCGGGCAGGCTTGTGTTCTCCACAATGTCCTGTCCGCGTTTTTCTTTGAGCATCCCGCAGCTATCAAGCGGCATAAATCTGCGCAAAATGTGGATTCGCTGTGTTTGATATTGAATAACAGAGCGCAAACCCCGCATCTGATCTCAAAGATATCAAATCGAGCAAGAGGGCAGACTAAATGCAAATCTCACGTATTATTCTGGTTGCAGCAACTTGCGCGGGCCTGTCGGCCTGCGGTGACACGACCGGCGAACAGGCTTTGCTGGGTGGCGGAGCCGGCGCAGTCGGGGCAGCGGTCCTCAGCGCGGACCCACTGTTTGGGGCAGCCGTTGGTGCCGCGGGTAACGTCCTTTACTGCAAAACCCAGAACAACTGTAACTAACGCAAATTCCTTGGGGCGTGTGTCGCCCCATCCGTCATCGCGTATCACGCCGTTGCAGGGATCCCTCCCTGCGGCGGCGTTTTGCGTTTCTAGCACACCAAACCAAAGGACATCGCATGTTCAATAAGATCCTGATCGCCAACCGAGGCGAAATTGCCTGCCGGGTCATCAAGACCGCCCGCAAGATGGGTATCGGCACCGTTGCCATTTATTCGGACGCGGACAGGAATGCGCTGCATGTCTCGATGGCGGATGAGGCGGTGCATATCGGTCCGCCGCCAGCGAACCAGTCCTACATCGTGATCGACAAGGTCATGGACGCCATCCGCCAAAGCGGCGCGCAAGCGGTTCATCCCGGCTATGGCTTCTTGTCTGAAAACGCGAAGTTTGCCGAGGCGCTTGAAGCCGAGGGCGTCGCCTTTGTCGGCCCGCCGAAAGGCGCGATTGAGGCGATGGGGGACAAGATCACTTCGAAAAAGATCGCTCAGGAGGCGGGCGTTTCGACGGTTCCGGGATACATGGGCTTGATCGAAGACGCGGAAGAAGCGGTCAAGATTTCAAACGAGATCGGCTATCCCGTGATGATTAAGGCCAGCGCTGGTGGCGGCGGCAAGGGTATGCGGATCGCATGGAACGATGAAGAGGCACGCGAGGGTTTCCAATCGTCCAAGAACGAGGCTGCGAACTCGTTTGGCGATGACCGGATTTTTATCGAGAAGTTCGTGACACAACCGCGCCATATTGAAATTCAAGTTCTGTGCGACAGCCATGGCAACGGTATCTATCTGGGAGAGCGTGAATGTTCGATCCAGCGCCGGAACCAGAAAGTGGTGGAGGAAGCGCCGTCGCCCTTCCTGGATGAAGCGACGCGCAAGGCAATGGGGGAGCAGGCTGTGGCCCTAGCCAAGGCCGTCGGCTATTCCAGCGCGGGTACGGTTGAGTTTATCGTCGACGGTCAGAAGAACTTCTACTTCCTCGAAATGAACACCCGCCTGCAGGTGGAACACCCGGTGACCGAGTTGATCACCGGCGTCGATCTTGTTGAACAGATGATCCGCGTGGCCAATGGTGAGCCCTTGTCGATTACGCAGGACGACGTGACGCTGACCGGATGGGCCATTGAAAACCGTCTGTATGCGGAAGACCCATATCGCAACTTCCTGCCCTCAATCGGGCGTCTGACCCGCTATCGCCCGCCGCAGGAAATTGCCGCTGGCCCGATGCTGATCAACGGAAAATGGCAGGGCGATGCGCCGGAAGGTGAGGCCGCTGTGCGCAACGACACCGGTGTCTATGAAGGCGGCGAGATCAGTATGTATTACGATCCGATGATCGCCAAGCTGTGTACCTGGGCCCCGACCCGCGAGGCCGCAATTGAAGCCATGCGCGTGGCGCTGGACAGTTTCGAGGTCGAGGGCATCGGCCACAACCTGCCGTTCCTGTCGGCAGTGATGGATCACCCCAAATTCGTCAGCGGTGATATGACGACCGCCTTCATCGCCGAAGAATATCCGGATGGGTTCGAAGGTGTCACCTTGCCCGAAGGCGATCTGCGCCGGATTGCAGCCTCTTGCGCTGCGATGCACCGCGTCGCCGAGATCAGGCGCACGCGCGTGTCGGGCCGGATGGACAATCACGAACGCAAGGTTGGCAAGCGCTGGGTTGTGGCTGTGGAGGGGCATGAGCTTCCGGTTCAGGTCAATGCCGACAAAGAAGGCGCGACTGTGAAATTCGAGGATGGATCAAGCCTCCGCGTTTCCTCGGATTGGACACCGGGTGATCAACTGGCCGCACTGGATGTTGATGGCAGTCCGCTTGTTCTGAAGGTGGGCAAGGTTTCAGGCGGGTTCCGGGTGCGCAACCGTGGCGCGGACCTGAAAGTTCTGGTGCGCCGTCCGCGTCAGGCCGAACTGGCCAAGCTGATGCCCGAGAAACTGCCACCCGATACCTCTAAAATGCTGCTCTGCCCGATGCCGGGGCTGGTCGTGAAAGTCGATGTGGAAGTCGGGCAGGAGGTTCAAGAAGGTCAGGCATTGTGCACGATTGAGGCGATGAAGATGGAAAACATCCTGCGCGCCGAGAAGAAAGGCACCGTTTCCAAGATCAACGCGGGTGCCGGTGACAGTTTGGGTGTGGATGATGTGATCATGGAATTCGAGTGATGTTCAGCGGGCATCGCGAAATAGACTTTTGCGTGCTCGCTTTTCTGACCTCTGCAATGCTTGGCGGTGTGGTTTTGGCCTATCTGAGACATGAAATCGGAGATTTGACCCTGATCCTGATCGGGTCTGCTTTGGTGCTCGGGTTTTACAGCTGGGCCATTCCGCCGCTTCTGCGCCGCAGTTTCCTTCGGATTCTTGTGGTTTTGCCCCCGTTTCTTCTGCTGGGTGTGATTGGAGGAATAGTCGTCTGGGAATACGTACCGGACGCCGCAAGGGACAAGGTTTACCCGGCTTTGGTGACGGGTTCGGTTATCGTTCTGGGGTGGTTCGTCACATTTCTATTCTCATCCTATGCCGAAGCGCAGAAATTCCATCTTCAGCGTAGGGATACGCTGATTGCTTTGCGAAATGAGATTTTTGCGTTGGTGGATAAACTTGACAACCAGCCTATCGCGGCCCATGCGGAAAAGGTCCAGAAACGGATTCTGAGTGGTGACGGCACGGATGCGAACGGTAATCTGATCGAGTATTTTCCGTTTTCAACCATGGAAAGCGAACCCATCGTGTTCGAGGCGATTTCGTCGTCTATCCCAGCGTTGGGCGAAGATGCTGTTGAAGGCGTAATTCGTTTCTACGCCGAATACACCGATTTGCGCCGGATGATTGAAGATTCCCGAAATGAACAGACTCGCAGCCTATCCCGTGAACGCCGAGTGGCGTTTCATGAACAATTGACGAAACGCAGAATTAGCACGCTGCGCTGGGGTTTGCGCGCGTTGGTTGCAATAAATATTGAGATGGGGCACGAAAATCCCGAGGGAATCAATCGCTCTGGCGAGAATGAGGATGTAAACCCTTGACCCTATTGTGTAAAATAGGGGCTAGCAGCCGATCAGATATCGCCGCTGATCGGCTTTTCCGGAGATTTTTCTGGTTGGTCACTGCTATAAAGCATGATCTTTTCCTCACCTTCTATGCCATCAACATAATATCTATTGGTGAATATTTCAATTACGGTTTCGCCGCATCACGTCGCTCGCGGATTTCGCGTTCACGTAGCGGGGTTTTGTCGATGGATCGGCCAATCTCGCGAACGCTCCACGGGCTGGGTTTGCGCAGTTTCACCACACCATCCTTATCAACGAATACCATCTGGAACCCGCGCGGGCGTAGCTTTGACCGGATCGGAGATCGCGCTGACGGGTCAGTATCTGTCAGCACAATCACATCCCGATCCCGCATCGCGTCCTCGCCATCCAGCAACATGTCGATCTGTTGCTGGAACCGGGGGTCAGCGGGCGTGTCCGCAAAGACGACGATGGGCCGGTTGACCCACAGAAATTCGCTGAGATCGCTGTCGCCGACCGGGCGAACGAACTCCTCATCGGCGGGTGCCGATCCGTCGGCCGCCAAAGCCGCCAGCGGGAATAGCGCCGAAAAAACAAAGGCAAGCGTTCGTGTCATGGGGCCTCCTGCTGGAATGAATATAGCCCCTGTCCGCGTGAATGCGACCGGTGATTTGTACAAGGGGTTCAAATTCTTTTGTTTTACAGCTCGCAAATCGACCCCTTCAGAGGCAACAGCGCGCAGGCCAAGGCCGGGCGCGTCCCGAATCGAGAAAAGGATATTGCCATGACCGATAAGAAAGACTGGCAGGCGCTGGCCGAAAAAGAACTGCGTGGTCGCTCGCTGGATGACCTGACCAAAGAGACGCTGGAAGGCATCGACGTCAAACCGCTCTATACGCAAGAAGACACCGCCAACCTGCCGCATATGGGCTCGCTACCCGGTTTTGGCCCGTTCACGCGCGGCGTGAAGGCGACCATGTATGCGGGGCGGCCGTGGACGATCCGCCAGTATGCCGGGTTTTCCACGGCTGAGGAATCGAACGCTTTCTATCGCCGCAATCTGGCCGCCGGTCAGCAGGGGGTTTCTGTGGCTTTCGATCTGGCGACGCACCGGGGTTATGACAGTGACCATCCGCGTGTCGTGGGCGATGTGGGCAAGGCTGGTGTCGCCATCGACTCGGTCGAGGATATGAAGATCCTGTTTGACGGCATTCCGCTCGACAAGGTCTCGGTCTCGATGACGATGAACGGGGCGGTGATCCCGATCCTGGCCAGCTTTATTGTTGCTGGCGAAGAGCAGGGGCATGACAAATCCGTTTTGTCCGGCACCATTCAGAATGACATTCTGAAGGAATTCATGGTGCGGAACACCTATATCTACCCGCCTGAGCCGTCGATGAAGATCATCTCGGACATCATCGAATATACCTCAAACGAGATGCCCAAGTTCAACTCTATCTCGATCTCGGGCTATCACATGCAAGAGGCGGGGGCGAACCTGGTACAGGAACTGGCCTATACGCTGGCGGATGGGCGTGAATATGTCCGGGCCGCGACCGAGGCCGGAATGGATGTGGATAAGTTCGCGGGGCGTTTGTCCTTCTTCTTTGCCATCGGCATGAACTTCTTCATGGAGATCGCCAAGTTGCGTGCGGCCCGTACATTGTGGCACCGGGTGATGACCGATTTCGGCGCGAAGTCTGAGCGCTCCAAGATGCTGCGGACCCATTGCCAGACTTCGGGCGTGTCGCTGCAGGAACAGGACCCGTATAACAATGTGATCCGCACCGCCTACGAGGCGATGAGCGCGGTTCTAGGCGGCACCCAGTCCCTGCATACCAATGCCTTGGATGAGGCGATTGCGCTACCCACCGATTTTTCTGCGCGCATTGCCCGGAACACCCAGCTGGTGCTGCAGGAGGAAACCGGAGTGACCGACGTGGTCGATCCTCTGGCGGGTTCCTATTATATCGAAAGCCTGACCAACGAGCTGGTCGAAAAGGCCTGGGCTCTGATGGAAGAGGTCGAAGAGATGGGCGGCATGACCAAGGCTGTGGCCTCTGGCATGCCTAAGCTGCGGATCGAGGAAAGCGCGGCACGTCGTCAGGCGATGATCGATCGGGGCGATGAGGTGATCGTTGGGGTCAACAAATACCGCAAGGAACAGGAAGACCCGATCGACATTCTGGATGTCGACAACGTCGCCGTACGCGAAGCACAGGTCGCCCGTCTGGAACGCATCCGCGCCACTCGAGACGAGGCCGCCTGCCAAGCGGCGCTGGGCGCCCTGACCAACACCGCCAAAGAAGGCGGCAACCTGCTGGCCGCCGCCGTCGAGGCCGCCCGCGCCCGCGCATCCGTAGGAGAGATCAGCATGGCAATGGAAAAGGAATTCGGCCGTCACCGCGCCGAGGTTAAGACATTGGCCGGGGTCTATGGCGCAGCCTATGAAGGCGACGAAGGCTTTGCTGCGATCCAGAAATCCATCGAGGAATTCGCCGAGGCCGAAGGCCGTCGCCCTCGGTTGCTGGTGGTCAAGATGGGGCAGGATGGACATGATCGTGGTGCCAAAGTGATCGCGACGGCTTTTGCCGACATCGGGTTTGATGTGGACGTTGGCCCATTGTTCCAGACACCGGCCGAAGCCGCGCAAGATGCGGTGGACAATGACGTCCACGTGGTTGGAATTTCCTCGCAGGCAGCGGGTCACAAGACGCTTGCCCCTCAATTGGTCGAGGAACTCAAGAAAGCTGGGGCCGAGGACATCATCGTGATTTGCGGCGGGGTGATTCCGCAACAGGACTATCAGTTCCTCTATGATCACGGCGTCAAGGCGATCTTTGGGCCCGGAACAAATATACCTGAGGCTGCGCAGGATATCCTGCGTCTGATAAAAGAAGCGCGCAGCTAGTTTCAAGCACAGGATTTTCGACGAAAAATCTTGTGCGCGGTAACGCTTGGGTGAAACATGCGACCAGATCTATGGATCTGGTCGTTTTCTTAGGGAGGTGCGGATGCTACTCGATCACTTGGCCGTTGCGGGCGAAACGCTGGAGGTGGCATCGGCCCATATCGAACAGGCGTTGGGTATCTCGCTTCAACCCGGCGGAAAGCACGAAAAATTTGGCACTTATAATCGTCTTCTGGGCCTAAGGGATGGTCTGTATCTGGAAGCGATTGCTATTGATCCTGACGCAGCTGTACCTCAGCGAACCCGTTGGTTTGATCTGGATCGGTTTTCAGGAGAACCACGTCTGACCAATTGGATCTGTAGCGTTCCAGATATTGAAGCCGCACTTGCAACGTTTCCTGATGGCACTGGCACACCAATTGATCTAACCCGGGGGGCTTTGACTTGGCGGATGGCAGTGCCGCCCAACGGACGCTTGCCCTTCGACAATCTGTTTCCCGCGTTGATCCAATGGCAGGGCGATTTGCACCCTGCGCAGATGTTGCAAGACAGCGGGTGCAGTTTGCGGCGGCTGATCGTCTATCACCCGGAGGCATTGGAACTGGCCCAGCATTTGGGAGAATTTGATCTGGTTGTGTTCGACACCGGTCCGGCCTCGATGCGGGCAGAGTTCGAAACGCCAAATGGGGTGCGCGTGTTGGAATGACGGTTCGGCAAGCCCGCCCGGATGATGCTGCTCAGATCGCAGCGATCACGAACGCCATCATCCGCGATACGTTGGTGACGTTCACCACGGAAGAACGCAGCACCGAAGCGATTGCCAAAGATATTCGCTCGCGTGGCTCGTCTTTTCTGGTTGCGGAAGATCAGGGTCAGGTGCTGGGTTTTGCAACATACGGGGTGTTTCGCAACGGACCGGGATACGCCAACACGCGGGAACACTCGATCCAGTTGGCGGAAGGGGCGCGTGGCAAGCGGTTCGGTCGGGCCTTGATGACCGAACTGGAAGCTGTGGCACGCGCAGACGGGGTTCATGTTCTTGTGGCTGGCATATCCTCTGCCAACCCACCGGCTATCGCGTTTCATGAGGCGGTCGGGTTCCAAAGGGTCGGCCTTATGCCGGAAGTTGGGTTCAAATGGGGCCAATGGCTCGATCTTGTGCTGATGCAGAAAATTCTTCGTGCAGAGTGACCTGTTCCACCTGACAGTCCCGAATTGGGACGCTAGGGTACGCCCATGTCGATCTGGACCCGCATATCCGACGCGCTGAGCGCCCTTGCCCAAGGCGAAAGCCTGACCGCGGTTTTTGAGAAGCTGCGTTCGCCACCAGAACGCTCGGTGGCCTTCACCATTGCCGTAATCGCGTTGGGGGCCAAAATGGCCAAGGCTGACGGACAGGTGACGCGCGATGAGGTAACGGCCTTTCGGGATGTGTTCCAGATCGCGCGTGCCGATGAAGAAGGCGCGGCGCGGGTCTTCAATATGGCGCGGACGGATGTTGCAGGCTATCAGGACTATGCGCGCAAGATCGCGCGCATGTTTTCCGAAGACAGCACCGCGCTTTGCGACCTGATGGAGGGCTTGTTCCACATCGCCATGGCCGATGGGTTCTATCACCCCAACGAGAATGAATTCCTTGAGGACGTCAGTCGCATCTTCGGACAGACAGATGCGCAATTCCTGGCCTTGCGCGCGCGCTTCGTGCCGGATGCGCCCAATGATCCTTATGTGGTTCTGGGCGTTTCGCGCAACATGCCGGTGTCTGAGATTCGCAAAGTGTGGCGTCAACTGGTGCGCGATACCCATCCCGACGCAATGATGGCACGCGGCGTCCCGGAAGAGGCAATCCGCCTTGCCGAAAAGAAGATGATCGACATCAACCAAGCCTGGGATGACATCAACGGCGCGCGGGCCTGAGTGGATGCGTTTGGCGACCTACAACATCGAATGGTTCGCCAACTTGTTTGATAAAAACGATGCGCTGATCATGGATGACAGCTGGTCGGGCCGTCATGAGGTGACAAAGGCCCAGCAGGTTGAGGCGATTGCCAAGGTTCTGACCGCGCTGGATGCGGACGCCATCCTGATCGTCGAAGCGCCCAATACCGGTAAGCGCCAGAACACAGTGCGGGCATTGCAAGGCTTTGCCGAGGCATTTGATCTGCGAACGCAGCGCGCGGTTATGGGTTTTGCCAACGACACGCATCAGGAACTCGCCCTGCTCTATGATCCCGAAGTGTTAACGGCCCAACATGCGCCGCGCGACGATGCGAATGCGCCGCGGTTCGATCGTTCCTTTCAGATCGATTTGGATGTGGATGCGACTGAAGATGTGGTGCGCTTCTCGAAACCCCCGCTGGAGTTGCTGGTTCAGTCAAACTCCGGTTTTGAGTTCCGCATGATCGGCGCTCATCTCAAATCCAAAGCCCCGCATGGTGCAGAATCCCGCGATGAGGCGATCCGGATTTCAATCGCCAACCGGCGCAAGCAACTTGCGCAGGCAATCTGGCTGTCACGGCGGGTGGCCGACCATGTCGAGGCACAAGAACCTGTTGTGCTTCTGGGCGATCTCAATGATGGTCCGGGTTTGGATGAGTTCGAGCATCTGTTCGGGCATTCATCGGTTGAAATCTTGCTGCAGGCCGGATTGTTTGACCCCCATGCCGTTACGGCGCATGGACCCCGACCGGGGTCTGTCCCTTCCACGGCCCGGTTCGCCCGCCCAAAAGAGGGCAAGTTTCTTGAGGCTTTGCTGGACTATGTCATGATCAGCGAAGACCTGCGTAATCGCCAACCCGCCTGGCGCATCTGGCACCCGTTTCGAGATGCGACCTGCTGGACATCTGTTGAACTACGCGAGGCGCTGCTGACAGCCTCGGATCACTTCCCGGTCACGCTGGATATCGAGTTGTGATCTTCCCTGAGACCCTTTGAGGGCCTATATTCCCAATATGAAACGCCTTCTGATCATCGCGGCCTTGTCTGCCAACCTCAGCACTCCTGCCTTTGCGCAGGAAGATGACAGCAAATCCCTGATGGAGCAGGGGGCCGAACTGTTCTTTGAAGGACTGCGTCGAGAGATGGAGCCCGCGCTGGATGAGCTTTTGGGTATGGCAGACGCGCTTGGCCCGGCAATGCAATCTTTCCTTCAGGAAATGGGCCCTGCATTGGCCGAACTTGCAGCCGAGATTAAGGATTGGAGTGCTTATGAAGCACCCGAAATCCTTCCAAATGGCGATATCATCATTCGCAAAAAACCTGTGCCTGATGATGAGGTCGCCCCCAAGCCTGAAGATCAGGCACCAGATAAAGGCACCGATATCTGATCGGCGGCCTAACCTTTGATGATCACGCGCACTTCGGATTTCAGGGCGTTTGACAGCGAGTTTAGGCGCGCCTCGGCCACCTCGTTGAACAAGGGCTCAGCCGCTTTGGGCAGGAACAGTTCAAGCTGGCGCTTCTTAGGATAGAATCTAAGTCTGCCGATGTTGGCTTCGTTGTGCATCCAAAGCATCGCACCGAACCGCATTGCCTTGCCCAGGATCTCGGCCTGTTTCTGCCCAGTCTCATCCAGCAACTCGTACAATGGTGCAAATCGATTGCCCTCACGTTTGTTGCGATAGCGGTGTTGCAGTGCCAGCCCGATAAAGACGCGTTCGGAGTGCTTCAGGCCACCCAGATTAGCGCGGGTGACGTAGTCGAAACAGGCCTCGGCCCGATAATCGGGATGCGCGCGCCAACTCACGTCATGCAGCAGGCAGGCGGCCTTGACTAACCTAACCCGCGCGGGCGGCGCTGATTTGAACAATGGCATCACAAAACTGTAAAGGTTCCGCCCAAAACCAGGCAGGCGGGCATCTTTGGATTCGGAAAACCGGCTGGCCTCGATCAAAGGGTCTCGATCCCGGATCTCTTGCGACATTTGCTCGTACAACAAACCTTCGCGGATGCCGTAGCTTGAGATCGCGATGTCCTTGGGTTTGAAGGTGCGAATCAATCGCCCCAGAACATCCATCGCATAGGGGATCAACGCCATTCGAGAGTTGGACACACCTGCTTGGCTGCGCAGTTTGTCGTGATCATTGGCTTCGATGAACTTGATCGTGTCACGCACCTGCGTGGTGGTCATGCGGTACTCATGCAGAACATTCAGAGGGTAGCCACGGCGCAACATATCGATCCGAGCGAATGCGCGCCAGCTACCGCCGACAAGAAACAAGCGGTCCCGCTGCTGACCAAGCTGAGCGCGCAACTCCTCCATCGTGTCCTTGATATGCGCTTTTCGCGCGCGCCGCCCACCTTTGATGTCACGCAGTTTCAGCGGCCCAAGGGCTGAGGTCACCCGTCGCCCAACCTGACCATCCCCGATTTCGGCCAGTTCCATTGACGATCCGCCGATATCGCAGATCAGGCCATAAGCACCGGGCCAGCCCAGTAGTACGCCCTGTGCGGACAGGCGCGCCTCTTCCTGACCGTCGATCACAGCGACATGCAGCCCGGTTTGGGCCTGAACCTCGGCACAGAAATCCGGCCCGTCTTTGGCTTCGCGCACGGCGGCGGTTGCAACCACATGCAGGCCCGGCAGGTCCAAGTCTTGCGCCAGTTGCTGGAACCGCCTCAACGCGGCCAGAGCCCTTTCGCGCCCGCGCGGGTTCAGCTTTCCGGTTTCAGACAACCCGGCGCCAAGCTCGCACATTACCTTTTCATTGTAGAAATAAGCCGGCGATCGGGCCGCGCCGTCAAAAATCACCATCCGGACCGAGTTCGAGCCCACATCGACAACGCCCACCCGCGACAGCGCACGCGCGCCAGGGTCATCGAACAGAGGTTTGCCGAATGGGCCCCAGTCCGGGATGTCGGTTTCGACTGTCTGATCCATGTATCTTCCAGATATTCCGGGGTTAGAATGCGAAATCACCGATAGTGGGTCAATCACTTGCATTCATCTGATCCGCTTTTTCGTTTATAATCCGCACGGCCAAGGCCCGCGTGATCTCGCGTTTTTCAGCAAGGGCCAGTTGATCCAATTGTTGGACAACGTCTGCGGCTGTCTCAAAGCGGCGATCCATATGTTTCACCAGATAGGCAATAACCTCGGGGCCGGGGTTAAGCTGACGGTCAAGGAAGAGTTTGGCCAGAACAGCCCCCAGCAACGCGTCATCGGGTGGATCAAGGGCAACGTGATGCGCGCCCTCAACCCGGCTTTGCAGGTCGGCGAGTGGGAGCTGCCAAAGCTTGGGCGCAAGCCGTCCGGTCATCAGCAGGGCATGCCCCTCGGCCAGAACCAGATTGTGCAGATGAAACAGCACCTTTTGCTGTTCGATATCATCGACGATGGCTGGAACATCCTCAACCGCGATGGACGAACGGGCCAGTTCCGGCACTGCGTCATAATCCAGCTCGGTTGCCTGAACGATGCGTCCCCCAGTTTCGGCTGCCCAGACATGCGCAAGATGGGTTTTGCCAGACCCAGCTGGGCCGCTCAGCACCAGTTTGTTTCCGGGCCATGAGGTTGCGGATATCATAGCCACGGCTAGTGCATTGGCCGGAGAGACAAAGAAATCATCACGCTCCAGCGCGGTTTTGGCCGGCAGATCAAAGCTCAGTTGTCGGGCCATTTAGTCGTCTTCCCGACCCTGTTGCCCTTCGAGGCCGGTATATAGCCTGCTGTCGAGGTAGAGCGATGTGCCAAACCGGGCCACTACACCAAGGGCGGCGGCGACTGGGACGGCAATCAACATCCCGACAAAGCCAAAGAGCGCACCAAATACAGACAGCGCCAACAGCAGCCAGACCGGGTGCAACCCAACCGAACTGCCAACTAGTTTCGGGGTCAAAAAGTTGCCTTCGGTTACCTGACCCAGGGCAAAGATGCCCGCGATCAGGCCGATATGCGCCCAGTCGCCCCAGAACTGGAACAGGGCCAGCCCGATGGCCAGTGTGCCACCGATCAGTGCGCCTAGATAAGGAATAAAGGTCACCAGCCCGGCGATGAAGCCCACGACCAGACCAAATTGCAGACCCGCAATCATTAAGGCGACCGCGTAATAGGTACCTAGGATCAGGCAGACCGTACCCATACCGCGTACGAACGAGGCCAGTACAGCGTCAATCTCACCCGCCAGGCGCTTGATCGTCGGGGCATGGTCGCGGGGCAGCAGTTCTCCGATCCGGGCGATCATGCGGTCCCAGTCCAGCAGCAGGTAAACGGCAACCACCGGGACAATGACCAACAGGACCACGATATTGATGGCTGATCCAAGAGAGGACAGCACCGTTTCCAGCACATCACCGGTCTTGGACTTCAGGGTTTCCCCGAATGAGACCAGCATCTGATGAGTACTGGACTCCTGGTCGAGCAAGGACGGGAACTGTTTCTCAACAAAGCCGCGCAACTCTTTGAAGAGGCTTGGCAGAATATCGATCAAATCCAGCAGCTGCGTAATAAGAGCGGGAACAACCATCAAGATTGCCAGGATGAACCCAAGTACACCAACGACTGTGATGATGCCTGTGGCTGCCACCCGCGACAGGCCCAGCTTCTCTAGCCGGTCGGCGATGGGATCAAGGAAGTATGCGATCGCACCGCCTATCACAAAAGGCAGAAGAACATCGCCCAATGCCCAAAGGACCAATACGAAAACCGCTGCGGCGACGCCCCAGTATCTGAGTTGATCCTTAACCGGCAAAGCCATGATTGTCCTCGTGTTCTGGCCGACGAGGACGTTCTTGGCCTAAGGGGCTGATCGATGCAAGGACTTCATGGGTCAGAGTTCGCCGAGGAGCCGGTCAGAAGACCCGAACTCCTTGTCTATCAAGCTCTTTATGAACCGGTGACAGGTCCAGCGCATCCAGCTCTCGATTGCTTTTGAGCGCATGTGCAGCGGCTATTCCGGCCCCTTGGCCCATAACGGCGCAGCAGGCCATATTGCGGGTGGCTGCATGAGCGACCCTGTCGGCCCCATGAGATCGACCGGCGACCAGCAGGCCCTTGATCCCTTTGGGCAGCATCGAGCGATAGGGGATTTGCATGTACCGCCCCGTCGTGGGCAGGATCAGAATACCGTAGCCGTCGATGAACTCGGGATAAATCCCAAGGGAATCTTCGAATCTGCCTTGTTGGCGCGCATCATCTTCGGTCATGTTGTAGACCGCGTCGATCTTGCGGGTGTCCCGAATGCCAATGGTCATCCCGAAATTTCGCAACCGTGCATTTTCACACCCCGGCATGAAGCGGCGTAGCGCTTCGATGGCCAGCATCGACTGGCGGCGGCCTTCGATCTCACCCTGCGTCAGGCTGTCTGGGTCGGTGCCGTCGACCTCGGCCAGATGGATCAGGTTCATATAGGTTAGCTCACCCGTGTCATGCATCGCGCCCCAGGTGCCCGCAATGGTATTCAGGTGCGGCGGGATCAGCCCCTGATCGATGGCCTGCTGAAAGGGTTTGTGCACGAAGGGCGAGAACATGTCGTCCTCTTTCCCGCTGGTCTCGATATTCCATTCGCCACCGCCGCCCCAATCCTTGTAGGTCTGCGGATCGGCCTTCACGCCCTCCATAAAGGCGCGTTTGTCGACGCCCGCCAGATGGAACATGACCGAGGCCGCCATCATATCTTCGCGCGGGGTCTTGTGCGTCGGCGCACCCGCGCGATGAGCAACATCCGCGTCGCCCGTGGCATCAATCACCACGTTGGCCAGGATCGCTTCGCGTCCGGCTTTCGATTCAGTGATAATCCCGGTGATCCGGTCGCCATCCATGATCGGGGCGACGAACTGACGGTGCAGCATTGGATGCACGCCCGCCTCTTCGACCAGCTTATCAGCCACCAGTTTGAAGCCTTCGCTGTCCAGCTCATAGCTGAGGGACTGGCTTTCAGGCACTGCCGCGCCCATCTCTTTGGCGCGGGTTTCGAATTCCGTACCGATACCGCCGGCTTCGACCGTTTGTTCGTGGCGATACCAGGCGAATCCCTCAACCCCTACGGCGGTGATATTGCCGCCCATGCAGCCGAACCGGTCAACCAGCGACACTTCGGCCCCTGCGCGTGCTGCCGCCAGCGCCGCAGCCAGCCCGGCAGGGCCGGAGCCCACGACCAACACATCGGTTTGGTGAACCACTGGAATCTGACGGGTGGGTTCCTGAATCGTCTGCATCGGCGCCTCTTGGTGTTTACGATTCCGTTACATTTGGAAAAACTTAATTGGCCGGTCAATCAGAAAACAAACTGAGGCTAAGTTCTAATTTCACCAATGTATGATTGCTCCCGGCGGGGCTTTGGCATAATCACCTTTTTGTTGAAATATCACCCAAAAGGTTAAGTCATGCGCCTCAGCCGTTACTTTCTGCCCGTTCTCAAGGAAAACCCTGCTGAGGCTCAGATCGTCAGCCACCGGCTGATGCTGCGCGCCGGGATGATCAAGCAAGCTGCTGCCGGGATTTATTCGTGGTTGCCGTTGGGCTTCAAAGTGTTGCGCAAGCTGGAAAATATTGTGCATGAGGAGCAGGCGCGGGCAGGGCATATCGCCATTCAGATGCCCATCCTGCAATCGGCGGACCTGTGGCGCGAATCCGGGCGGTATGACGATTACGGTCAGGAAATGCTGCGCATGCAGGACCGCCATGGCCGCGATATGCTCTATACCCCGACGGCTGAAGAATTGGTGACAGACATCTTCCGCGGCCATGTCAGCAGTTACAAAGACCTGCCGCTGACGTTGTATCAAATCCAGTGGAAGTTCCGCGACGAAATTCGCCCACGCTTTGGCGTGATGCGAGGGCGTGAGTTCTATATGAAGGATGGTTACAATTTCGACCTGACCAAAGAAGACGCGCTGCACGCTTACAACCGGCATCTGGTTAGCTATCTGCGCACATACGAACGCATGGGTTTGCAGGCCATCCCAATGCGCGCCGATTCCGGCCCTATTGGTGGCGACGATACACATGAGTTTCTGGTTCTGGCTGACACAGGCGAATCCGAGGTCTTTTATGACAGCGCCGTCACCGACCTGACCTTCGGCGACCGAGACATTGACTATGATGACCGTGCGCAATGTCAGGCGATTTTGGAGGAGTTCACCTCGAAATACGCGCGCACCGACGAAACCCATGATGAGGCGCTGTTCAATCAGATCCCTGAAGAGCGCCGCCGCGTGGCGCGCGGGATCGAAGTAGGGCAGATCTTCTATTTCGGTACAAAGTACTCGGAAGCCATGGGCGCGACCGTTCAAGGCCCGGATGGCAAGCCGGTTCCGGTTCATATGGGCAGCCACGGTATCGGTGTCAGCCGTCTAATTGGTGCAATCATCGAAGCCAGCCATGACGATAAAGGCATTATCTGGCCCGAGGGCGTGACCCCGTTCCATTGCGGTATCGTAAACCTGAAGCAGGGTGACGACGAAGCGGATGCGGCATGCGAGAAGCTCTATGGTGCTCTGACCGCTTTGGGGCTTGAGCCGCTCTATGATGACCGTAACGAGCGGGCAGGGGGCAAGTTCGCCACTATGGACCTGATCGGCCTGCCGTGGCGCATCACGGTCGGACCGCGTGGTCTGAAAAACGGCGTGGTTGAATTGACCTGCCGTCGCACAGGCGAAAACGAAGAGTTAAGCCCCGAAGCAGCCGTGACCAAGGTCGCGGAAATCTATCAGGGTATCGCCTGACCCGGGCGATACGCGTAGGCCAAGGACAGCGCGGCGTTCTTACTGCGCCGACACTGGGCGGGCGACCAACAGCTCTCCGTCGGCCTGATTGCCACGTGCGACGACGATCGGGCGGCCCAGCCGGTTGACCAGTTCCTTCAGCTCAAAGCCCAGGAACCGTATCCCGCAAACGCGCTGACCGGTTGCGCGGTCAGTGATGCAAAGGCGACCCTTGAGGAAGGCGAGGCGATAGCCCTTATCCCTCAACCGATCTGCCAAACTGTTCCAACTGACAGCTTTTGCAAAAATGGGACGGATCGCAGCCCGCAGTAATGCGGCTGTTTCACAATCCAGTTCTGTTGCTGTTGTACGAACCAAAATACGGTCCGCCCCTTCTGGTGTATTTTGAATATTCATTGAGCGACCCCCGCTCTGAAATGTGTTCCCCCAAATCAGGGTGACAAAGTTTCTAAAAATAAGCAAAAAGCGAAATAATATTGCTTAATATATGTGGCATTTTGAGTTCAGTCACTCACGCAATGCCCATATTGACTTCATAGCTGAAACAATATGGCGATGTCTGTGAAGGGCGTCACAACCGACAGGGTAGTTGTTGAATCCAACAACACTTTTTATCTGAGCGCCCAAAGCAGATGCCGGTGTTGATTCGCTCATTTGAGACGATCGCTTTGCACGCGGTCGGTGAAGCGTTCACAAGGCGCTTGACCATTGTGGCAAATGCCGAGAGGGTCGCCGCCAAACAACAAGACCGGAGCAGGCATGGCCAAGACACCCCCGCCTTTTGCCCCTTTTGAATGGAAGATCGCCTGGCGATACCTGCGGGCCCGCCGGGCCGAGGGGGGCGTCAGCGTTATGACTTGGATCTCACTGATCGGGATCACTCTGGCCGTGTTCGCCTTGATCGCGACACTCGCGGTGCGTTCTGGGTTCCGGGCCGAATTCGTCGGCACGATCCTTGGGGCGAATGCACATGTCACTGTCTATTCCTCGGGTGAGATTGATGCACAGGGGCGCGTGATACGCACGATGGAGGATTACGAAGAACGCGCGGCGCGGATCGCACAGGTTCCGGGTGTGGAACGGGCGGCACCTTTGGTCAAAGGTCAGGTTCTGATCACAAATCGCGACCGCAGCAGCGGGGTTGAGGTGTTTGGCATCCGGCCCAACGACCTGATGGACCTGCCGGGCATCGCACAGGCCGAACAATCGGCAGGGGATTTGTCTCTGTTTCAGACGGGTGAGGATGTGATCGCCATCGGATCGGGCGTGGCGCGTACCATTGGGGCCACTGTGGGGGATACGGTTAAGCTGACCTCGCCCAACGGTGTCAGAACCGCCTTTGGAACCTCGCCACGCGTGAATGCCTATCGCGTGGTTTATGTGTTTTCCGCGGGACGATACGACATCGACCGCACGCGCGTTTACATGCCGTTTTCGCAAGCCCAGAGCTTTTTCAACCGCGAGGGCGTGGCGGATGAGATCGAGGTGATGGTCACGCAACCCGAAGCGATGAACCCGATCCTGATCCCAATCCTCGAAGCCTCAGGTGAGCGTAGCCAGATCTGGACATGGCAGGATGCCTCGGGTGGGTTTCTGCGTGCGCTCGAGGTTGAGGACAACGTGATGTTCATCATCCTGTCGATCCTCGTGCTGATTGCTGCGATGAACATTGTCTCGGGCCTTATCATGTTGGTGAAGAACAAGGGGCGCGACATTGGTATTCTGCGTACAATTGGCCTGAGCGAAGGATCGGTCCTGCGGGTGTTTTTCATCTGCGGTGCGTTCACAGGCATCATCGGAACCGCGATGGGCGTGATCTTGGGCTGCCTGTTCGCCATCTACATTGATCCCATCTTTTCCTTCGTGAACTATGTGATGGGTGGTGGTGTCTGGGACCCGTCCATTCGTGGCATCTATGCCCTACCAGCCGAGTTGCATCTAAGCGATGTGCTCAAGGCCGTGGCCCTTTCACTGGGTTTGTCTTTTGTTGTCACATATTTCCCCGCCCGCCGCGCGGCGCGGCTGAACCCGGTTGAGGCGCTGCGTTATGAGTGATGTGACATTGCGATTGAAGGGCCTGACCAAGACCTATCTGAAAGGTACTCCGGGCGAAGTGCAGGTGTTGCGCGGCGTTGATCTATCTCTGACTGCGGGTGAGGCGGTGGCGATGGTTGCGCCCTCCGGTGCAGGCAAATCCACCTTGCTGCACATCGCGGGCCTTCTGGATATGCCGGATGAGGGGCAGGTTGAAATTGGCAGGCAGGATGTCAGTGGAAAGGGCGACCGAACCAGAACCGCCTTGCGTCGGCAGGACATCGGATTTGTCTACCAATTCCACCATTTGCTGCCGGAATTTACCGCCTTGGAAAACATTACCCTGCCGCAACTGGCCAATGGGATCGCTGAGAAAGCAGCGAAAGACCGAGCGATGTCATTACTGGACCGTGTCGGCGTGGCCGCCCGAGCCAGCCATCGCCCGGCGGCTTTGTCGGGTGGCGAACAACAGCGTGTGGCGTTTTGCCGGGCGCTGGCGAACTTACCCAAAGTATTGCTGGCTGATGAGCCAACCGGGAACCTTGATCCGGAAACATCTGATCAGGTGTTTGATGCGTTGATGACGCTTGTCCGGGATGAGGGCCTCTCGGCTCTGATTGCAACCCACAACATGGACCTTGCGGCGCGGATGGATCGGATGGTGCGGCTGGAAGGCGGTATTCTCAAGCCAGTTGAGTGATCGCAACGCCCAGAGCCATCACCGCGATCCCGCCCGCACGTATCCACGTCAGCGGCGTGACTTGGGCCCCAAACAGCCCGAAATGATCAATTGCGGCGGTGCTGACCAATTGACCCAGAAGCACGAAGAATACTGCATTTCCAACACCGAAATGCGGGGCGACATGTGTGATCGTCAAGACGTAGAACGCGATCAGAACACCCGCGAGCAGCAGGTGTTTGGGGGCCTGTGCAACCTTTGTGATTGCCTCGAACCCAGGAAACACAACCATCACAAGGGCCGATGATCCAAAGGCGATGGCGAACAAGATCACTGCAGCTGTCGTGGGTGAATCGATCAGTTTACCCAGGGCTGCATTAAGCGCTGCGAGGATAGGTACTCCGATTCCAGCGGCCAGCATGATGGCTGCGTATTGCGTCATGAACCTTACCCTCTTGCTTCGTTGATCTGGATCATTGCGCCAAGCGGCGCATCGGACAAGCCTGTAAATGCCATTGCGGATAGGAGGATGCGATGAAGTGGTCAAAGCTGGGAACTGTGTCTGCCGTGCTTGTCATGTCGGTACAATGCGCGGCGGCACAAGATGTGCAAACGGGTGCTGAGCTGTATCAGCACTATTGTGCGACCTGCCACGGAATTGACGCCATGGGGCAAGGCCTAATGGCGGGCGTTCTTATTATTCAGCCGACCGATTTGACGGAACTGACAAAAGACGGGCGTTTCCCAACGGCGCGGGTTGTTGCCCGGATCGACGGGCGTGACCCTTTGGTGAGCCATGGAAGCCCGATGCCGGTGTATGGCCCATATTTTGAAGGGCAAGACACATCCATGAAAACGGAAGAGGGGCAGCCTATTCTGACCAGTCAGCCTATTGTTGATCTGGTGGCCTATCTCAAAACCCTGCAAGGCAACTGAAATCTAGCTGCAAATTCCTTCGATCTTGGCATCGCTCCACGGGATCGCGATGTCACGCTCACGGCCTTCCTGGGGCAGGGGGGACAGGTCGAAATGCGTACCCAGCATCTTGTGTAGGCGCTTGGTGCGCTGAGCCTGTGGGTCCAACGACCGACAACAGACATATTCCTCGACAATCGCGCCCTGCTGTTCATAGCCGTAAGATAGAAAGTCAGGCGAGGTATCCAGATCAAACAAATACGGGTCCTCGCGCCCGCCATGCTCTGCCGCCGCGCGCAGCGGGTGATAGCCGGTGGTCTTGCGGTTCTGCCACTGCCAGACATGGGTCAGTTCATGCGCCAGCAGCATGGCCGCGATCAGATTCATCTGCTCGGGATAGTCTGACATGTAGTCTTCGAGGTACCAGTCACGCGCGAAATAAACCTTGTCGAATAAAGCAATTGCCGCAGGTTTCCCCGTTACCGGTCCGGGTTCGATCGGTGGAAGGATACGTTCGCGACAAGCCAAACGTGGGCGTGCTTCTCGGACATATGTGATTGGCAAAACGGGCGCACCTTCAACCAAGCGCACGCGATCCAGATTGAGTGTGTCGCCTTGTATCTCGTCAGCAAAATCGCGCTCTTGCTGTGTCAGCGGGCGTCCGCAGGTCGCAAGAGCCAGAAACACTAAAATCAATACACGCACACTCATGGGCAAAGCCTAGCCTGCCGCTTCGGTTGCGCAAGCCGTTTTCAAAGGCTCATCGCAAGAACGCGGCTGATTTCTGTTAGGGACCGGCCCGATTGATCCATCCAGGTGTTAAAGGCCTGTTGCACGGCGGCCATGGCTTTCTTGGATGTGGGGGCTTTTTCCACCACACTTTCGGCGATCAACCGTGCTGTCACGTCCTGTGACAGGATAAAGCTGTCGCGGCCTGCAAACCGCATTGCATATTGGGCGGACGCGCCGCCCAACCGGGATCCGCGTTGGCCCAACATGGCCAGAAGGCCGATATAGTCGGTCGAGGGCCATCCACCCAGAACCTCACCTGCGCCGCCCTGGTCGCGCAGTTCGAGCAAGAATGCCGCGTTGTCCCGGACAGTGGCGATCTTGGTTCCGTTGCGCACGATCCGAGTGTCCTGCAGCAGCGCGTCGAATTTCTCATCGTCCATAAAGGCGCAGCGACCCACATCGAACCCGTCAAAAGCGGTTTCGAATCCGTCCCATTTCGCCTCGATGACCTTCCAGTTGAACCCGGCCTGAAAGATGCATTTGGTCAGGATCGAGAGCCAGCGATCCTCGGGCATTGCCGCAAGTTCTTGCGGCGTTTTGGGCTTGCTGAGTTTGGCATTCAACGCCGCAGCCCCGCCATGGCGACCTGCCGATATCTCAAATATCTCATCAAATGAACGCATTGCTTTAACCTCCGCAGCGCCTGCTTGTGCGTTGATGCCAGATCGCTCGGTCAGTTGCCAAGCGCGATAGATGCGTGGCTTCTACTTTGGAAGGAGTGGTCGGAGCCCACAGAGCGTGCTATTTGAAGCGTTCTACCAGATTTGCGAGGGTCCCACTATGTTTCTGGCCTATGTCACCACCACAGATCGCGGCGCAACCGACCGGTTGCTCAGCGCGGTTGCGGAACACTTGTTGGCCTCGGGTGCGAAACTGGCAGGCGTTGTGCAAACCAACACCGAATGCACCGATAGCAGCCGGTGCGATATGGATGTTCGCGTTCTTCCCGCAGGCGACACGATCCGCATCTCGCAGTCTTTGGGTACGCAATCGCGCGGCTGCCGGCTGGACCCGGCGGCGCTTGAGCAGGCGGTCGGCTATGTTACTGCGTCGTTGGCAGACGCACCGCAGCTGTTGATTATCAACAAGTTCGGCAAACATGAGGCCGATGGCCGTGGTTTCCGCCCGGTGATTGCCGAGGCTCTGGCACAGGACATTCCTGTTCTGGTCGGCGTAAACGGATTGAATCGCGAGAAGTTTCTGGAATTCACAGGCGGTGAAGCCAAGCAACTCGCGCCCGATTTGACGGCTATTTCGGCATGGTTTGACCGCGTTGTGGCCGCGAGGGCGGATGCGGCTTAGCGGCAGCACATGCTAATCCTGTTGGTTGGGCAGCAAAACACGTTGTCTTCATGGTCTTGTCGCCGTAATGGTGGCTCCGGGCCCCGACCGGGCCTGACGCATCTTGCCCGCGTGGTGGAATGGTAGACACAAGAGACTTAAAATCTCTGGGCCGGAAGGCCGTGCCGGTTCGAGTCCGGCCGCGGGTACCAAGATACGTTTTGCAATCCGGAAAGCCGGTTGCAGATGGCTACACCTTCCAAAGTTCGCATGTTAGCTTTGCCCTGAAAAGTCAGGCAAAGGGGTGAATATGTCAGTCACTGTGAAAGAGATGATGGAGGCAGCCAATGCCGTCGTGCCGCGTGTGGATGCGGCGCAGGCCCAAGCATTGATCGAGCAGGGAGCGCTGCTGCTGGATATTCGCGGCGCGGAAGAGGTACAGAAAACAGGCCGCGCAGCCGGGGCACATCATATTCCACGCGGTATGCTGGAATTCCGCGCCGATGAAGCGCTGCAATCCCTTGATCCGCAGATGCGCAAGGACCGCGCAATTGTGATCTACTGTGCGTCCGGTGGTCGTGCAGCATTGGCAGGAAAACTGCTGCTCGATATGGGGTATGAACAGGTGTTCAATCTGGGTGGGCTGAGCGATTGGGTCAATGGCGGCGGAGAGGTCGTGGACGGCTGACAACCTGATCCAGATCAACGCCAAAGTTTGCGCGTTGATCTAACTTGGCATGACGTTCAACCAAATGGATCACATGTCATGTTTCGTCTTGCTGCGCTGCTTTATTCCATGATTGCCACCGCTCTCGCAGGGTCTGCGGTGATTGCTGTTTTGTCGTTGGGCATGGTCTCCGTCATGGCGATTCTGTCAGCCGCGGCTGCGGGTGCGCTTGTCGCGCTTCCGGCGGCTTTGCTGGTCGCCCGACGCTTGTACCAGAAGGCAGGTTAATCAGGCGTTCAGGAATGTTCTGACCGCAGCCTCGAATTCTCGTGGTTTTTCAGCGTGCAGCCAGTGGCCTGCACCTGGGATTTTCGCAAAGCGAGCACCGGGAAACAGGCCGCGAATGTGGTCGCGGTGTTCAGGCAAGACATAGTCGGATGCAGCGCCAGACAGAAATAGGGCGGACCCGTCCCAGGCGCCGTCCAATTCGGGAAAGCCCATGATGTTTGTCATCTGATCGGCCAACACGTCCAAATTCAGCAACCAGCGTTTTCCCGAAACATCCAATGACTGCGTGAAAAAGCTCTGCAACGCGCGCTCAACACCCAACTCCGCCAGTTGCTGTTCGGCATCCGACCTACGGTGGACTTGCGACATGTCAACGGCGCGCATGGCTTCGATGAACTGAATCTGGCTGTGCCCATATGCGACCGGTGCGATATCGGCCACCACGAGTTTGCGCACCAGATCCCCATGTTGCAGGGCCAGGGCCATGGCGGCCTTACCCCCCATAGAATGCCCCAGAACATCCACGGGTCCGCCGATCTGTTCGATGACCTGCGCGATATCGCCGGCCAAAGCCGGATAGTCATGGTGTGGATCCCAAAAACTATGCGCATGGTTTCGCATATCCACCGCGACCACTTGCCGTTCGTCCGACAACCGGCGTGCGATCACGCCCCAATTCCGGGCTGACCCATAAAGGCCATGAGCAATAACAAGGGGCGGCAGGGCGGTCGGATCGCCATGTACAATCGTGTTCAGCATATCCGCGTGATACAGGCGACCATTTGAAACAACCAGCCCCATTGTGGCGCGCCGCCGCAGGGGCTAGTGTCGCGCGTCAGGAGAACGCGATGTCACAAGACGCCAAAATTCAGGATCGAATTGCTGAAACCGTTGCGTTGCTGCGGGCCAAGCTGGGCGTGCGTGACAAAACGCTTCAGGCGTCGATTCGCCGGGCCAAACGTCGCCTCCCACGGCGGGTGTTCAAACAGGCAATGGTTCTGGCGCGTGCCGAACAAATGGCCGCCCATCCAAAGCTGAGATTGGTTCTGGATACGCCCGCGCTGACCAAAGCCGCTGATGAGGTTCAGACCCATCTTAACGCCATCAATCTGGCCGACCGGCGATGGGGCTGGTTTCTGGGTATGCTGGGCGGACTGGCCTTCAATATCCTGGCTTTTGGGGCACTGGTTCTGGCGTTCCTGATATGGCGCGGCTTGATCTGATCCACTCTTCTGTCTTATGCGCTGTGAACGAGGTTCAAACCCCGAGGGCGGCATGACCACAAAATCTCAGCTCAGGCGCGAACAATTGCGCGAGAAACTGATCGAAGCGGCCGAGTTTCGCATTGACCGGGATGGGCTCAAGGACCTCAGGGCGCGAGACTTGTCCAAAGATGCAGGCTGCGCGTTAGGTGCCATCTACAATGTGTTCGAGGATTTGAACGCCATCATCATGGCCGTCAACGGGCGCACATTTAGACGGTTGGGGCAGGCGGTCGGATCGTCATTTGACGGCAGCGAACCGCCTGTGCAGCGCCTTGTTGTCATGAGCGTCGCGTATCTGAACTTTGCCGATCAGAACACGAACCTATGGCGTGCGTTGTTCGATCTACAAATGGCGGATGATGGCCCGGTTCCCGACTGGTATCGGGATGCGCTTCGCGGGCTTTTTGCCTATATCGCCGAACCTGTTGGCCAGCTTTTTCCTGATCTGGATAGGGTTGAGGCCGATCTGATGACACGCGCCCTATTTTCATCGGTGCATGGCATTGTGACCCTGGGGTTGGAAAATCGCATCTCGGGCGTACCGCCTGATCAGATCGAACGGATGATCACGCAGGTTCTTTCTCGAATTGGAAACAAATAGTTTCCTGAACGTCGTTCACAAAAATACTTGAACGATGTTCACGCAATTGCTATATCCGATTTGTGAACGATGTTCATATATCGGAGGAACACATGTTCAGTACGTTGAAGACATTGATTAATGGGGCAAACGCCCGGGCCGAAGACCGCCTGCGCGACACCTATTCAATCGAATTGATCGACCAGAAAATCCGCGAGGCCGAGCAGAACCTGAAAGCCGCCAAGCTTACTCTGGCCAGTATGATTCAGAAGCAGCGCAATGAGACGCGGCAGATCGACGGGCTAAGGACGCGGATTGACGATCTTATGAACCGGGCGCGTCAGGCACTAGCAGATGACCGCGCGGATCTGGCGGAAAGTGCCGCCCAAGCGGTGGCTGATCTGGAAAATGAGCTAACAGTGCGGTCGAAAACCGTGGACCGGTTGGAAGCTCGCATTCTTCAGCTGCGCCATTCCGTACAGGCAGCCAGCCGTCGGATTTTGGATTTGAAACAAGGTGCAATATCCGCCCGCTCCGTTAAGCGAGAGCAGGTACTGCAGAGGCGATTGAACCGGCATCTGGGTGGGGATAGCCCGATTGACGAAGCCGAAACCCTTATCGCACGCGTGATGCAGCAAGAAGATCCGTTTGAACAATCCGAAATTCTAAGGGATATCGATGCGAGCCTGGATCACAGCACCATATCTACGCGGATGGAAGAGGCCGGCTATGGTCCGAGAACCCGTGCCACCGCCGACGATGTGCTGAACCGGCTTCGCACGCAGCAAGACAGCTAAACCCAATCTCAACTGAAAATGAATTTCTCAAGGAGACCTACAATGAATACACGTAATGAAAACGGTTTGATCCTGATGCTGAACGGTGCAGGCGTTGTGGTGGCTTATGCTTTGCTTGCGATCTCGCTGTATCTGTCCACCGATGTGCCGTTGGCCACAAAAGGGTATTGGGGCATGGGGATCGTTCTTCTGACGCTTAGCCTGATTAATGTGGTAAAATATCGCTTTGATGCTCGCACGGCCGAGGATCGAATTAATCGCATCGAAGAGGCGCGGAATGACAAGCTGCTGGAAGATGCGCTCAAGGATACCGACTCGGATATCTGACGCCTACCGCGCCGAGCCCAACAAGACACGGCGCATGGCCCAACACCTTCAGCGCATAAGATGCGCACAAAAGGGGCAGGAGAGCCCCGTGTCCGACAAAAAAGCGGCGCCCGGATCATCGGGCGCCGCTTCTCTTAGATCAAAACCTGATTACAGGTTCGGATAGATCGGGAATTTGGCGCAAAGATCCGCGACTTCGGCTTTGACTTTAGCCTCGACCGCGGCGTTGCCGTCTTCCCCGTTGGCGGCGAGGCCGTCGACCACTTCGATGATCCAGTCGGCGATCTGGCGGAACTCCACCTCACCAAAACCACGGGTGGTGCCGGCGGGGGACCCCAGACGGATACCGCTGGTGATGGTTGGTTTCTCCGGATCAAACGGCACGCCGTTCTTGTTGCAGGTGATATGCGCGCGGCCCAGGGCCTTTTCGGTCGCGTTGCCTTTGACGCCTTTGGGGCGCAGGTCGACCAGCACAACATGGGTGTCGGTGCCGTGTGTCACCGTGTCGAGGCCACCCTTGATCAGCTGGTCCGACAGCGCCTGCGCGTTGGTGATGACCTGCTGGATGTAGCTTTTAAACTCGGGGCGCAGGGCCTCGCCAAACGCAACAGCCTTGCCCGCGATCACATGCATCAGCGGGCCGCCCTGAATGCCGGGGAAGATCGCCGAATTCACCTTCTTAGCGATATCTTCATCATTGGTCAGGATCATACCCCCACGCGGCCCACGCAGGGTCTTGTGGGTTGTCGTGGTCGCCACATGGGCGTGCGGGAACGGGCTGGGATGTTCGCCCGCCGCCACCAGACCAGCGAAATGCGCCATGTCCACGTGCAGATAGGCACCGACCATATCGGCGATCTGACGCATGCGGGCAAAGTCGATCTGACGCGGGATGGCGGAACCACCGGCGATGATCAGCTTGGGGTTATGCTCCTTCGCTAGCGCCTCGACCTGCTCGTAGTCCAGCATGTTGTCTTGCTGGCGCACGCCGTATTGCACGGCGTTGAACCACTTGCCAGACTGGTTCGGACGCGCACCGTGGGTCAGGTGACCCCCAGCATCGAGGCTCATGCCCAGAATGGTGTCGCCGGGCTGGATCAGGGCCTGAAACACGCCCTGGTTGGCCTGAGAGCCCGAGTTCGGCTGGACGTTAGCAAAGCCGCAACCAAACAGCTCTTTCGCGCGGTCGATGGCCAGGTTTTCGGCGATATCGACGAACTGGCAACCGCCATAGTAGCGACGGCCGGGATAGCCTTCGGCATATTTGTTGGTCATCACCGAGCCCTGCGCCTCCATCACGGCGGCAGAGACGATGTTCTCGGATGCGATCAGCTCGATCTCATCGCGCTGACGGCCCAACTCGGATGTGATCGAGCCGTACAGTTCGGGGTCACGGTCGGACAAGGACTGGGTGAAAAAACCCGTATCACGAATGTTGGCGTTCATTTGCGCTCCATAGAACAGGGGTGAATAGTTGCGGATTTCCTATAGGAAACCATTCTGATGCAAAAGCTATAAAGCGACGATTTGGCCCGCTGTGGCGTCAAGTCTGGCCTATTGAGGAAAGGTATGTTTGTTTCGGAACCAAATGTGCAGCACTGGAAACCGGACGTTATGAAAAAGAGAATCGCTTTTCTTGCCAGCGATGCCCAGATGGCGCAGGACGCCCGTGACCGCCTGATCAAAACTTATGGAAACGCCGCACCGCGTGATGCAGATGTCGTCGTCGCTCTGGGCGGGGATGGCTTTATGTTGCGGACGGTGAAGAGCCTGCAGCATCTCGATACACCCGTTTACGGGATGAATCGCGGCACCATCGGCTTTTTGATGAATACCTATCACGAAGACGATCTGCTGGCCCGTCTTGCCGACGCGCAGGAAGAGGTCATCAATCCGTTGGCCATGCGCGCGATGGACCAATCGGGAAAGCTGCATCAGGCGCTGGCGATCAACGAGGTTTCATTGCTGCGGGCAGGGCCTCAGGCCGCGCGATTGAAGATCAGCGTCGATGGGCGTGAACGCATGGCAGAGCTGATGTGCGATGGGGCGCTTTTATCCACGCCTGCCGGTTCAACGGCCTATAACTACTCGGCCCATGGGCCGATCCTGCCGATCGGGGCGGACGTTCTGGCTCTGACGCCCATCGCTGCCTTTCGCCCCCGCCGCTGGCGCGGGGCGCTGTTGCCCAAGATTGCGAAGGTGCGCTTTGACGTGCTGGATGCGGATAAACGCCCTGTGATGGCAGATGCGGATTCCGTCTCGTTTCCTGATATCGATTGGGTCGAGATCAGTTCCGAGCCCGCCATCAGACATCGTATTCTGTTTGATCCCGGCCATGGTCTTGAAGAGCGCCTGATCTCGGAGCAATTCACATAAATCGCGAATTTTTGAGATTTTTTTGACTTTGTGTGAAGCAGTTCACACGGGATTTCTTAACGGTTGGCTAATCTAAACGGGCTCGGAGATCACGCTATGGTGGGAGTGAGTGGCCACCAAACGGCGTTTTCGAATGATTGCGCAAATTTCGCGCTGGCGAGGGTGGGTGGTGCTACGCTCGTCATCAGATATCCGGGCACATTTAAGCAGCTGGGCCCCGGGCAAAATACCCCGGGGTCTATTTCTTTTCAAAGGCTTAAGTGCCGCCTGCCATCTTGTCCCAAAGTGGCAAACACATCTGCCCAACCCGCGCCTCAATCGCTGCGGCGGCATCTACGGCCAGATCTTCGCGCCAACGACGCGCCGCGATTTGCACATTGATCGGCTGTGGCCCACTGGGCAGATCTGCCAGCCGGGCTGGAACACCGGCGGCGGGCAGGCCCAAAAAGTTCATCGCATAGGAATACACGGCGCAGCCTAGAACCTCATGCACACCTTCGGCCCCTTCGGTGTCACGATCAGGCTTGAAAAATGGTTGCGGCAGGAAGGGTGACAGGACCAAAGGATATTCCTGCAAGAACAGGGACCATTCGCGCGCATAGTGGCTGCGTTTGGCCAACATCTTCAGTAACTCGGTTTCGACGATGGGCGGGAATTCCTGAAAATAGACATTAAAGATGTCCCGGATGGTCTGCGATCCGGCTGCCTCAACGTCGGATTTCATCAGAGTCAGCACCTCTCCCATCAGGGCGCGATACCCGATGCGCCCGCATTCAAACACATCGGGCGGATCGATCTCAACCACCTGGTAGCCTGCATCTAGCAAAGCATCTTTGGCCGTATCCAGCGCCTTTTCGACCTCTGCGTGCAGGGCATAGCCAAAGGTGTTTTTGGTAAACGCCACTTTGATTGGACCTTCCAAGGCTTCGCCGCGCCAGGGCATCGGCACGTGGAAGGGGTCCCGTGGGTCCGCGGCAATCAGACTTGGCATCGATAGATGCAGATCCGCCGCAGACCGGCTGAGCAGCCCCTGCACCGACATAGATTGCGCCAGCAATCCGCGCTCGGCCGTTTGGCTGGGGTTCCAAGCCGGCACACGGCCCAGGCCGGGTTTGACTGTGACAGCCCCGTTTGCAGCGGCCGGAAACCGCAGGCTGCCGCCGATATCGTTGCCATGGGCCAGCGCCCCGATGCCTGCCATCACCGCAGCGCCCGCACCACCCGAGGACCCCCCGGCGGAGATATGGCGACCCCAAGGGTTATGCGTGCGTCCGTAAAGCGGGTTGTCGGTGTCGGCGCGAAAAGAGAATTCAGGCGTGTTCGTGCGACCGATCACAATGGCCCCGGCCTTTTGTAGGTTCGACACAACCGGCGCATCATCTGGCGCGATCACGTCTTTCAAGGCAACGACGCCGTTTGTTGTGGCATGGCCCTTTTGATCGACATTCACTTTGATCGTGACCGGGACGCCGAACAGCGGGCCGGTATCTTCGCCCTTTGCGCGGACCCGATCCAGATCTCGGGCACGGCTAAGCGCTTCGACGCTCAGGTCCTCGACCACCGCATTGAGGCTTGGATTGACCGCGCGCATCCGATCAATCGCGGCTTGAGTTGCGGACTCGGCACTCAAGTCGCCGCTGCGGGTCAGCTGTGTCAACTCGGTGGCGCTAAGACGCCAGATATCGGTATGTGTCATGAGCCCTCACTGTCTGATCGTGACAGTAAGGAGCCTGTATCCGGTTGCAAGGGGGGCGGTGCGGGCCGCCCCGATCCTATTGAGCGTAACCGATGGTTTGTAGCGCCGTCTTGATCTCGTCCAGAATCGCCGGGTCGTCGATGGTTGCAGGCATCTTGTAGTCCTGCCCATCGGCAATCGACACCATCGTGCCGCGCAAGATCTTGCCCGAGCGTGTCTTGGGCAAACGATCCACCACAACCGCCAACTTGAAGGCCGCGACTGGCCCAATCTTGTCGCGGACCATCTTAACGACCTCTTGAACCACATCGCCGTGATCACGCGTTGCACCAGCATTTAAGCACAGGAAACCCACCGGCATCTGGCCTTTCAACTGATCCGAAACACCGATCACCGCGCATTCAGCAACATCGGGGTGAGCGGCCAGAACTTCCTCCATGCCGCCCGTCGAAAGGCGATGACCGGCCACGTTGATCACATCATCGGTGCGCGCCATGATGTAAAGGTACCCATCCTCGTCGATCATGCCCGCGTCGCCGGTTTCATAGTATCCGGGGAAATGCTCAAGATAGGATTTCTTGAACCGCGCCTCGGCGTTCCACAGCGTCGGCAGCGTACCAGGGGGCAGGGGCAGCTTTACTGCAATTGCCCCCAACTCACCCGGTTTCATCGGGTGGCCGCCTTCGTCCAGGATTTGGACATCATAACCGGGCATCGGCTTGGCCGGTGAGCCCAGCTTGATGGGCAGTTCCTCGATCCCCAGCGGGTTGCCTGCAATGGTCCAGCCTGTTTCCGTCTGCCACCAATGATCGATCACTGGTACCTTAAGCGCGTCCTGCGCCCAAATGATTGTATCGGGATCAGCGCGCTCACCCGCCAGATAGAGTGCCCGCAGGCAGGACAGATCGTATGTCGAAAGCAGCTCACCCTTTGGGTCTTCGCGTTTGACAGCGCGGATCGCAGTCGGTGCGGTAAAGAAGCTGCGCACATTATGCTCCGAAATCACGCGCCAGAAGGTGCCCGCATCTGGTGTCCCGACAGGTTTACCCTCGAACACAATCGTGGTGTTCCCGTGGATCAGCGGGGCGTAGCAGATATAGGAATGCCCAACGACCCAGCCCACATCAGAGGCCGCCCAGAACACATCGCCGGGATCGACATTATAGATGTTCTTCATCGACCAGTTGAGCGCCACCAGATGCCCGGCTGTTGGGCGCACAACGCCTTTCGGCGCGCCTGTGGTACCCGAAGTGTAAAGGATATAGGCTGGATCATTGCCCGCCACAGGCACGCATTCAGCGGGTTCAACGCCATATTGGAAGCCGTGCCAGTTGAAATCGCGCCCTTCGATCAGTTGCGCAACCTCTTGCTCACGCTGAAGAATCACACAGAATTCAGGTTTGTGCTCGGCCAGATCTATGGCCCCATCCAACAGCGGTTTGTAGTGTACAACGCGGCCCGGTTCCAACCCGCAAGATGCGGCAATAATCGCCTTGGGTTTCGCGTCATCGATCCGCACCGCCAGTTCGTTGCTGGCAAATCCGCCGAATACAACCGAGTGAACAGCGCCGAGCCGCGCGCAGGCCAGCATTGCTTCGAGCGCCTCTGGGATCATGGGCATGTAGATGATGACCCGGTCACCTTTCTCGACGCCTTTGGCGCGCAGAGCTCCGGCCAATGTGGCAACACGGTTGCGAAGTTCAACATACGAGATTTCGCGCTTGGTATGTGTGATCGGGCTGTCATAGATAATCGCAGCCTGTTCGCCGCGTCCATTTTCAACATGGCGGTCAACAGCGTTCCAGCACGTGTTCACCTGCGCATCGCTGAACCATTCGTAAAGAGGGGCGTTGTCATCAAACAATGCCTTGGTCGGAGGTTGGACCCAGTCGATCCCTTTTGCAGCGTCCATCCAGAACGCCTCGGGGTTGTTTTTCCAGCTGTCGTATACGTCCTGATATGCCAATTCATCGTCCTCCCAAAGCAGTGCGCTTGTTGTTAGGGACCGTCTGCATTTCAGACAAGCTGCGCAAGTGACGGCGCGTCAGTTTATCGCAAAATCTTTGCAGGAACGTTCAGAATTGGCTGCAAATTTTTGCAAACTCTTTGAAAAATTATGGCTCAGGCGTGGGAACATTTAGAATTGCAAATTTGCTAATCTATTGCTGCAAAGGGCCGACTCGATCTTTAGCTGTGCCGGCCCAGTTTGCGCCCAATTCACCCATATTGTGCGACCGGAGTACCGGCGATGGCGGCCATGTTCAGCAATCCGCGCGCAGTGATCGCCGGGGTAACGATATGTGCTTTGTTACCCATGCCCATAAGTATTGGCCCGACCTCGATGCCATTTGCCTTCATTTTTAGGACATTCCGAACTCCACTTGCGGCATCCGCATGGGCAAAAATCAGCACGTTGGCAACGCCTTCCAGACGCGAGTCAGGGAAAATGCGCGACCGTAAATCCGGGTCCAGCGCGGTATCTAGGTTCATTTCACCCTCATAGATGAAATCCCTTGGCTTCTGGTCCAGTATCTCGATGGCTACGCGCAGGCGCTTGCCGGACCCTTCCGTCTGATTGCCGAACTGCGATTGTGAGCAAAAGGCGATCTTGGGTTCAATACCAAAGCGGCGCACATGCCGGGCTGCCCCAATGGTGGCTTCGGCCAGCTCCTCGGGCGAGGGCAACTGTCGCACATGAGTATCCGCTATGAATAGAGGACCATCTTCAAGGATCATCAGGGACAACGCACCGTGAGGGTGTAGAGCAGCTGTGTTCAAAACCTGCTCGACGTAGTTCAGGTGCCAGCGGTATTCACCAAACGTGCCGCAAATCATGCTGTCAGCTTCGCCCCTGTGCACCATGATCGCACCGATGGCGGTGGTGTTGGTGCGCATGATGGCCTTTGCCAGATCGGGCGTTACACCCTGGCGCTGCATGATTTTATGGTAGGAATTCCAATAGTCGTAGTACCGCGGGTCATTTTCAGGGTTTACGATCTGGCAGTCTTTGCCGGGCCGGATCGTGAGGCCCAGCCGCTCACAGCGCGCCTCGATCACTTCGGGGCGACCAATCAGGATCGGGGTCTCAGTGGTTTCTTCCAGAATGGCCTGAGCGGCACGAAGGACACGCTCGTCCTCGCCTTCCGCAAACACGATCCGACGTGAGGCGGCAGCGGCGGCTTCAAACACGGGTCGCATCAGCAAGGCGGATTTGAAGACGGTCTGGTTCAGCTTTTCCTTATAGGCATCCAGATCCTCGATCGGGCGCTTTGCCACCCCGCTGTCCATCGCAGCTTTGGCAACGGCGGACGACACAACGCCCACCAAGCGCGGGTCAAAGGGTTTAGGGATCAGGTAGTCGGGACCAAATGTCAGCTGCTCGCCCTTATAGGCTGCTGCGGCCTCGGCGCTTGTGGTGGCGCGGGCCATTTCGGCGATCCCGTCCACACAGGCGATCTGCATCTCATCATTGATTTCGGTCGCACCGACGTCCAGCGCACCCCGGAAGATGAATGGGAAACACAGGACATTGTTGACCTGATTGGGAAAATCACTGCGACCCGTTGCGATGATTGCGTCGGGGGCCACCTCGCGCGCCGCTTGCGGCAGGATTTCAGGCGTCGGGTTGGCCAGAGCAAAGATGATCGGTTGTTTGGCCATTCTGTTGACCATCTCGGGCTTCAAAACATTGGGACCGCTGAGGCCAAGGAACAGGTCGGCACCGTCGATCACGTCATCCAGCGTGCGCAGTTCGGTCTTTTGTGCGAACTGGTCCTTGTGCGGATTCATATCCTCTTCGCGGCCCTCATAGACCAGACCGTGAATGTCGCAGAGCCAAATATTTTCCCGCTTAACACCGAGTTTGACCAGCATGCTGAGGCAGGCGATCCCGGCCGCCCCGCCACCTGTCGAGACGATCTTGATATCCTCAAAAGATTTGCCCGCCACATGCAGCGCGTTTTTGGCCGCTGCGCCAACAACAATGGCTGTTCCGTGCTGGTCGTCGTGAAACACGGGGATATTCATGCGCTCGCGGCACAGTTTTTCGACAACAAAACAATCCGGGGCTTTGATGTCTTCCAGGTTGATGGCCCCAAAGGTGGGTTCCAGTGCGCAGACAATATCGGCCAGCTTTTCCGGGTCGGGTTGGTCCAGTTCGATATCGAAACAGTCGATGCCGGCGAATTTCTTAAACAGAACCGCTTTGCCCTCCATCACCGGTTTGGAGGCCAATGCGCCGATATTGCCAAGCCCCAGAACGGCCGTGCCATTTGACACAACGGCAACCAGATTGCCGCGCGCCGTATAGCGCTCGGCATTTGAGGCATCGGCTTTGATCTCAAGGCTGGCCTCTGCCACCCCCGGAGAATAGGCGCGCGCCAGATCGCGGCCATTGGCCATGGGTTTCGTTGCCCTGATCTCAAGCTTTCCGGGTTTCGGATAGGCATGATAGTCGAGTGCGGCTTGTCTTTGGCTGCTTGAGTCGGACATCAGCGATACGGCTCCGTTCTAGGATTTGGTTTAGTGTTAAACTATTCTTTTTGACTTGGCTATGCTGTGCCTACTGGGGCGCACAATTCGATATTCTGCATCGCGCGGTTGAAAGCTGTCATAATTTTTTTACATTACCCTTCACTCACACACCCAAGTCTACCGAACGAGCAGAACAAACGGGCATGACTTTCAAATCCGAGACACCGACCGGGGACTATGTGCCGGTAGCTTCGGTTGGCGTTCTACCAACCAAGGTTCTGCTTGCCGCAGTCGGCCTATGCTGTGTGGCGCTGCTTGCCGTCATTACGATATGGCCGATTGAGGCGTCAGCAATCAATCAAGAAGGTGGTGTGATCGAGACCATCTCTGCTGCGGGCCTGTTTGTTGCAGGTATTGCGGCCTTCTATCGCTTTCCCGGTGTTCGGCGTCTCTATATCGGGCTTGTCTGTTTGTTGCTGGCTGAGCGCGAACTGGAGGCAAGTATCTATACCACAGGCAGCGTGCCGTTCGTGATCCTGGATGGTTTGGATATCATCTTGGATGTTACGTTGGTTCGGATTTTGCTCGCGGTTCTGGTGCTCGGCGGGATTGTGACGCACGGGATACCTTGCGGTTGGCGGGCACTGAAGCTTCGGGCACCATTCCTGCTTGTCTTCGTTCTGGCGGGTACAGCCGCCGTTGTTGCACAGCTTCTCGAAGAAATGGCCGGGTTCTATGGTGCGAGCCTGTCGCTTGCCATGGCCACACGCCTGTTCGTGTTGGAAGAAACGCTCGAGATGTTCTTTTCGATTGGCCTTTTGGCTTCGGTTCTGATCGGATGGCCGAAACTGCTGACCGAAGAGACCAAAGATGAGCCAAACCGCAACCCCATCGCCGATCCGCGCTGAAATCCGCCTGCCTACGCAGGAGTTGCGAGAGGATATCCCGTTCTACACCAAAGTTTTGGGGATGAAGATGGATATGATCTATCCAGCCGATGACCCTCGGGTCGGGGTGTTTTCCGGGCATGGGTTGCGGCTGCGGATTGAAAAGGATGCGCCGGAACCAGCGGGCACCCTGCGTATTCTGACGGACGACCCCGATGGCTTTGCCGAAGGCAAGCGCGCGCTGGTCGCGCCAAACGGCACACGCATTGAAATCGAAGAGCTTGATCCGCCGCTTGTGATGCCAGAAACCGTGCATTCCTTTGTGGTTCGAAGACTTAAGGATCAGGCGCCCTGGATTATCGGGCGGGCAGGGATGCATTATCGCGATCTTGTGCCGGATCGCTTGGGCGGGTCGATCATCGCCAGTCATATCCGCATTCCCGACGGTGGTCCGGTGCCGGATATGGTGCATTTCCACAAGGTTGGGTTTCAGCTGATCTTCTGTATCCATGGTTGGGTTGATGTTGTTTATGAGGATCAGGGCGACAAGATGCGCCTGAACGCCGGCGATTGCTTTATCCAGCCGCCGGAAATCCGTCACCGCGTGCTGGAAGCCTCGGACAACGTGCAGGTGATCGAGATTGGCGTTCCGGCCGAGCATGTGACTGAGATTGATCATGAAATGACGCTGCCGACGCCACACTTGCGACCGGACCGGGAGTGGCAGGGCCAGCGCTTTGTTTATAACAAGGCGCAGGATGCGGAATGGGTGCCCTTCCGCCTTCCGGGGTATATCTGTCGCGACACGACGATTGCCGAGAACACCAAAGGTGTGGCCGGGGTGCAGGTCGTGCGCCGTGGGCAGGGTCAGCCCCTCTGGGCGAGCCACGACACCGATATCCACTTTACCTTCGTAATGGACGGAGAGGTCACATTGGAAGGGGAAGGGCGCGAGCCTTACCGGCTGGAGCAAGGTGATGCTTTCGTAATACCGCCGGGAATGCGGACCCGATTGTCTGCCCCCTCAGACAACATCGAACTGCTTGAGGTCACCCTGCCCGGAACGTTCAACACGACCTTGGACTAGTCAAAAAACAGGCGCCCGGGGGTTCTACTTCCCTGGCGTTTTCCAGTAGGGTACATTTTCTGACCAGATGATCAAAAATGGGGAATCGCCATGTCGCTTAAAGATGCTGCCCTGAAAGTCCGTGAAAACGCCCATGCGCCTTACTCGAACTTCAAGGTGGGGGCGGCGGTCCTGTCGGGCTCGGGCACGCTCTATGTCGGCTGCAATGTTGAGAACGTGGCCTACCCTGAAGGAACCTGTGCTGAGGCCGGCGCAATCGCCGCGATGGTGGCTGCTGGCGAAACCGAACTGGCCGAGGTCTATGTGGTGGCCCAAAGCCCACAACCGGTGCCGCCTTGCGGCGGATGCCGCCAAAAGCTGGCCGAGTTTGGGGCCCGAGATATCAAAGTGACCCTGGCAACCACGGATGGTGTCGAGCTAGAGACAACTATCGGCGATCTTCTGCCGGGCGCGTTCGACGCCTCGCATATGCAGGACGTCTGACCAGATGGATGCCCGCTCGATCATCGCCAAATTGCGTCGGACCGAGGTGCCATCGGCTGAGGAGCTGAACTGGTTCGCACAAGGCCTCGCCGATCGTGCTGTCAGTGACGCGCAGGCGGGTGCCTTTGCGATGGCCGTCTGCATGGGCGGTCTAGGTGCCCGGGGTCGCGCTGATCTGACTGTTGCAATGCGCGATAGCGGCGATGTGCTCAGCTGGGATGTCGATGGTCCGGTGATCGACAAACACTCAACCGGTGGCGTGGGCGATTGCGTCAGTCTGGTGCTTGCCCCGGCATTGGCAGAGTGCGGGGCCTATGTCCCGATGATTTCGGGGCGCGGTTTGGGCCATACGGGGGGCACGCTGGATAAGCTAGAGGCGATACCCGGCGTTACCACGCAGATCGGGCAGGACCGACTGGCTCAGATTTTGCAAGAAACAGGTGCCGCAATTGTCGGTGCGACGGGGCAGATCGCGCCCGCAGATAAACGGCTTTATGCCATCCGTGATGTGACTGCGACGGTAGAAAGCCTTGATCTGATCACCGCTTCGATTCTGTCCAAGAAATTGGCGGCCAGCCCGGATGCCTTGGTGTTGGACGTCAAGGTTGGCAGCGGCGCGTTTATGAAAACGATTGAAGAGGCGCGCAAGCTGGCCACCGCCCTGACCGAAACTGCCAATGCCGCAGGGTGCCGGACCTCCGCCGTGATTACGGACATGAACCAGCCTTTGGCCCCGTCATTGGGCAATGCGCTTGAAGTGGCTGAAGTGATGAAGGTTCTGACCGGCGATGCCGCCTCACCTTTGGCTGAGATTTCTGCGGAACTGGGCGGTGTATTGCTAGCGGATGCAGGGATGTGCGAAACCGCCGAACAGGGCCGGGACCAGATCGCCAATACCATTCGCGATGGACGCGCGGCTGAGCGGTTCGGTCGTATGATGGCAGCGGTGGGAGGCCCACTGCAGTTCGTCGAAACTTGGTCACGTTTCCTGCCGGAGGCCAGCGTCATAAGCGAAGTCCCGGCGCCGAAGGACGGATACATCTCGGCCATTGATGGCGAGGCTTTGGGCCTTGCAGTTGTCGCTCTGGGCGGGGGCCGTCAGGTCGAAAGCGATGTGATCGACCCCGCCGTTGGCCTGTCAAACATCGTGCGTTTGGGCGACAAGGTGACGAAAGGCACCCCGCTTGTCGCCATTCATGCGGCCCGAGAGGATGCCGCGCGGCAAGCTACCGAGCGTGTGCTGGCGGCTATTCAGATCCAAGACGCACCGACCGCCCCACCTGATCTTGTGCACGAAAGGATCACGGCATGAGCCGGGTGTTTCTGATCGTAATGGACTCGGTTGGCATCGGTGGCGCGCCCGATGCCGAGCGGTTCTACAATGGCGACGTGCCGGATACCGGTGCAAATACGGTTGCACATATCGCCCAGGCTTGCGCGCAAGGTCTGGCTGAAGACGGGCGAACCGGGCCGCTGAACCTACCCAATCTGGATGCGCTGGGATTGGGCGCTGCAGTGCGTCTGGCCTCGGGCGATGCGACACCGGGTTTGAACGCGCAACCGACCGGCCTGTGGGGTTGCGCGCGAGAGCTTTCTCCGGGCAAGGATACACCGTCAGGCCATTGGGAGCTCGCCGGCCTGCCGGTCCCTTGGGATTGGCATTTCTTCCCGGATACGCAACCGGCCTTTCCGTCTGATCTCAGCCGCGCCGCCGCCGAGGCCGCAGGGACCGAGGGTATTCTGGGCAATTGCCATGCCTCAGGCACCGCGGTCATTGCGGATTTGGGGGCCGAGCATATGCGGAGCGGTTGGCCGATCTGCTACACCTCGGCCGACAGCGTGTTCCAGATCGCCGCACATGAAGAAAGCTTTGGCCTGGATCGTCTGTTGGACATGTGTAAGGCGCTTGCGCCGCGCCTGCATGAAATGAAAGTGGGGCGGGTTATCGCGCGGCCCTTTGTTGGCTCACCTGAAAACGGGTTCAGCCGTACCCCCAACCGCAAGGATTTTGCCATCCTGCCGCCTGCGCCGGTGCTGACCAATTGGGTGCAGGATGCGGGTCGCCGTGTGCACGCGGTTGGCAAAATCGGTGACATCTTTTCGATGCAGGGGATCGATACGCTGTGCAAAGGGTCGGATGCGGACTTGATGGGGCATTTGTCGGATCTGGTGGAAGAAGCTGAAGAGGGTAGTCTGACCTTCGCCAATTTTGTCGAGTTCGACAGCCTGTATGGTCACCGCCGAGACATCAGCGGCTATGCGCGGGCGCTGGAATGGTTCGACCGCGAGATTGGCACAATCCTGCAAAAGCTGCGCCCGGGTGACCTACTGCTGCTGACTGCGGATCACGGCAATGATCCAAGTTGGATCGGCACAGACCACACTCGGGAACAGGTTCCGGTGCTTGTTGCCGGGGCAGGTGCGGGTCAGATCGGCCAAATCAGTTTCGCTGATGTCGCCGCCAGCATCGCCCATCATCTGAACGTACCGGCGCAAGGGCCGGGAAAGAGCTTTCTATGACTGTCGCTGACCTTCCCAAGATCGAACTGCACCTGCACCATGAAGGTGCCGCCCCACCGGCCTTTATCCGGCAGCTGGCGCATGAAAAGCGCATTGATCTGAGCGGGATTTTCAAACCCGATGGCAGTTACGATTTTCGAGACTTTGCTCATTTCCTGAGCGTTTATGAAGCGGCCTGTGAGGTCCTGAAAACGCCCGAGGATTTTCGTCGCCTGACGCTGGCAATCCTTGAAGAGAGCGCTGCAAATGGGGTGGTGTATTCTGAAACTTTCCTCAGTCCCGATTTCTGTGGGGGTGGTGATATTCACGCTTGGCGCGACTATCTGACAGCCATTCAGGACGCATCAGACGAGGCCGAGCGCAAGTTTGGTATCACCCTGCGCGGGGTGGTCACCTGTGTGCGCCATTTCGGGCCCGAGCAGGCCAAGCGCAGCGCTCACTGTGCGGCGGAAACCGCTGGCGATTGGATCACCGGCTTTGGAATGGGTGGCAACGAATCTGTAGGCACACAGGGTGATTTCAAATGGGCCTTTGATTGTGCGGGTGAGGCGGGTCTGCGCTTGACCACGCATGCGGGCGAATTTGGCGGGCCCCAGAGCGTTCGCGATGCGGTGCGGGGCCTTGGTGTTGAACGTATCGGCCATGGTGTGCGCGCCATCGAAGACCCCGATCTGGTTCATGAATTGGTGGATCGCGGTATCACGCTTGAGGTCTGCCCCGGATCGAATGTGGTGCTGGGTCTGTTCCCGGACTTCGCGGCACACCCGATTGCGCGCTTGCGCGATGCCGGTGTGAACGTCACCGTGTCCACAGACGACCCGCCGTTTTTTCACACGACCATGCGGCGCGAATATGAGATGCTGAACGCGGCGTTTGGCTGGCAGGCCGAAGACTTCGCCGCCTTGAACGAAACCGCCCTGAACGCCGCGTTTTGCGATGAAGACACCCGCGCGCGGGTCAAGAAAAGACTGGAGACCACATGAGCGATCACCTGACCATCGTCGACCACCCATTGGTGCAACACAAACTGACGCTCATGCGGGACAAGGGCACCTCGACCGCGGTGTTCCGGCAGTTGCTGCGCGAAATCACCTTGCTGCTGGCCTATGAGGTCACGCGAGAGCTAAAGCTGACCACCCGCCATATCGAAACCCCGATGGAGGAGATGGACGCCCCCATTCTGGCCGGAAAGAAGCTGGCGCTGGTTTCGATCCTGCGGGCGGGCAATGGGATGCTGGACGGGGTTCTGGAGTTGATCCCGTCAGCCCGCGTCGGGTTTGTGGGCCTTTACCGCGATGAAGAGACGCTGAAGCCAGTGCAATATTACTTCAAGGCGCCTGAAGGCCTGAAGGACCGTCTGGTCATCGCGGTGGACCCGATGTTGGCCACAGGCAATAGCTCTGCCGCTGCGATTGATCTACTAAAAGAGGCCGGTGCCACAGATATCCGTTTCCTCTGCCTGCTGGCTGCACCGGAAGGCGTTGCGCGTATGAAAGAAGCACATCCGGACGTGCATATCGTAACCGCCGCGCTGGATCGTGAGCTGAATTCCAAAGGCTATATCATGCCCGGACTTGGGGACGCCGGGGATCGGATGTTCGGGACCAAATAGGCCCGCTTATCCGCCGCAGATGTTTTGAAGCTGGACCCAATCACGGTCCGGCAACACCTGTTCCAACGTCCGCCCGGCCATTGGGTCTGCCTCGATCAGCCCCAACACTGTTTCGCCGGTAATGTCGCGCGCATAAGCGTAGGGGGTCGAGGGCAGGGCGGCTTGTGCGAACATCGCCAACAAATCCTCGTCCGTCACAGAAGGGCGCGGTTCAGACAGAACCTGTTCGGTATAAGTATCGACGATCTGCGGTGTCAGACCTCCGGTCGTCAGCAGACGAAAGGCCGAGGTTGCACCGGTGCGGTCCAGCAAATCATCCAGCGGGTCCTGCTGCGCAGAACGGGAACGCTCGGCGATGATATATCCGGCGGCCACAGCCGGGTCTTCATGATCTTCGACCAGGGCTCGGTTCAACAAAACTGTCCCGCCCGGCAGGCTCAGGCTGTCCTGAACACCGGCGGGCAGAATGATGATTTGGCGCACTCCGGTCCGTTTGGCCAGACGATCCAGCGAGGCCTGCGCATCGCGTGAGGTACAAGCACGGCCCGAAACACGTTCGATCCGTTTCAGGATTGTCTCTCCGATCTCCTGCCGTTTGACCTCGGGCACGACCGAGACAACATGGCTTTGCAAAGCGCCCGGCAACCACAGCAACATCACCGCTAAAACGGCTACAACAACCCCACCAACGCTCAGCCAACGCAACCGCCCAGGATGCGGGCGGGCCCGGTCGATGGCGCGTTGCAGCCGGTCGATGGCTTCAAGCATCGTTTTTTCGCTCTCGGCCAGTTCCAGCGTTTCATCCGGGTCGCCGTCGGGGTTGAATATCGCCGGATATGTCCCAGGGTTCTGCCGCTCCAATGCCGCCAATGACCAATGCGTCAAGGCGCGATCATTGAAATCCGAGATCGTCAGCGTGGCCTCTCCGATAGACACAACAACCTCGCGCCGTTGCTCATCGGGCGAGGGGCGCCACAGACCGGTGGCTTCGATCCGCTGGTACTGTTTCAGGGCCGTCATCTGGGTTGGGTCTGCTCGAAATTTGTTTTGCCGAAGCTTAACACGCCACAAAGGCACGGCGCAAACGTGTTGCGCCCGCGTGTTCAATTGTGCTGGATGGCGGGGCATGGAAGGGGATCGTCAGCACTATGCAGGCAGGGAATAGAAATGCACCGGTGCTGGCCGCTACCCTCATGCTGGGGGCGATGGCGATCATCGGGGTCATCGACAATGTGGTGATCCTTTTAGCCGACACAATCGGCCTTTGGCAGTTCCACCTAAGCCGTGCCCTTCTGATGCTGCCGCTGATTGCGTGCTTGTCCTTGATCGGGTTTGGCACGCTTAGGCCCAAGCGCTGGGGGCCTGTCATATTGCGCAGTGTCCTGATTACCTTTGCGATGTTGTTTTACTTTGGCTCTTTAGCTTTGATGCCAATCGCACAGGCCTTGGCCGGGCTGTTCAGCGCGCCGATTTTTGTGCTGCTGATCACGGTGCTGGGGTTGAAACAACATATTGGTCGGTGGCGCATCGCGGCTGTGATGGTCGGATTCATCGGCATCTTGTGCGTGCTTCAACCCAGCCCGACGGATTTTGATTTCAGAACCCTGATGCCCATTCTGGGCGGGTTGCTTTATGCACTCAGCTCGATCACGACGCGCCAATTGTGTTCCGACGAAAGCACCGTGGCATTGCTGGCCAATATGGTGATCACGCTAGGGCTGGCGGGCGCCATCGGGATGGCGTTCTTGACGGCGTTTCCGGTTGCCACATCTGAAGGTGCCGAAGGGTTCGTAACCCGCGGCGCTGTCAGAGAGTTCCAGCGTGCCATCCCTTGGTTGTTGGTGCAGGCAATAGGGTCGACCGTTGCCGTTTTCATGCTGATCAAAGCCTATCAGGTGGGTGAGCCGTCTTTTGTGGCGGTGTTTGAATACTCGGTGATGGTGTTCGGTCCGCTGTTTGCCTGGGTCGCATTGGGGCAATCGATTGGCGCAATGCAGGTCGTCGGGATCGGGTTGATTGCCTCAGCAGGGGTTCTGTTGGGGTGGCGATCCAGCCGCATGCAGGCCGAGCAGGAGATCGCATGATCATATCGACCGGGCGCCGATATGTGTTTGTGCATATGCCCAAGACCGGGGGAACCTCTCTTGCGCTGGCACTGGAGCAGCGGGCGATGAAGGACGATATCCTGCTTGGAGATACACCAAAGGCCATCAAACGCAGACGTCGGGCAAAGTCGCTAAACGCGCGGGGGCGGCTATGGAAGCACTCTACCTTGGCCGATATCGACGGGGTTTTGTCGACGCAGGCTATCGAGGACATGTTTGTCTTCACCTTGGTCCGCAATCCGTGGGATCGGATTGTCAGCTACTACCATTGGCTGCGGACACAGAGTTTTGAGCACCCGGACGTCGCCCGCGCGCAAGAGCTGGATTTTGAGGGTTTCGTGTTGCACCCTGCCACGCTCAGAACCTTTCACCACAACCCGGCCCGCTCATATGTCACCATGTCCAATGGGATCGAGAAATGTGACGCCTTCATCCGCCTTGAGTATTTCCGAGATGATGCGCAGTGCTTGGTCGATCATCTTGGGTTTGAACTGACTTTGCCGCATCTCAACAAGTCTGAGCGGGACCGCGATTACCGCCAGTATTATGTGGCGAAGACGCGCGAAGCGGTGGCACGGGCCTGTGCAGAAGATATTCAGAGATTCGGATATCAGTTCGATGGCTTTGTATAGCGGGCGTTTCCAAACCTGAACCAAAGGCGATGTCAGAGCCGATTTTGTGTAAGAAATCCGCGCGGAATCCGCCTTAAATGGCCCAAATTGGGCGCAAATATGTCAGAAATAAGTCGCTCTGACATTTTCCGTGCTACCCATAATGCAGTGTTGGTTTGTGCCAAAGGGGGTAGGGCACGTGTTAGAAGTAGTGAGTTTTTCTGAGTTCTCGGATCAGCCTGTTGAGGCTGATCACAACAACCTTGATCAGGCCGTAAACGCCCGCCGTGGGGGCCTGTTGCATGGTACCAAGGTTGCGACCACAAGCGGTTGGAAACTGATCGAACGCATCGCTGTAGGCGATTTGGTCCGAACGCTGGACAACGGGTTTCTAGAAGTGCGTCGGGTTTCGACCTGTTGCGTCGTCATTCCTGCGGATGAGACCCGCGCCGATTATGTGCCGATCTTTGTTCCCGCGCGTGCAGCCTATAACGGTCGGCCTGTCTGGTTGATGCCTGAACAGGGTATGGCCATTGATCTTGCCAAGCTTGATCCGGAGGCGGATGGCGTATCAGTTATTCCCGCACGACTGTTGAATGGCTCCTGCCGGATGTCGTCACAGGTACCGGGGTCATCGTTTCAGGTGACCACGCTGTTCTTTGACACGGATGAGGTGATCTTTATCGAAGGCGGCTTGCAGGCCTATTGCCCGGCAGGGCGTTTCGGCATGGGCGCGGCACGAGAGCAAGCGCCCTATCAGGTCGCTGACGACGCAGCGGCTGCGGCGCTGATCGCTTCGATTGCCGTCAGAGGAGACGTTTCGGTTCTGGCGAACCCGTTGGGTGCTTTGCCTGCGCCAATCCCGCAGGACCCGATTTTCCCGATCCGCCCGCCTGCAGGGCTGCGGCGCCCGGGGCGCCCGGGTAGACCGAATTCACCGGTTCTGTTCTTGCGGTCCGAATGGCGGATTTAAACCAACACTAAGCCAGATACAGGCGCGGATGCCCGCGCCTGTATCTTTACTGATTAAGCTGCTTTTGCTTCGGGGTTGAAGCGGGCGTAGAAGGTCTGACCCTTTTCGGCCATTTCACGTAGCAAAGGCGGGCAGGCAAAGCGTTCGCCATAGGCTTTGGTCAGCTGATCGCAACGCTCGGCCGCGTAAGGCGTGCCGATGATGTCCAACCAGCTGAGCGGGCCACCCGACCATGGCGCAAAGCCCCAGCCTAGGATCGCGCCCACGTCGCCTTCGCGGATGTCTTCCAGAACGCCTTCTTCCAGCGCGCGAACCGCTTCCAGAACCTGTGCGAACATCAGACGCTCTTGCACTTCGATCAGGTCGGGCTGATCTTCGGAATGCGGGTACTTCTCGGCCAGACCCTTCCAGTATTCGACGCGTTTGCCTTTTTCGTCATAGTCGAAGAAACCGGCATTGGACTTGCGTCCCAGACGACCCTCTTCCTCCATCCAGAAGATCAGGTCGTCGCCCGGATTTTCCGGGTAGGCGTCGCCCATCGCAGCCTTGGTGGCACGCGCGATCTTGGCCCCTAGATCAATCGAGGTTTCATCATTCAGCTGGATCGGCCCGACGGGGAAGCCCAACTGACGTGCGGCATTGTCGATCAGAACGGGGCTGACGCCTTCGGTGATCATTCGCAGGCCTTCGTTGATATAGGGAATGATACAGCGGTTGGCGTAGAAAAAGCGCGCATCGTTGACCACGATTGGCGTCTTGCGAATCTGACGGACATAGTCCAGCGCCTTGGCCACTGCGCGATCACCGGTTTCCTTGCCCTTGATGATTTCGACCAGGAACATCTTCTCGACCGGCGAGAAGAAGTGAATGCCGATGAACTGCTCGGGCCGGACGGAGGCTTTCGCCAGATCGGTGATCGGTAGGGTCGAGGTGTTCGACGCAAAGATGCAATCCTCGGGGATGATCGCCTCGACCTTCTTGGTCATCTCGGCCTTGACGCCCACGTCTTCGAACACGGCTTCGATGATCAGGTCGCAACCTTTGAGGTTTTCCAGATCCGGGGTCGCGGTGATGCGCGCCAGCATGGCTTCTTTTTTCTCAGCCGTGACCTTGCCGCGCTTCATGCCCTTGTCGAGATAGCTCTCAGTGTAAGCCTTGCCCTTGTCCGCAGCTTCCTGGTCGCGGTCGACCAGCACCACTTCCATACCGGCCTGAGCCGACACCAGCGCGATGCCTGCACCCATCATGCCTGCACCCAGAACGCCGATTTTCTTGACGCGCTGATCTGGCACATCCTTCGGACGTACTGCACCTTTCTCCAGCGCTTCCTTGTTCAGGAACAGCGACCGGATCATGGCCGAGGACGAGGGGTTCATCAGCACATTGGTGAACCAGCGCGCTTCGATCTTCAGGGCGGTATCGAAGTCAACCAACGCACCTTCGTAGATCGAGCTCAGCAGCGCCTTGGCCGCCGGAAATGCGCCTTGAGTTTTGCCATGCACCATGGCGTTTGCGCCGACAAAGGTCATGAAGCCAGCCGGGTGATACGGTGCACCGCCGGGCATTTTGTAGCCCTTCGCGTCCCAAGGTTTCACCAGGTCGGCATCCTTGGCGTTCAGAACCCATTCTTTCGCTGCCGCGACTGGGTCGTCCGATACGGCATCGACCAGCTGCGCACCTTTGGCTTTGGCCGGATCCATCATCTTGCCTTCCAGCAGGACAGGGGCCGCCGCCATCGCACCAACCATACGGCTGTAGCGCATGGTGCCGCCGCCGCCGGGGAAGATGCCCAGCAGAATTTCTGGCAGGCCGATCTTGGATTTGGGGTTGGTGGTCATGACGCGGTGGTGACAGGCCAGCGCGATCTCAGTCCCGATCCCGGCACAGGTGCCATTGATGGCACAGGCCACGGGCTTACCGCCTTTTTTGGTTTTGAAGTCCATGCCTGCCAGTTCCAGCTTGCGCAGGATGTGGTGGCCGCCCATGACGAAATCAAACAGGGCCTGTGCCGGTTCGTCCCCGGCTTCCTGACGGATAGTCGCCAGTGTGCTTAGGTCCATGCCACCGGCAAAGGATCCTTCCTTACCGCTGGTGATCACGATGCCTTTGACTTCGTCATCTTCCAGAGCTTGATCAACCAGAGCGCTGACCAGCTGGAACGCCTCACGTGTCATGACGTTCATGGATTTGCCCTGAGCGTCCCAGGTGATGAATGCGACGCCGTCTGCGTCTTTGGTCAGAGTGAAATCAGTCATTGTCATCTCCAATCTGGTCAGCCGTCAGCGGGCTGCCATCTTTGCGGGTAAAGCGAAAGCCGTCGGCATCAAACTTCACCATCATGTCTATGTCGCTGTAATAGCCGGTCTCGGTCGGGGTCCGTGTGCCCACCACCAGAAAGGTCGCGGGCGCATCGGTTCTGTTCACAAGGTGATGGCCGTTGGCCTCACCTGCAGGCCAAGCGGCGCAGTCACCGGGCAGCATCTGGTGTTCGCCATCATCATCGATCAGCACGCATTCGCCGCTGAGCATGATGGCAAACTCGTCCTGCTCCATATGGTAATGGCGCAATGAAGACAGGCCCTCCGGCTCCAACCGCACGATGTTGACGCCATATTGGGACAGTCCTCCGGCATCTCCGACAGGCTGGACAAAGCGTCCATCGCCAGCCTTTGCCAGCTTGCCGGGATAACCCGAACCACCCCGAAACGGGATTTGAGAAAGGTCCAGCTTGGGCATCAGACCCGCTCGATAATGGTTGCCGCACCCATGCCGGACGCGATGCAGAGCGTGGCCAGACCGGTTTCTTTGTCCTGACGCTCCAACTCATCCAGCAGCGTACCGATAATCATCGCGCCGGTTGCACCCAGCGGATGACCCATCGCGATCGAACCGCCATTGACGTTGACCAGCGCCGGATCGACATCGAACGCCTGCTGGAAGCGCAGCACGACCGAAGCGAAGGCTTCGTTCACTTCGAATAGGTCCAGATCGCTGATCTTCATGCCGTTGTCGGCCAGGATTTTCTCGGTCACCGGAACCGGGCCCGTCAGCATGATGGTCGGGTCGGTGCCGATCTTTGCGGTTGCCTTGATGCGGGCACGCGGCTTGAGGCCGTATTTCTCGCCGAATTCCTTGTTGCCGATCAGAACAGCGGCCGAACCGTCCACGATGCCCGAGCTGTTGCCCGCGTGGTGGATGTGGTTGATCCGCTCCAGATGCGGGTATTTCAACATCGCGACTTTGTCGAAGCCGGGCATCTGCTCGCCCATCATCTGGAAGGACGGGTTCAACGCGCCGAGGCTTTGCATGTCGGTGCCGGGGCGCATGTATTCGTCGCGATCCAGAATGGTTAGGCCGTTCTGGTCTTTGATGGTGATTACCGATTTCTCGAACCGGTTGTCTTCCCAAGCCGCAGCCGCGCGTTTCTGAGACTCAACGGCCAGCGCATCGGCATCGTCGCGGGTGAACCCATACTCGGTCGCGATGATGTCGGCCGAGATGCCCTGCGGCACAAAGTAGGTGTCCATTGCCAGCGTCGGGTCTACAGCAATCGCCGCACCGTCGCTGCCCATGGCCACGCGGCCCATCATCTCGACACCGCCTGCGATGTAGGCTTCGCCCGCGCCGCCTTTGACCTGGTTCGCGGCAAGGTTCACGGCTTCCATGCCCGAGGCACAGAACCGGTTGATCGCCAGACCGGGGATCGACTGATCCAGGTCAGAGGCCAGAACTGCTGAGCGCGCCAGACAGCCGCCTTGCTCCATCACCTGGGTGACGTTGCCCCAGATCACATCCTCAACGGCGTGGCCTTCGAGGTTGTTGCGTTCCTTGATCGCGTTCAGGGTCAGGGCGGACAGGCGCACCGAGGTCACTTCGTGCAGGCTGCCATCCTTGCGACCCTTGCCGCGCGGTGTGCGCAGGGCGTCATAAATGTAAGCTTCGGTCATGGGTCTTCTCCTTAAGCTCGATCCGACGGGTTGCCGGGCATTAGGTCATAGGGGTGTTTCCAACCGGGCTGCTCGGACAGGCGAGTTAGCCAGGCATCGATATTGGGCCAGTCGGCACGGTCAAAGCCGAATGATTCAGGATAGTAGAGGTAGCCGCAGCAGCTGAGATCGGCGTTGGTCACGCCGTCCCCAACAATCCAGTCGCGGCCCTCAAGGTGGGTGTTCAGAACATCGTAGGCCGCTTTCAGACGGCCTTGGTTGAAGGCAATCACATCGGCATTTCGGTGTTCTTCGGGGAGGAAATTGATCAGAAAGCGGGTCACGCCCGCCATCGAACTGAGCTTGTGGTTGTCCCACAGCACCCAGCGCAGAATGTCGTAGTTCTCTTCACGTGTCTTACCGCCGAACTTGCCGGATTTTTCGGTGACATAAGCCTGAATCGCACCAGATTGGGAGGTTTTGAAATCACCGTCGATCAGGAAGGGCGCTTCGCCCATTACATTGACGTCCGAGCGGAACTCGGGGCTGCGGGTGACGCCTTTGAAGAAATCGACAAAGACCGGCTCCCACTCAAGGCCAGACATTTCCAGCGCCAAAGCAGCCTTATACGAATTGCCGCTTTCACCGAAGCAGTGCAGTTTTATGGTCATGCGAGCGCCCCTCCCAAGGCATGTTGCACGTTATCCTGATCCGTTCCCCGAGCAATCCGACGGAGCTTGGGGTCATCTGGTCCCCGGGTCAGAGCCCAAGGACCAGATTGAGATCAGAAGTTCACCGCGTCCAGTGCCATTACAGTGTCGGCACCGGTCTGGATGCGAGCCAGATGCATGGCGGTCGCGGGCAGGCGGCGGGCCATGTAGAAACGGCCGGTGTTGATCTTGGTCTCGTAGAACTCTTTGTCCGAGGCCCCACCGTCTAGCGCATCTTGAGCAGCCTTCGCCATCTGCGCCCACATCAGGCCCAGGCACACATGACCGAACATGTGCATGAAGTCATAAGACCCGGACAGCGCGTTGTTCGGATTTTTCATGCCCTCCTGCATGAAGTACATGCCAGCGGCCTGCAGATCCTTGGACGCGGCTTTCAGCGGTTCGATGAAGGCTTTGTCATAGGCTTCGTTCTGGCCTGCGTTTTCCTTGCAGAAGGATTTGACCATATCGAAGAACGCCATGACGTGTTTACCGCCATCCTGCGCCAGTTTCCGGCCCACAAGATCCAGCGCTTGAACGCCGTTTGCGCCTTCGTAGATCATCGCGATACGGGCATCGCGGGTATATTGCGACATGCCCCATTCTTCGATGTAGCCATGGCCGCCATAGACCTGCTGCGCCTGAACGGTCATGTCGTAACCTTCGTCCGTCAGGAAGCCCTTGATGACCGGGGTCAGCAGCGAGATCAGCCCGTCCGCATCTTTGTCACCCGAACGGTGCGCCTTATCGATCATGGTCGCGCCCCACAGGATGAACGCGCGCGCGCCCTCGGTGAAGCTTTTCTGATCCATCAGACTGCGGCGAATGTCGGGGTGAACGATCAGCGGATCGGCGGGGCCGTCCGGGTTCTTCACACCGGTTACGTCGCGGCCCTGAAGGCGGTCTTTGGCGTATTCCACAGCGTTCTGATACGCAGCTTCGGCCTGCGACAAGCCTTGCATGCCCACACCCAGACGCGCTTCGTTCATCATGGTGAACATGGCGCGCATGCCTTTGTGCTCCTCGCCCAGCAGCCAGCCGGTGGCTTCGTCATAGTTCATGACGCAGGTCGAGTTGCCGTGGATGCCCATCTTTTCTTCGATCTTGCCGACCGAGACACCGTTGCGCTCACCCGGAGTGCCGTCTTCGTTCACGATGAATTTCGGCACGATGAACAGCGATACGCCCTTGATCCCCTCGGGGCCACCGGGGATTTTGGCCAGAACCAGATGGATGACGTTATCGGCCATGTCGTGATCACCCGCCGAGATAAAGATCTTCTGGCCGGAAATCTTGTAGCTGCCGTCGCCCTGCGGTTCCGCCTTGGTGCGCATCAGGCCCAGGTCGGTGCCGCAATGCGGTTCGGTCAGGTTCATGGTGCCGGTCCATTCGCAGCTAACCATGTTGGGCAGATAGGTGTTTTTCTGCTCTTCCGACCCATGGGCCAGAATAGCCGAGGCCGCGCCATGGGTCAGGCCTTGATACATCACAAACGCTTGGTTTGCGCCCGAGAACATCTCACCTACTGCGGTGCCGATGACATAAGGCATGTTCTGGCCGCCATACTCTTCCGGCATGTCGAGGCCAGTCCAGCCACCTTCCTTCACCTGCTCGAAGGCGTCTTTGAACCCGGTGGGCGTGTACACAATCCCGTTTTCCAACCGGCATCCCTCGGTGTCACCCACCACGTTCAACGGATGCAGAACATTGGTGGCGACCTTGCCGGCTTCTTCCAGAACGGCGCCGGTAAACTCGGCTTCCAGTTCGTCATAGCCGGGGATATCCGACTGCGAGACTTTCAGAACGTCGTGCAGGATGAACTGCGTGTCTTTGGTTGGCGCGTTGTAAACGGGCATGTGAAGCTCCCTTAATTCAGATGTCCGGGTGATAGGCGGTCGATGTTACTCGGCCGCCTTCTTGTCTTGTTTCATTGAAGAGATGACTTTCTCTCCCCAACGCAATTGTTCTTTCAGATCGTCAATCGCCTGCGTCAGCTCTTCGCGGCGTGATTCCATGTCGGCGAGACGTTCACACGCAATCTCGTAGGTGCGCGACATCTGGGTCAGCTGTTGATCACCCACATGGTACAAATCCAGAAGTTGCCGAATTTCTTCCAGGCTAAAGCCGAACCGCTTCCCACGCAGGATTAGTTTCAGCCGTGCGCGGTCGCGTTTGGTGAACAAGCGTTTCTGACCCTCGCGGATCGGGAACAGCAGCTCTTTGGCTTCGTAGAACCGCAAAGTACGCGGCGTGACATCATAGGTCCCGCACATCTCGCGGATGGTCATAAGATCTTCGGTCATTCGTCATACTCTCGTCACTGGTGTCATGAGACACGAGTTGCGTAGTCGTCGCCTGCTTTACAACATGAGAATGACGTTTACGTAATCCCGACGCTGCGTCACTTCAAAGTTGACGTAACATCCAAACACGTAAAGGCGCTGGATCGCAATTTTATTTCCGTAGCGTCAGGCTGGATTCGGACCGATGGGGCCGACAAACCGAATGTGATCCTGACATGCGGACCACGTCTTTAGGCGCAACAGATCGATTCATGGGCGGTGAAATTCAGGAAATGGAATTCGCAGTTTGATCCCGCAACTGCTTAAGCGCATCCATCGCTTCATCCAGTTGTTTGCGTTGTTGACGCAGTTCATCCATCTGTCGGTCGGCCATTTCAACAAAGGCCGCCATCTGTGCCTGATTGCCCTGATCCTCATAGATCAGCAGCCACTGGCGAATTTCTTCCAAAGGGAAACCAAACTTGCGACCGCGCATGATCAGCGTCATCCGGGCGCATTCGCGAGGGCCATAAAACCGGGACCGCCCTTCGCGGTCTGGTTGCAACAGCTCGATATACTCGTAGTAACGCAGGGTGCGCGGCGTCACATCGAATTCCGCGCACATCTCTTTGAATGACAAACGGTTGTCGGACATTCCTGGTCTCCTCCACGGCAACCTACGTCCTTGCCACGTCAAGCGCAACAGGTGGGCTTGCCCTTTGCAATTTCTACGGATCATAAAGGGGCGTCACGATAGGAAGTTAGCAAATGGTCGACAAGACAGTTCTAGCCCGCCAGTTTATCGAAGCGATCCCCCATGCGCGGGCCATCGGTTTGGAGTTGACCCAGATTGGCGAGGGTGAGGCCGAAATCACCATGCCTTACAATACAGACCTGATCGGCGATCCCAGAACAGGAGTGATTCATGGGGGGGCAATTTCGACTATTTTGGACACTTGTTGCGGTGCCGCTGTCATGAGCCATCCGTCCTCGCCCGGTGGAACAGCAACGATCAACCTGAGGATCGACTACATGCGCGCAGCGGCTCCGGGCCAGACGATCACTGCGCGAGCCAGCTGCTATCACATCACCCGCAATGTGGCGTTTGTGCGTGCAACGGCCATGGATGATGATCACGACCGACCTGTAGCAACCGCTTCAGGCTCGTTCACGGTTGAGGGCAAGTAACATGGCCAGAACCCGCCCTGAGCCGATGCAGGTGGTCAAGCAACGCCGCGATGGTGCCTTGCGCGCGTTGGTCGACGGCGTGCCTTACATCCGATTCTTGAACATTAGTTTTGATCGCAGGGGCGATGAGCTAACCGGCGTCCTGAACTTCGATGAGAAACTGATTGGAAACCCATTCCTTCCCGCCATTCACGGCGGTGTAACGGCCGCGTTTCTCGAGGTCACAGCCGTGATCACGCTGAGTTGGGAGTACATGTTTTCCGAAATCGAAAGCGGTGAAATCGATGCTGAGGCCATCGTGACCGACGAAAACATCCGTTTTCCAAAGACTATCGATTTCACCGTCGACTATCTGCGGTCAGGCCTGCCACGGGATGCCTATGCGCGCGCCTTCGTCAATCGGGCCGGTCGACGCTATGCCTCGGTCCGGGTCGAGGCCTGGCAAGACAACCATGCCAAACTGTTTGCGCAAGCGACCGGGCATTTCTTGATGCCGCAGCCGGCTCGGGACAAGGGCTGATCATGACAGATGCCTCGGCGCCCATAACGCATGGGCGGGTGCTGAAAATCGCCATTCCCATTGTGCTGTCCAACGCAACCGTGCCTATTCTGGGTGCGGTAGATACCGGCGTGGTGGGTCAGATGGGCGCTGCCGCTCCGATCGGAGCCGTCGGTATCGGTGCGGTGATCCTGTCTGCGATTTACTGGATTTTCGGGTTCCTGCGGATGGGCACGACCGGCCTTGCCGCACAGGCGCGCGGGGCAGGGGACAGTGAGGAGATGCGCGCGCTGCTGATCCGCGGGCTGATGCTGGGCGGGGCTGCGGGGTTTGTTTTCATATTGGGGCAGGTCGCAATTTTCAGCGGTGCGTTTCTGCTGTCACCAGCCAGTCCCGAGGTCGAAACCCTTGCCCGCACCTATCTGGAGATCCGAATCTGGGGCGCTCCCGCGACGATAGCTCTTTATGCAGTCACAGGCTGGCTGATCGCGGTTGAGCGTACGCGGGGCGTGTTTATTCTGCAAATCTGGATGAACGGGCTCAATATCGTTCTGGATCTGTGGTTCGTTCTGGGGCTGGGCTGGGGTGTCGAAGGTGTGGCGATTGCCACTCTGATCGCGGAGTGGACCGGGTTGGGGCTGGGCCTGTGGCTGTGCCGTGATGGATTTCGAGACCGCATCTGGCGGGATTGGCCCCGCATCTTTGATGCCGTGCGTTTGCGCCGGATGTTGCAAGTGAACAGCGATATCATGATCCGATCCATCCTGTTGACCGGGTCTTTTACCACCTTTCTGTTTGTTGGCTCGGATTTGGGGGATGTTAATCTGGCAGCCAATCAAGTTCTTTTGCAATTTCTGGAGATCACCGCCTTTGCATTGGATGGCTTTGCCTTTTCGGCCGAGGCGCTGGTCGGCAGTGCCGTGGGCGCGCGGGATCGGTATCAGGTGCGGCGAGCCTCGGTCATGGCGTCGCAATGGGGCGTTGGGGGCGCTGTTCTGCTGGGTGCGGTATTCTTTCTGGCTGGCCCTGCCCTGATCGACCTGATGTCCACATCACCCGAGGTGCGGCAAGCGGGGCGCGAGTTCCTGTTCTGGGCTGCCGTTGCGCCGGTGATCGGTGTCGCCAGTTGGATGTTCGATGGCATCTATATTGGTGCGACTTGGACACGGGCGATGCGTAACGCGATGCTGCAATCTGTGGCGATCTATGTTGTTGCCCTGTTCATTCTGGTTCCGGCGTTCGGCAATCATGGGCTTTGGGCCGCGCTGATGGTGTTGAACCTTGCACGCGGCGTGACCATGGGCTGGCGCTACCCCCGGCTTGAGGCGCAGGTTGCCTAGAGCAAATCCAGCAGGTTCTCGGGCGGACGACCAAGTGCGGCTTTGCCTTCGGCAATAGCCAGCGGGCGTTCGATCAGGATCGGATGATCTGCCATGGCCTGAATCAAATCCGCATCTGGTGCATCTTTCGACAGGCCCAGTTCCCTGAACAGCCGCTCTCCCGTGCGCATCATCTGAATAGCGGGCACGCCCAGCAATGCCTGCGCCTTGAGCAGCGTGTCTACTGAGGGCGCATCCTCCAGGTATTTCCGAACCTGAACCTCAGCACCGCGATCCTCCAGCAGGGCCAGACCCATGCGGGATTTCGAACAGCGCGGGTTGTGCCAATATTCAATCACAACCAATCCCCTCGTTTGCTGCCCACAGCTTGCGCAACGGTGTCAAACCCGTCTTGAGCCAATAACGTATCCAGACCCTGTGCGATCTCGGCCGCCAAAGACAGGCCGCCATAGACCATGGCTGTGTAAAGCTGCACGGCGGATGCCCCGGCGCAAATCTTGGCATAGGCCTGTTCTGCCGTGCTGACCCCGCCTACGCCAATCAGGGGCAGATTGCCCTCGGTCAGTTGGCTTAGCTTTGCTAGTACACGCGTTGATTTCTCGAATAACGGCGCGCCTGACAGGCCGCCTTGTTCAGACTTATGCGCGCTACGTAACCCTTCACGGGACAGCGTGGTATTGGTGGCGATAACCGCATCCACGCCCGTCTCGACAGCCACGTCTGCAATGTCTTGCAACTCGGATTCCGTCAGATCTGGTGCGATCTTCAGGAAGATAGGCAGCGGCTGGGGCAGCGCGTCACGCGTTTCGATCACGCCGCCCAGCAACGCGCCAAGGGCAGCTTTTCCCTGAAGGTCCCGCAGCTTTTCGGTGTTGGGGGAGGATACATTTACGGTGGCAAAATCCAGATGCGCGGCACAATGGGCCAGCACTTTGGCAAAGTCACCGGGCCGGTCGTCGCTGTCTTTGTTTGCCCCCAGATTCAGGCCAATCACCGTATCCGCGGGGCGGGCGGCGAGCCGCTGGGCCATAACCTCCATGCCTTCATTGTTGAAGCCAAAGCGATTGATGGCGGCACTATCCTCGGTTAGCCGAAAGAGACGTGGCTTAGGGTTCCCAGGTTGCGGGCGTGGGGTCACTGCGCCCACTTCGATAAATCCAAACCCGGCGCGCGACAGCGGGGTCAGGACCTCTCCGTTCTTGTCAAACCCAGCGGCCAGACCAACGGGGTTGGGCAGGCGCAAGCCGGCGATTTCCGTCTCCAGCCGCGCAGACGTCACCGGCCCCGGCATCGGGGCCAGCCCGGCCTTTAGCGCTTTGATCGACAGGCTATGCGCCGTTTCGGGATCAAATCGATGCAGCGCGGCAAGGCCCAGTTTTTCGGTCAGTTTCATCCGAACGCAGCCCCACCTTTGGCCGCACCACATCGGATCAGGCGCGAGGTTTCAACGGCGGCCTGGCGATGCACCACGGCCTTTTGATAGATCGGGTCGGTCACCATTTCCAGAAACGCATGGGCCGAGGGGTAGCGGGCGATGAACACTTCATCCCATGCCTCGTCCTGAGGTCCGATCAAGGTGGCCTGAAACGCCCCACGCCACAGGATTGACGCACCCAGTCTGGCGATAATCGGGGCCGTCTCAGCCCCGTAGTTGCGATAGGCTTGCGCCCCGGTCAGACCAGCAGCGGCCAGTTCATGATCCGCTGGGTAAGCAGCTGTGGGGCGAAACTTGACAAGGTTCAACATCTCAATCGGCTCATTCCGATCCAGCGCTTTGAAAGCGTCGAACTGTTCGCGCTCAGGATCGACGTAAGCGGTCATGCCATCTCCTCAGGGAATAGATGGGTTTGGCCATCAAAGGGCAGGGGCCGCGACCAGAGCACATCACTCATCCTGATCTGGCGGTAGAGGTGCGGAAACAGCGCCCCACCGCGCGAGACCTCCCACTTCAGGTCATCCCCCATCGCATCCCCGTCGCACGCCAGCAAGGTAAGACCGTCGATAGCGGCAAAATGCTTGGCCGCTGTTTCGGCAGCCTGCTCTGCCGTCGAGAAATGCACAAATCCATCCGCCACATCGATTGGCGCACCGTCCGAGGCGCCCTCGGCCTGTAACTGAGCCCATTCATCGGCCCGAAATATTTTGTAAATCAGCATGCCTCGGGTGATGCCCCGCTCGGAACGGGGAATCAAGTCAGATTTGCCCCTTTGACTCTTCGTCGCCATCAGCGCACGATCTGGTCAAACAACGATAGGGAGTATTCGTATGTTGACCCGTTTCATGGCCTCCGTTGCCGTACTGGGGCTGACCGCTGGGATTGCGGCTGCCGACTATAAACTGACGATTTTACACACAAACGATATCCACAGCCGTATTGAGTCGATCAACAAATACGATTCGACCTGTGACGCGGAAGGTGAAGCCGAAGGCAAGTGTTTTGGCGGCGTTGCACGACTGAAGACTATTCTGGATGCAAAGCGCGCAGACATGGCGGATGAGAATGTTTTGGTTCTGGACGCGGGCGATCCGTTCCAAGGCTCGCTGTTCTACACCACCTATAAAGGTGCGGCAGAGGCCGAGTTCATGGAGGCGATCGGTTATGACGTGATGGCCGTCGGCAACCACGAGTTTGACGACGGTCCCGAAGGCCTTGCTGCGTTCATTGATGCGGTCAGCTTCCCTGTGATTTCGGGTAACCTGGATTTGTCGACATCGGCTGAACTCAAGGACAAGGTGGAAAACCATGTGGTTCTTGAGGTTGGCGGCCAGAAGATCGGTATCATTTCCGCGCTGGCAACCGACACGGTCGACACCTCGAGCCCCGGCAAGGATGTGGTATTCCAGGATGAGATCGAAAGCCTAAAGGCCGATGTTGCCGCGCTGCAGGATGAGGGTGTCAACATCATCATCGCGCTGAACCACGTGGGTCTGGCCAAAGACCTAGAGATTGCCGCGCAGGTGCCGGGCCTGGATCTGGTAGTTGGCGGTCACTCGCACACATTGTTGTCCAACACGAACGAAGACGCGGCTGGCCCCTACCCGATGATGGTGGGCGATGTCCCGGTCGTACAAGCCTATGCCTATTCGAAATATCTGGGTGAGGTCACGCTGACTTTTGACGATGACGGCAACCTAATCTCGGCAGAGGGTGAACCCATCCTGCTGGACGCATCTGTTACGCCGGATGCAGACACTGCCGCGCGCGTCGCCGAAATGGGTGCCCCGATCGAAGAGATGAAGCAACGCGTGGTTGCTGAAACCGGCGCAGCCGTTGAAGGTTCGCGCGATATCTGCCGCGTACAGGAATGTGAGATGGGCAATCTGGTTGCCGACGCAATGCTGGCCCGTGTCGCTGATCAAGGCGCTCAGATCGCCATCGCAAACTCGGGCGGCCTGCGCGCTTCGATTGACGAAGGTGAGGTCACCATGGGTGAGGTTCTGACGGTTCTACCGTTCCAGAACACCCTTTCGACCTTTGAAATCAGCGGTCAGGGCGTGATTGATGCGTTGGAAAACGGTGTGAGCCAAGTGGAAGAAGTCAAAGGCCGCTTCCCTCAGGTTGCCGGACTGAGCTTCACCTGGGACGCATCGGTTGCCCCGAACGAAGGCCGCATCACCGAAGTGATGGTGGCAGAGGGTGACGGGTTCGTGCCGATTGATCCCGCAGCGACTTATCTGGTCGTGACCAACAACTACGTGCGTAACGGTGGTGACGGGTACAAGATGTTCGAAGGTGACGACAAGAACGCCTATGATTTCGGCCCTGATCTGGCGGATGTGACGGCCGAATACCTGGCTGAAAACGCGCCCTACCAACCGTATGTAGACGGGCGTATCAAGCAGAAATAACGCCCTGCAAAAGATTAAGAAGCCGCATCATAGTGATGCGGCTTTTTTAGTTTTTTGTCTCGAACTGCCTCTCATGATTCAATATACTCAAGCAAGCGACTAGACAGGCTTCTTTTCCAAAGTTCGGGCAAGTAAACCACTGGCATGGCTTTAAAATTTTCCGACTTACCGCAGCTGTATGCCCATGGTTTCGACACCGTGATCGATGTCCGTAGCCCGGCTGAGTTTGCGGAGGATCACCTGCCCGGCGCGATCAACCTGCCGGTTCTGGACAATGCCGAACGCGCCCGAGTCGGAACGATCTACAAACAGCAAAGCCCGTTTCTGGCCCGCAAGCTTGGGGCGGCTTTGGTGTTTCGAAATGCGGCCAATCATATTGAACACAGCCTAAGCCATCATGAAGGGAATTGGCGACCGCTGGTCTATTGCTGGCGAGGGGGACAGCGATCCGGTTCGTTTGCGTGGACACTGCAGCAGATCGGCTGGCGGGCCGAGGTCATTGAGGGCGGGTATCGAACCTATCGGCGTTTGGTGAACGCCTATTTATATGAGCAACCATTGCCCTTTCGACTGTTTGCGCTGGATGGCTATACCGGAACGGCCAAAACCGAGTTGCTGCACCATTTGCAACGGCGTGGCGTACAGGTCGTTGATCTGGAGAGATTGGCCAATCACCGGGGTTCGCTGCTGGGTGAGATGCCTGGGGGACAGCCCAGCCAGAAAGCGTTCGAGTCAGCGCTTTCCGCAGCTTTCTGCGCGTTTGATCCGGCACGTCCGGTTATGGTTGAGGCGGAATCCTCGAAAATCGGTGAGCGGATCCTGCCACCCAGCCTGTGGACGGCGATGTGTGCGGCCCCGCACATTCAGGTCGTTGCTCCGGTTGCGGCACGGGCGGCGTATTTGATGCAGGCTTATGATGATATTCTGTCCGACAGCGCGCGTTTGCGCGATCGCTTGGCCCCGTTGCGGGTTCACCGTGGGCATGAGGTCGTGGATGCGTGGCTGGCATTGATCGATGCGGGCGACAAGCGCGCGTTGACCCGAGCGTTGATCGAACAGCATTATGATCCGGCCTATGCCAAGTCGCGCCGCGCTCACCCGATAGACCCTGTTGCGCGGGTCGAGGTGCAAAAGCTGGACAGCAGCGGCCTGAGTCACGCGGCGGCAGAGATAGAAACCACGCTGGGTCAGCTTTGAAGGCGCAGCCCCGGTGTGTCGGTCAGATGGCCGATTCTGGCCGCCGGATAGCCCGCTGTACGCAGTGCGTCCAACATGGCATCGGCGTCGTCCGGGGCAACCGCGGCCAATAACCCGCCTGCAGTTTGAGGATCAAACAGTAGGGCTGCCTTGCCATCCGAGGGAAGCTCGGGTGCGATGGATCGGTTGTCAGAAAACAGTGTGGAGTGAACGCCGAAATTGCTCAGTTCAAGGGCTCCAAGCATAACCGGAACCGCGTCCAAATCCAAAATCGCGCCACAGTTTGAGGCGTCGCATATGCCTTTCAAATGCCCGGCAAGCCCGAACCCTGTGACATCCGTCATCGCCTGTGCCCGCGACAAAATCTTAGCCGCCTGACCTTGTGGCTGGGTCATCAGCTTGTAAGCTTTTACGACATCCGCTCCATTCGCCTGCCCCGCCATTTCAGCCGCCATTAAAACGCCGCTGCCGATGGGTTTGGTCAGGATCAACACATCACCGGGCCGCCCGTCGGCCAATGTGATCGGCAGTTCGGGGCACAAACCGGTGATGGTAAAGCCAAGGGTCATCTCATCACCCATCGAGCTATGTCCGCCCACGATCTCGGCTCCGGCGTCCTGCATGATCTCATTGGCTGTGGTCATAATCTCGGACAGGTTGCGTTCCTGCAACATGGCGGACATGCGCGGCAAAATGATGGTCGCGGTCGCGGCCTGGGGTTGGGCCCCCATGGCCCAGATATCACCAAGCGCATGTATGGCGGTGATGCGCGTCATCATAACGGGATCAGAAGTCAGGCTGCGCAGATGATCTGTGGTCATGACCTGTTGCGCGTTGCCCGTCATCAAAAGGGCGGCATCGTCGCCCGGCAAGGATGTCACATCGGGCCGGATGGGTTTTGGCAGCGCGTGCAATGCACGTTGCAAAGCGCCCCTGCCAACCTTGGCCCCACAGCCACCGCACATGGGTTTATCGCCTAATACCTCGGATAGTCCCGCCGCATGATCGCGCGGCAGGGCCGGAGTTTGCATCGTGGGAAGGTCGCGGAACTTATTCATAAATGTCTGGTCGATGTGGTTTTTCCATAGCCACATCAATGTACCGCTGAACGAAGTGCCCAGCCGTTCCCCCAGCGCGGATTTTCCGCCCAGCGAGATCAGTTTCAAGTAATCCTTCTGCGGCACATAGCGCCTCACTTTCCCGGCCCCCAGCGCTGCCCTCAGGTTGTTGAACAGAACCGGAGCTTCACGCACCGCGTAAACGCCCGCCTTGGGTCGCGGGTTATCGCTTAGGTGGGCGCAGTCACCAGCGGCAAAAACAGCTGGATCGCTGGATTGAAGATGGGCATTCACCCGGATGAACCCGTCCTGCAAATCTAGCCCGGTTCGGGTGATCCAGTCATAGGGGCGGGCCCCCGCGGCGCCGGTGACAAAGTCAGCCTCGATCTGGCGGCCATCCTGCAATATCACATGATCCGCAGCGATTTCCTTGATCGCGATCTCTTCGAGTACCTCGACACCAAGATCATCCATCGCCTTGCGGATCGTAGCGGCGGCTTTAGGTCCGATCGCAGACAGGGCTATCGCATTGTCGATCAGCGTAACCCGTGCAGGTCGTTGCCGGGCTTTCAATGCGTGGGCCATGGCCATTGCCAGTTCAACCCCCGCGACGCCACCACCGATCACAGCCACGGCTGCGGGGCCTGACTTGTCCAGATACGCGGCCCATCGGCTGGCGAAAGGACCAAGGGGTTTGGCGGGTACGGCGTGTTCGGCAAAGCCGGGTATGCCGGGCATATCTGACGTGATCCCTACATTGACCGAGGCGACATCGAACGCAACGGGTAACCGACCGGGCATATGGATCAGTCGCTGATCGGTGTCGATTGCGTCGACCGAACCCAGAACAATCCGCGCATCCGCAAAACGCGCCAGTTTCACCAGATCAATGTCCAGTTCAGACCGCTCGTAGTGCCCGGCAACATAGCCCGGTAACATTCCGGAATAGGGCGCTGTCGGGCCGGGGTTGATCACCGTCACGCGCGCACCGGGCAGTGGGTTCATCCCCCATTTGTGCAGCAGCAGTGCATGTGTGTGCCCACCGCCAATGAGAACCAGATCACGGGTCAGGGGCAGCGGAGGATTTTGCATAAGGCTCAGTTCGTGCTGTGGTCCGGGACGTCTTCGACCTGCTCGACCGCGTGGGTGGCCCAAAGCTCATCCTCGCCCGCATCCGGCAAATCGCTGGGTTTTTCATGGCGGTGAACATGCCATTTTGCAATGAACAGGGCCGTGATCGGGGCCGTGAGGAACAAAAATAACGTGATCAGCAGCTCATGCAGCGACAGCCTGCCTTCCAGCAGAACCGAATGGCAGATCGACGCCAGCAGCACGCCACCCACTCCCAAGGTTGTTGCCTTGGTGGGCGCATGCAGGCGCGACATCGGGTCTTTGAGCTTGATCATGCCAAACGAGCCGACAAAGCCAAAGATGCCCGACACGATCAGAAAGACAGTGATCAGCAATTCGAAGATAAATGTCATCCCGCCCTCACTCGATAATATTGCCGCGCAGCATGAAGCGCGCATAGGCCACGGTGGAGACAAAGCCCAACATGGCGATGATCATGGCGGCCTCGAAGAAAATCTCGGTGCCTTGATCAAGCCCGTAGAGGATCATTAAGGCAATGGTGTTGATGACCATCGTGTCCAGTGCCAGAACACGGGTACCGACCCCGTCTGCGGTGATGATCCGCCACAGGCACATCAGGATTGCCGCTCCGAAACAGGTGAAAGCGAAGTAGATGGCGTATTCGATCATTCGAAAATCTCCTTCAGGCGGCGTTCATAGCGCTGTTTGATCTGGTCTCGGACCGCTTCGGGATCGGGGGCGTCTAGGCAGTGGACCAGCAGGTTGTGACCTTGTGCCGACAGATCGCAACTGACCGTACCGGGGGTCATGGTGATGGTGCCCGCCAGCACAGTGATCGCTTCGGGTGTACGCAGTTCCAGCGGAATGCAGACCCAATTGGGTTGGCGATCTGCATCGCGTTTGAACAGGATGATCCGGGCAACGGTGATATTGGCCATCACGATGTCCCACAGAACGATCAGCAGATACTCTACGATCATCGGCCAATTGCGCAGTTTCGGCTGATCCGGCCAATAAGGCTGTGTGATAAAGGGGATGATGATCCCTAGAATCAGACCGAACACCAGCGAGTTCAAAGACCCGTTATTGGCCAGCAGGACCCACACAACTGTCAGCAAAAATGTCAGATGCGGGTGCGGGAATACGCGACGCAGCAGCTTGATCATTCTTCCCCTCCCAACACAGCCGAGATGTAGTGCTCGGGCGTAAACAACTGTTCAGCGGTTTGGCTTGTGTAGTCCAGTGCCGGTCCGGCAAAGATGGTCAGCAGGATCAGCCCGGCAACCAATCCAAAGACCGACGTGAAGGCCAATCCCGGTTGCGGTTCGGGTGCGGGCAGGGGGACGGCCTCCTCATCCACAGTGTCCTCGGAGCCGATATGCTCGGCATCGTGGCTTTTCCAGAAGATCAAAGACCCGGCTCGCGCCAGTCCGACAATTGTCACGAACGACCCGATCAGAACAACCGCCCATACCGAGCTGGAACCCGGCGCATCGCGTGCGGCATCCAGAACCAGCAGTTTGCCGATAAAACCCGAGAGAGGCGGCATACCGGCCATGGCGATGGCCCCCACGAAAAACAGCCCCGAGATCAGCCCGGTCTGCGCCATGGGTGTCATCGGGGTGATGGCCCCGCCACGCCGCTCCATGACCAGATCAGCAACCAGGAACATGAGTGCCGTCGCCAGCGTGGAATGGAACACATAATACAGCGCGGCTGCGCTGGCCTGAGGCGTAAACAGCGAGATCGCAATCAGCAGCGTCCCCATTGAGGCGATCGCGCAGAAGGCAACCATCCGCGCAATGTGCTGCGACCCCAGAATACCGATGGCTCCGACTGCAAGGGTAACCAGAGCCGCCGGTTGCAACCAGTCGCCCGCCAGCCCTTGGGTTGCTTCGACCTCGGGTCCAAAGGCAAGCGTGTACATCCGAATGATCGAATAAGCACCGACCTTGGTCATGATCGCAAACAGCGCGGCCACCGGCAGTGGCGCATTGGCATAGCTGGCCGGTAGCCAGAAATGTAGTGGCAGAACGGCGGCCTTGATACAGAAGACCAGCAGCAGCAGCACTGCACCCACCCGCAACAGCGCGGTATCTTCAGCTGGCATCTCAGCCACGCGAAGGGCAATGTCGGCCATGTTCAGCGTGCCTGTCACACCATAAAGCGTGCCCAAGGCGAACAAGAACAAGGTCGAGCCCAAAAGGTTATAGGCGACATACTGCACGCCTGCTTTCAGGCGAACGGAGCCGCCCCCGTGGGTCATCAGACCGTAAGAGGCGATCAGAAGGACCTCGAAGAACACAAACAGGTTAAAGGCGTCACCGGTCAGGAAGGCCCCGCACACGCCCATAAGCTGGAAATGGAACAGCGCGTGGAAATGTTTCCCTCGATCATCCCAGCCCGAGGCTATGGCATAGAGCACAATGGGCAGAGCAAGCAATGCGGTCAGCAGCACCATCATGGCCGATAGCCTGTCCAAAACCATGACAATGCCAAAAGGGGCCGGCCAATCGCCCAGCTCATAGACCTGAATATCCCCGCCCGACGCCTGCGCTGTGATGGTCAGTGCGATGCCTAGCAAGGCGACAACACCCGCGACCGAGAAAATACGCTGCAGGTCCAGATGATAGCGCAGGACCATGATGATAAACGGAGCCAGGATCGCAGGAAGAACGATCGGCGCAACGATCCAGTGGTTCATGCGTCTTCTCCCGGCGCGTCTACGCTGTCCTGTGGGCTCATGTCGATATGGTCATCTTTCGAGGACAGATAGGCCGAAAGCGCGATCATTACGATCACGGCTGTCATCCCGAATGAGATCACGATGGCCGTCAGCACCAACGCCTGCGGCAGCGGATCGGTATAGGGGACGTCTTTGTATTTGTTCAGAACAGCAGGCGCGTTCAGCGCCAGACGTCCGGTGGCAAACAGGAACACGTTCACCGCATAGGTGATCAGCGACAGGCCAAGAATGACCGGGAATGTCCGGCGACGCAGGATCAGGAAGATCCCGGCGGCGGTCAGAATGCCTACGGCAGAGGCAACCAGCGCTTCCATCAGGCCTGCTCCTTCTCTTCGTCTTGCTCTGGGGGATCATCCCGCAGCGGGTTGATATCCATCGGGAATTCCTGCGCCATGCCCGGCCGCCATGCAAAGCGCGACAAGCTATCGAGTGCCAGCATCACCGCGCCAAGAACCGCCAGGAACACACCCGTGTCAAACAACATGGCAGTGGCCCATTCGAACTCTTCCAGAGGCGGCCAGTTGATGTATCCGAAATCGCTGGTCAGGAAGGGGCGTTCATTGAACCACGCGCCCAGACCGGTGGCCGCAGCGATCAAAACGCCCCAACCGATGGTACCGTGATAATAGAACCTTTGTCGTTCGATGGCCCATGTATAGCCGCTGGCCATGTATTGCATCAGGAACGCAATCGCGACGATCAGACCAGCGATGAAACCACCCCCGGGCTGGTTGTGGCCGCGGAAGAAAATGTAGGCGCCCACCATCAAGGCAATCGGCATCATCACGCGGGTTGCAACCACCATCATCAGCGGATGCGAGTCCCCCGATTGCGGCCAATGCGGTTTGCGGTTCAGCAGGTAGCCGCGCACATTTGTGCCCAGAACCGCCTCGGTCAGGGCAAAGATGATCAGCGCAGCAATGCCCAGCACGATGATCTCACCAAAGGTATCAAAGCCCCGGAAGTCGACCAGAATGACGTTCACCACATTGGTGCCGCCGCCGCCTTTGTACGAGTTCGCCAGATGGAAGTCTGAAATTGTCGGGAAGGCAAAGTCGCGCAGCATGATTGCGTAGATGAGGGCTCCACTCCCGATACCAGCGACTACGGAAATTGCAGCGTCGCGCCAACGCCGCGCTGCACTGCTGTCCCAAGGTGTCTCGGTGGGCAAAAAGTTCAGTGACAACAGCAGCAGGATCATCGTTACCACTTCGACCGAAATCTGGGTCAGCGCCAGATCCGGTGCCGACAGATAGTTGAAGGCAACCGAAACGATCAGGCCAACGACGCCGATCAGCACCAGCGAGAGCAGGCGGTTGCGGTGAAACCACATGATTCCCAGCGTCGCGCCGACCAGGCAAATCCAGCCGATGATTGGGATGAATTGCGCAGGCAGCGGTATGCGGGTCTCAACACCAATCGTGCCGGTCGTGTAGGCGTAGTAGCCCAGCCCAACCGTGAAAGCGACAAAGATGATGGCATAGCGGCTGAGCACACCGTTATGAAGCTCATCCGTGATCCAGCGACTTAGCTGTGTGAAGCGGTCGATCAGCGCTTCGAAGATCACCTTGGCCTCGGGGCGGGGCAGAGTGTTCCAGAACCGTTCGCAATGCTTGTGCAGCCCCAGCAGGAACAGGCCCCCTAGCGTCGCGACGACAGACATGAAGAGGGCAGGTGTGAACCCATGCCAGAGTTTGAGTGAGTAATAGGGCAGTTTCTCGCCACCGATAACTGCGCTTGAAACTACGGCCACCAAAGGGCCGACAATAGCTGCTGAGTTCAATCCGATCAGGATCACAAGAACCACAAGGAAAGCTGGCGCAATCCACAATCCAACCGGCGGGTCATGGGGATGGGCTGGGTAGTCGTTGCGCTCAGGTCCGAGAAACACGTGACCGACAAATCGGAAGGAATAGGCCGCCGAAAACAGCGCTGCCACAAGGGCCAGACCCGGCACAAGGTAATGCAAGTGCAACCATGTGGTGTGCACGGTTTCTTCCAACATCATCTCTTTCGATAGGAAGCCGTTCAGCGGTGGTAGGCCAGCCATCGAAAGCGCTGCAATCGTGCCGATTGTAAAGGTGACTGGCATCAGGTGGCGCAGCCCGCCCAGCCGTTTGATATCACGTGTACTGGTCTCATGATCGACGATCCCGGCGGTCATGAACAGGGCGGCTTTGAACGTCGCGTGGTTGATGATGTGGAAAACGGCTGCAACTGCGGCGAACTTGGTGCCAAACCCCAGCAGCATTGTAATCAGTCCCAGATGTGAGACTGTCGAAAACGCAAGCAGGGCCTTCAGATCATCCTTGAACAACGCAATCACCGCACCCAGCAGCATGGTCACCAGTCCTGTCGTGGCCACGATGTAGAACCAGGCATCGGTGCCTGACAGAACGGGCCACATCCGCGCCATCAAAAACAGACCGGCCTTCACCATCGTGGCCGAGTGCAGGTAGGCCGAGACCGGCGTTGGCGCGGCCATTGCGTGCGGCAGCCAGAAATGGAACGGGAACTGCGCCGATTTGGTGAAACAGCCCAGCAGGATCAGGATCAGGGCGGGCAGATAGTAGGGTGAGGCCTGTATCAGCTCTTTGTTCTGCAGAATGACGCTTAGGTCGTAGGACCCCACGATATTGCCCAGGATCAGCATGCCGGCGATCATCGCAAGCCCGCCGCCGCCCGTGACTGCCAGCGCCATCCGCGCGCCCTGTCGACCTTCAGGCAGGTGTTTCCAATACCCGATCAGCAGGAAAGAGCTAAGCGAGGTAAGCTCCCAAAAAATCAGCAAAAGCAGGATATTATCGGACAGAACAATCCCGACCATCGCACCCTGAAACAGCAAAAGATAGGTGTAGAACTGCCCCATCGGATCCTCTCGCGACAGGTAGAAGCGCGCGTAAAGGATGATCAGCAGGCCGATACCCAAAATCAGCAGGGCAAACAGAAAGCCCAGCCCATCCAGCATGAAGTTCGCGTTCAGGCCCAGACCCGGGATCCAGTCGAACCGCGCCTTCACGACCTCGCCACGCATCACGGCCGGGATGTGGATCAGCAACCCCATGAGGGCAAGAAACGTGGTCAACCCAGCGGCAGATGCGGCTGCGTTTCGTCCTGCCCGGATCAAAAGGGCTGGAAAAACAGCTCCGAGAAAGGGAAGGGCCGCGATAAGGAATAGGGACAAGTGCGATACTCCGGTGTGGGCGGTCGATATGACTGAATTTGTAAGGATAATTTATTGGCTGCAGAGAAATTGCAAGGTTTCGACAAGGACTAAAGGGTGTATTTCGGGCAGAACCCTGCTGCGTGATAATGACGCGAACTTGATCGCGGTGGCCATTCTTGACCAAAGCGTCTTTATCTTTGATGTGCTACAACAAGGCGGTCAATGCAAAAGGGTGCCGCATGGCAGAGAAGACAAACCTCGCCCGAAGATGGGTTTTGCTGGGGGGCGGGGCGGCCCTTGTCGCTGGCTTTGCAATCCGCGAATACCGTTTGATTCCACAGGATTATTCGGGCGATCAGCTTGATGTCGCGCAGGCGCATCAAAGTGCGGTTTCCGGTGACATCCTGCTGGTGGATATTCGCACCCCGCGCGAATGGAGGGCGACCGGCATTGGGCAGGGCGCGCAGCCGCTGGATATGCGCCGGGATGATTTTGTGGCGGCTTTGTTGCAGTTGACCGACGGAGATCAATCTGGCCCGATTGCCCTGATCTGCGCACGGGGCGTGCGGTCTGCGCGGTTGAGCAATCAACTGACCGAGGCGGGATTTACCAATATTATCGACGTGCCAGAAGGTATGCTGGGGTCAGCGGCCGGGCCGGGTTGGGTTCGGTCCGGATTGCCCGTCGAGACGTATTCTGAGGGGACCTGAGCAAGATGAAATACTGGTTATCTGCCTGTTTGGCCGTTGCGGCCCAGTCCGCATATGCTGGTTGCGGCCCGGATGAGGGCACATGCAAGACGGCCTTGGGCGAATATCACATCGAACTGCCCAATGCCGAAAACCCGCCTTTGCTGGTATTCTTGCATGGCTATGGCGGCAGTGGGTCCGGCACCATGAACAACCGCAGCATGGTCGAGCCCTTATTGGCCCGTGGATACGCCGTTATGGCCCCCGAGGGTCTGGAAAGACCTGATCGCGGCGGCACCAAAAGCTGGAATTTCTACCCGGGCTTCGGTGAACGGGATGAGACAGCCTTTCTGAGCGAAGTGGTGAACGATGCGGCAGAGCGGTTCGGCATCGACAGCGATCGCGCGGTTCTGGGTGGGTTTTCAGCCGGAGGGTTCATGGTGAACTATCTGGCCTGCGACGCGCCCGAGACATTCTCGGCTTATGTGCCGGTTTCCGGCGGGTTCTGGCGACCACATCCAGAAGCCTGCAATGGGCCGGTGCGCCTGTTCCATACGCACGGCTGGATAGACAATGTCGTGCCGCTCGAAGGGCGGCTGCTTGGAGGTGGTCGTTTTCATCAGGGTGATATCTTTGCCGGGCTTGAAATCTGGCGTGTTGCCAACGGATGCGTTGACACCAAACCCAGCGGGTTTTCCACGACCGGTCCGTTCATGCGCCGGTATTGGAGCGGCTGCGCTGATGGCAGCGCGCTGGAGTTCGCTCTGTTTCCCGGTGGCCATACAGTGCCAAATGGTTGGGCGGACATGATGGTGGATTGGTACGAAGGTCTGCCCGGCGGATAGTCACTCTGCCGGGGTCATGCTTCCCTTACCTTCGATCAGACGTTTCAACTCATCCCGATGACGACGGGCTGATCGGGTGATATCTGGCTCAGCAAAATCCTCGCGCATCCCGACCATCTGGCGCGCCGCCCCGGCGGATACGCCGCTGAGTGCTGACAGTGGGATTGCAAAGGCCAGGCTGATGGCAATCGGGGCCAGCCAGACTGAAACCAGACCAGCCAGTATACCAAGGCTGAGTGCGATGCCGCTAACGGTTTCCAGCGCATGGCAAAAGATCAGTGTGCGCAGACCATAGCTGCCTCCGTCGCGCGCCTGCGGTGACCAACCTTTTTGCAGGCCCAAGGCGGTGCGGAACACGGCAATCATCTGCTGCACCATCAGGATCGGTGCGTAGAGGATCGACAGGATGACCTCGAACAGGAACGAGGTGAAGAACCGCCGCCAACCGCCGAAATCTGAATAGCGCACACCGCTGAGGGGTAGGGCGGCCACGCCCAGAACCTTGGGGGCCAGCAGCATCGCGTACATGACCAGAATGATCAGCACGTGACGGGTTTCGCTCATCTCGGGCCATTGCGGAAACAGCGGGTTATCGGGGCTGAAATAGTGCAGCACCGACGCCTCTTCACCCTGACCGATCAGCGCCCACATCAGCAGCAAGGCAAACCATAGCGGCGACATCAGATAACCAACCGCACCATGGAACATGTGAAACCGCGAGACCGAGCGGAACCCGCGCGAGCCCAGCAGTTTCAGGTGTTGCAGGTTCCCCTGGCACCAGCGACGATCCCGCATGGCGTGATCGATGAGGGTGGGTGGTGTTTCTTCGTATGATCCACGGATACGCGGCAGGAAACGCACGCCCCATCCGGCACGGCGCAGCAGACCAGCCTCGACGAAGTCGTGGCTCATGATCAGCTTATCTTGCCCGTTGAACGACCGCAGCTTTGGCAGGCCTGCACAGGTGGCGAAAGCCTTGGTTCGGATGATGGCGTTGTGGCCCCAGTAATTGCCTTCTTGTCCGCACCAGCGGGCCAGACCTTCGGCAAATGCAATGCCGTAGACGCCATTGGCGAATTGCTGCATTCGGGCAAAGACCGACTGCGCGCCGATCAGTTGCGGGTAGCTTTGGATCAGCCCTGCACCGGGGTCGCGGGCCAGCGAATCCGTCAGGCGGGCGATGGCGCGTCCGGTCATCAGGCTGTCTGCATCCAGCACCAACATCGCATCCCAATCGCCGCCCCATTGGCTGACCCAATCGGCGATGTTGCCCACTTTGCGATCCGTATTCTGTTCGCGGCGGCGATAGTAGAGTTTCAGATCGGGGGCTAACGTGGTGCGCAATGCCTCGATACTGGCTTGTTCCTGTGCTGCGATTTCGGGGTCGCGGGTATCTGACAGAATGAACATGGCGTATTCGTGCCGTCCGCCGCGTGCGCGCAGCTGTTCCAGCATGGTGCGGGCATTGCCCAGAACAAACCAAGGAACCTCATTGTAGATCGGCATCAATAGGGCGACGCGCAGCGGCTGTGCGCGGCCCTGAGCGACGGGTCGTTCTTGCCGTGATAGCGAGATCATGCCCAGCAGGACGGTGCAAACCGTGAACGAGATCCAGAAGAAGTTGAACGAGATCAGCGCCAGCAAAATGCCTTCGATCAGGTTGATACCCTCGGCCCCGAACCAGTCGGCCATAACCCATAGCAGGCCAAGTGTTGCCACCATGGCCGGGGAAAAGGCCAGCGCGCGCCAGAACCCGGCTGAGCGATGTTTGCCTGATGGCACCTCGGCATCACGGAACCCGGCGCTGAAGTCCTGAGCGGGCATCGCCAGTAGCGCCTCGGGTGGCATGATATGCAAATCGCGGTTCATGCGGTCCAACGATACAGCCACACTTCGGAGGCCGGGCGTTTGTTGACCAGCAGTTGTGCACGCAGTTCGACATGGTCACGCTCACCGGGTTGGAAGGAAAACGCCAGACGCACACCGCCGGTATCGGGATTGCGCTGCAACACACCATCTGAGGTTTCCGCATGAGGCGAATTGGCAAAGATGGTAACTGCGTCCAGATCATCGAACAGCTCACTGGGTTCGAAGTCGATCACGGCCAGACGGCCCTCACCAAAGGTATTTTCGCCCATGGCTGTGTTGATCACGCGCGGCATAAGCGTACGCTGCGGTTCCTCGCCCCAGATCAGGCGGTAGGTCAGATCAACCTGGCTGCCAGCGGCATAGGGTTCTGCCGGACGCCAATAGGCAACGATATTGTCGTAGATCTCCTGATCGGCTGGGATCTCAACCAGCGTCACCGTGCCCTTGCCCCAATCAGAGCCGGGCTCGACCCATAAGCTGGGGCGCTTGTGATAATTCGCCTCAAGATCTGCATAGTCCGAGAATTCGCGTTTACGCTGCATCAGGCCAAAGCCCTGAGGGTTCGTATCCACGAAGGACGAGATTTGCAGGCGGGTTGGGTTGGCCAATGGCCGCCAGATCACCTCTCCCGCGCCGTTGCGGATGAGCAGCCCGTCGCTGTCATGGACGGCGGGGCGGAAATCATCAAAGCGGCTGTGGTTGGTCTGATCGAACAGGAACATCGAGGTTCCGGGCGCGATGCCGACATGATCCAGTTCGGAACGTGGGAACAAGGTGGCCTCGACATCCATGATGCAATCGGCCCCTGCAGTCACATTAAACCGATAAGCCCCCGTTACGCTGGGGCTATCCATCAGGGCGTGGACCACCATATTGCGTTGGCCGGGTTCCGGTCGTTCCAGCCAGAAGCGGATGAATTCGGGGAATTCCTCGCCATCCGGATCGCCTGTTTTCAGCGCCAGGCCACGTGCAGACAGGCCGTAAACCTCGTGCAGACCGATGGCACGGAAATAGCTGGCCCCTTGCCAGACGCAGAACTCATCGGTTTCACCGGGGCGGTGCATTTCGGTGCGCAGGCGCAGGCCCGAGAAGCCAAGCGTTTCATCGATGGGAAGGGTCGGAACCTCGTCCGATTTATCGAACATGTCCAGATTGAAGGCCACGGGTTTGGTCATGCCCTTCTCAACTGTCGACACTTTGACCGTGCGCGGGAAATACAGGCCGGGCGTAAAGAAATCGACGTTGAACGGCGTCTCGGTCTCGTACCATAGCGCGCGATCCAGCCGGAACCGGATCGAGCGGTATTGCTGATAGGTCAGGTCCTGCCATTCCTGCGGCACCATCTCTCGCTCGGCAAAGGGGCGGCTGGCCAGTTCGCGGGCCAGCTCGATCACATGGCTGCGGTCAAACGGCACATCCCCGCCCGAGGCAAACGTGGCCGGCGCCAGAAACAGCGCTGAAGTAGAAGCCAGAAATGCGCGGCGCGTCAGGGTCATCTCTTTGATTTCCAAGGCTGTGATTTGAACCAGGCCGCCAGATAGGCCACCGCGATGATCATGGCAAAGCCAATCGTGTTGGCGGCGAAGACGGTGGCAAAATCCCGCCCAGCCTGATCCAAGGCAACGCCGATCAGGCGCGCTGCGGCCATCGAAAAGACGAAGACCGCCAGGGATTGCTGACCCACTTTGGTAATAAGTTTTAGCACCACCTGCCAGACCCGAGCGCCAAAGCTGTGGCCCGAAGCGATCAGGCGATGGCCTTGCTCACCAGCGATGACCCAGCCCAGATAGGCCAGTGACAGGAAGTGGATATAGCGGAATAGGCCAAACTCGGTCTTGCCGCGCAACTCTTTGGTCAAGGGCCAGATCTCGCGGATTTGCTCGGCCAGACCGGGGGCTGCGGATTGCACCCATAGGAACACCTTCCAGGACCCGATCGGCGCGGACAGAACAAGGAACGCAATCGCCGCCCAGATCAGTGTTTTCGAGACCGGCGGGGCCGGAATCCAGCCGCGCATGAACGCGAAGCCGGTGAAGAACAGCAATTGCCAGCCAAACGGGTTGAAAAACCATTGACGATCCGACCATGGTTCGGCCGGAAGGGCCAGCGCGCCGGTTTGAGCAATAAACCAGATCGCCACGGAAACGGCGACCATCAGCCAGAAACTGACCCGATATAGTGCCATGTAAAGCGGCATCATGGCCAGAACCACCAGATACATTGGCAGGATGTCAAAGTAATTCGGCACATAGGTCAGCGTGAAAATCCCCACCATCTGAGAGGCTGGGTCTTTGAAAAAGTGCTGAAGGTTCAGGGATGAGATGTAAGTCTTTTCAAATGCACCGGTCTGGTCCAGCGCGGCCATAGTCATCGCGACAAAGAAAAACAGACAGATATGGGCCCAATAGACTTGCCAGATGCGGAACGCCACCCGCGCCGTGCCCATCCACCAGCCTTTGCGCACAAACGCACCACCAAAAGCGATGGCCGAGGCCATGCCGGAACAGAACACAAAGATCTCGGTCGCGTCGGAAAACCCAAACCGGGCCGGAATCCAGCCGGTCCAGGCGTTGCCGGGAATATGGGCCACCAGAATGATGAACATCGCAATGCCGCGATAGAAATCCAGCCGCGGATCGCGCATCGTTGCCGGGGCCGCCGCATGGGCCGCCGCAGGCGCAAAATCAGAAGCGGGCGAAACAGTCGCCATACGTTTTCTGTCCTTCTTGGTCTTTTGGTTATTCAGCAGGGACGCTTTGCGCGTCGCCGCTGTCGCGGGCCGCTTCGATCAATGCGCGGCGCGCTAGTGCGTAATTGTCCTCGCCCCCGGCGCGTTTTGCCCGGCGATCATCCAGAATGCGCTCGACTGCATCCAGACGACCTGCGCGCAGGCCGGAATCAATTGTGATGCGCTCGAATACATCACGCTGGGCGTGGCTGCCACCGGCCAATTGCATACCGGCCCGAGCGGTTGACAGGAAGTCAAAGGCCGCGCCGTAAAGCCCGTCGCCAAACGCCTCAAGCCCCTTGGCGGCCGCGATGCCCGGATCAGACATGCGGATCGGGGTGTCGCCTTGATTGCGCTGCGCATCCTTCTGGATACGCTGCAGCATTTTCCCGGTGGCATCGCCGCGATTGTCACCGGTTAAGGCCAGCAGATAGTGCAGGTCGGCAAAGATCAGACAGCCATCCTCGGTTCGAGCGGCGCTGAGATCGGCCAGTTCCTCCCAACGGTTGCCGACATCGATGCCCTCAAGCTCCAACCGGGACAGCAGCGATGTGGCGTTTGAGATATCGCGGTAGTCGTCGGTCTTATCCTTGCGGATATGCTGATCGTATAGGGCCATCACCTGATCGACCTGACCCAGATCCAAATGCATCAATGCCTTGTGCCACCAGACGTGATAGCGGAAGTTGTTGCAATGGGCCCAAGCGTCCTCACGTCCGGCCAACCAATCAAGGCCCAGTTGGGCATTGCCCGTCATTTCGTGCACATGGGCCACCGCATGCAGGCCCCAGGCATCGTCCGACACCATCCACAGCGCCTGACGCCCGGCAATCTCAGCCTTCTGGTAAGCACCAGTTTCTTCCAGCGCGAACGAATGGCACCCCAACAGGTAGCCGCGCCCGGCATGATCGGGCTCATAGGCAGGCAAGATGCGTTCGATCGACCGACGCATCCCTTCGGCATCCCCAAGAACAAACCGGGTGGCATGGCTGAGTTTCATCGCCAGCGTATCGGTTGGATGGGTGCGCAGAATCTCTTCGAACTTCTGAATCGCTTGCGAAGGCAGGTCGGACAGATAGAGTGACAGTGCCTCAACATACAGCCGTTCGCGGGCTGATACAGGGTGGCGCTCCATCGCAGTGGAGGCCGCGGTCAGCGCTTCGGCTGCAACAGGCAGCATTTCGCGCCGCCCCAGCAGAACCATGAACAAGCCCTTGATCGCATGGCCCAGAGCAAAATCCGGTTCCAGCTCAAGCACCCTGCCCAAATGCTGAGGGGTGATTGCCGCATGCGCCATGAACCCAAGCAGAACACCATCCCACGCTTCGGCACTGGCCGAGTGGGTCAAAGTGTTCATCTGTCCAAAAACGTCTTGTTTCATACTTGGGTCCAATCCGACTGAGATATTCGACACTGTTTGATTTATCAGAGTGTGCGGGCGGGTCGTAACAGTATCGACCCTGCTCTCGAATTGGTGAAAACCCGTGTGTGCGAAAATTGAAAAAAACCGCCGATTCAAGGGCATGTTTCAGCAACTTGCCGCCGAAATGGGCAAGTGTTTCAGTCTTCAAAGGGGTTTTCAGCGCCTAAAATGTCATCAGTGTCTGCACCGAACACCGGCGGAGCGTGCCGGTATGTTACAGGCGTGCGGGACAGTTTCAGCGGATTCCCGATCAGATTCACCTCACCCGGTTCGGCTTGCATGGTGATCTGCATCTCGCGCGCATCCACCTGATCGGTGTCGAACACCTGATCCAATGTCTGTACCGGGCCAACAGGGACTTTGCGAAGTTCGAGTTCGGCGATCACGGTTTGCGTACTGTTTGACTGAAGCGCAGGCCGCAGGATCGCATTCAGTGCTTCGCGGTACTCCAGCCGGGCTGGGTTTGTGGCGAAACGCGGGTCGTCGGCCAGGTCGGGATGACCGATGAAATCGCAAAAACGGCGAAACTGGCTGTCATTGCCAACAGCCAAAATCACGTGGCCATCGGCGGTCTGATAGACCTCATATGGCACGATATTGGGATGTCCATTGCCACGTCGCTGAGGAACATCGCCCGAGGTCAGATAGTTGACGCCTTCGTTGATCAGCCAGGCCACTTGCGAATCCACCAGTGCCAGATCGATCTGCTGCCCTTCGCCCGTCATGTCGCGATGGCGCAGGGCGGCCAGAATGCCGACAGCGGCGTACATCCCACACATCACGTCAGAGATACCGACACCCACTTTCATCGGCGCGCCGTCGGGGTCGCCGGTCAGTGACATGACGCCACCATAGCCTTGCGCCATCAGGTCATATCCGGGCTTGCTGGAATTGGGTCCGGTTTGCCCATAGCCGGAAATCGAACAATAGACGAGGCCCGGCAGATCCTGCGATAAGCCGTTGTAGTCCAAGCCGTATTTCGCGAGGCCGCCGGGCTTGAAATTCTCGATCAGGATATCGGCATGGGCGGCCAGGCGTTTGATCTCGGCCTGCCCTTCGGGCGTCGCGATATCGATGGCGACGGATTTCTTGTTTCGATTGGCCGACATGTAATAGGCGCTCAGGTCCGAGCGGTTGCCTTCGGCATCCGTCACATATGGAGGTCCCCATTGTCGCGTGTCGTCCCCGCCCGAGGCCGGGTTTTCCACCTTGATGACGCTTGCGCCCAGATCGCCCAGCAATTGTGTGCAAGTCGGCCCGGCCAGAATACGAGACAGGTCCAGTACTTTGACGCCCTTCAGCGGCCCGTCAGATGCGGCCATCATATCCTCCACGCTCGATCTCGGCGGCGATCACGGTGAAGCGGTCGGCTTTGACCGCCTCTTCCAGCGCCGTCCGCAGTTCTGCGCGGTTGCGAACAGTATGTCCATAGCCACCGAAAGCGCGCCCCATGGCGGCAAAGTCATGGCGGTCGAAATCAACGCCCCGATTGCCCATCTGACGCCGGCGTTGTTTTAGTTCAATCAGCGCAAGGCTGGCATCGACAAAGACCAGAAAGATCGGATTGCCGCCCATCTCGGCGGCGGTCGACAGTTCTCCGGCGATCATCAGGAAACCGGCATCGCCCGAAAAACTGATCACAGGACGGTCGGGTTCGGCCAGTTTCAGGCCGATGGCCATGGGCAGGGCACACCCCATCGTGCAAAGCGCCGAAGACTGGATCAGCCCGCGCGGCTCATGACAGTCCCACATCTGGCTCAGCAGGATGCGGTGCGCCCCGCTATCTGCCGTAGCCAGAGTGTTCTGCGGAAGGGTCGCGCGGGTTTCGGCGATCACAGCAGCAGGCCCCCAGTCATCATCTTGCGGAAAGGCTTGCGCCAGCGCTGCCTTCACCTGAGCGGGCTCACCACCGGGCCAAGTCGCGCGAGCCGGATTGCCTTTGGCCATAGCTTCAAGCGTTTCGCCGGTGTGAGCCACCAGATTCAGCCCGGCCTGATGCATATAGTGATCATTGACCACGGCCGAGATATCGATGACGCGCTTTTGCTCCGGGTCCCAGATTTCACGCCAACCGGGGCGCATCTCGATCGGGTCATAGCCCAGGCACAGAACCAGATCGGATTGTTCGATCAGCGGGATCAGGTGCTTGTCGGCTAAGGGAGATAAACCCGCACCGCCCAGACAAAGCGGGTGATCCTCGGGGATGACCCCCTTGGCCTTGTAGGTTGTCACGAACGGGATGTTGAAGTGTTCCAGAAAAGCCTGCACCACGCTGCACGAGTCATCATAGAGAACATCCAGTCCAATGATCGCGACGGGACGTTCGGCCTCGGACACCCAGCGACGTGCTTTGGCGAGGCAATCGCCTTCCGGAGCAACGGCTGCGACCTTGGCCAGACGCCGGCGCTTGGTCGAGGACACGCGCATATCCGCGACCGAGATTGGTACGTCGATATGAACCGGGCCGGGCCGGGGCTGGTTGGCCAGCGATACGGCCTTGTCGGCGATGATATCCGCGCCTTCTGCGGTCATCACAAAAGTGGCCTTGGTGATCGAGCGATAAACCTGGCTGTGATCCATCACCTGATGGGTATAGGTCAGCGCTTCATCGGGATCCACGCAGCCGGTCAGAACAATCATCGGAACTCGATCCTGAAACGCGTTGGCGACCACATTGATCCCGTTCATCGCACCTGGGCCAATGGTAGCGACCAGAATCGCTGGCGCGCCGTCGCGGTGATGCACGGCCTCGGCCATGAATCCGGCCGCGTTTTCATGTTTGGCCAGGTGAAAGGTGATCCCTGCTTGCTCCAGCGCATCGACCAGTGTCAGCACCTCGCCGCCCGGCATGCCAAAAGCATGGCGGCATCCGGCCTCGTACAAGCGTTGGGCCAGCAAATCAGCCGCGCGGGGGGACATGTCCTGCATCAATGAGCTCCGAGATTTTCATTGCCAAGCAGATGTCTGACCTTCGCACCAGAGGCAAGCTGCATCACGCCAGTGTGATTATTCGCGCGCCGATTCCGCAATGGATTGAAACTTCGCGTCCAATTCTGCGGCAATCTCAGACAAGGCTGCGCCACCTTGGTTGGCATATGGGGAGAAGACAAAGCTGGGCGTCTTGTAGGACAGGGTTGCAGTTCCGTCTTCATTCTCGGTTACATAGAACCGGATTGGGGCTTCGATCATCGCCTCGGTTGAAGTTTCCAGAACCCGCACAGCATAGTCATTGTTGAATACGCCGATCACCCGATTGCCGGGGATGGTGATGCCACGCGCCGCTGCTGCCTTGGTCGGACCGGCCTGCGTGACAACGATTAGCCCGTTTTCTTTGACCGCCGCCTTGGTGTCCGCGACCAAGGCCTCATAGGTCTTGTCGGTCTCATACACGGCCCAGCCCGGCAACGCCTCGTCGGCCAAGGCGGGCAGGGCAAAAAGGCACATTGCTGCGTACAGGGCGTTCATATCTGAGATCTCCGTCAAGTATTCACATCTTGATGCCAGACTTTGACGGGATTTGCACTCACATCACCGTGTGGACTTTTGCAGCAGATAGATATCCATGATCCAGCCGTGATCGGCACGGGCCTTGGCGCGGGTGTCCAATATCTGTTGGGCGACGTCGATCAGTGGCCCATGGATCAGGATTTCCTCTTTCATCCCGACATAAGCGCCCCACCAGATGTCATAACTCGCCATATCAAGGCTTTGGAATGAGCATTCCCCATCCAGCATCACCGCAACTTTCGAGGCATCTGCAGGCCACCCATCGTCTCGCAAGCGCCGCCCGGTTGTGACCACATAAGGTGCACCAATATCGTTGATCGGGATCGCATGTGCTGCTGTCAGGGCTTGTAGCGCGGTGATCCCCGGAATGACGCGTTTGCGGGGTTGTGGATCCAGCCGGGCCGCGATGCGCAGAGAACTGTCATAGAGCGATGGGTCGCCCCAGATCAACAGCGCCACTTTGGTTACATCCGGGTACTCTGCAAAGGCTGCCTGCCAGCGTAGGGCGATGGCGTCATGCCATTCGTCGACACCTCGCAGATATCCCTCATCCGAGCGGCGCTTGGGAATATCGAAATAGGCGATCTGAGGCGGCGTCTCGCAGGCCTTTGTGATGATCTCCTCCCGCACCCCGGCCAGATCAGTCTTGTTTTCACCCTTGCGTGGGATCAGGATCAGATCGGCCTCTCGGATCGCTTGCACACCCTGCTGGGTCACATGATCTGGATTGCCGGTGCCGATACCAATCAGGGTCAGCTCATACATCTTCGAATTCCGCGAGTGGGCCATAGAGGATCAGCGCCGGGGCCGTTCCGATCTCAGCTTTCAGCTTGTCCGCCAATGCGCCGATGGTCGAACGGTGAAGGACCTGATCTGGGGTCGAAACGGATTCCGCCAGTAAGGCAGGCGTCTCCAACGGCAGACCATGTGCGTGCAGCGCGTCGACCAGCAAGGGAAAGGTACGCTTGCCCATGAACACAACTGTTGTGGCCAGGCCATCCGAGAGGGCGGGCAGGTTCAGGTCGTCGGGCAATCGCCCGCTTACATCGTGACCGGTGACAAACTGCACCCTGCGCGCGGTCAGGCGGCGTGTCAGGGGAATGCCAGCTGAGGCAGCGGCTGCGACGGCAGAGGGGATGCCCGGTATGATCTCATAGTCGATCCCGGCCTCTCGCAGTGCGACCAGTTCCTCTTCCAGCCGACCAAACAGCCCGCCATCCCCGGATTTCAGCCGCACAACGTGCTGTCCGGTCTGCGCATATTCGACCAGCAGGCGGCTGACATGGTTCTGTTTAGGCGAGGGGCGCCCAGCACGTTTGCCAACCCCGACCAAATCCGCATCCTCGCGGGCATGGCTCAGGATCGGGCCGCTGCTCAGGTCATCGAACAGCACCGCATCGGCTTTTTGCAGCCGATCCACGGCTTTGAGCGTCAGAAGTTCCGGATCACCTGGGCCAGAGCCGATGAACGAGACAAAACCCGTCATGCCGAAGCCTCAGCGATCAGGTGGAAGAATGTGCCGGTGACACTGCCGCGCACCGACCCGGTTTGGGGACCTTCTGTGCCTTCGGCATCAAACACGCGCGCCAGCGGCGCGTCGGGTTGGTCGACGATCGAGGAATAGTGAAACTCATGCCCGCGCAGGGCGGTACCTGCAGCAAGTCCAGGCATCGGGGCCAGCAGCTCAGCCCGGCGATACCCCAGATTGAACTTGCGTTTCTCATAGGAAGTGACCAGCCCCAGCAACCCGGCCATTTGGTGCCGTGTGCCGTCTTTGTCAATTAGCCCTTCCCCCAAAGCCATGTAGCCGCCGCATTCGCCATGCACCGGTTTGGTTTCGGCATGGCGGCGCAGCCCGTTTAGGAAGGTATTTGCCGCTGCCAGTTTGCCGGCATGCAGTTCCGGGTATCCCCCCGGCAACCAAACCAGATCGGCCTCCGTCGCCGGCGCTTCATCCGCCAAGGGTGAGAACGGTAGCACTTCGGCCCCGGCTGTGCGCCAGCCTTCCAGCAAATGGGGGTAGGTAAAGGAAAACGCGGCATCTTGCGCCAGTGCAATCCGTTGGGCCGGGGGCCGCGGCAGCGCGGCTGACGATGGCCCAACCGGGCCTGAGGAGGCCGCCCGCTTGATCGCCTCAAGGTCCACGTGTTCCCGCAGGAACGCCGCATAACCCACGATGGCGCTTTCCAGATCGGGATGCTCTACAGCTTGGATCAGGCCCAAATGGCGCTCGGGCAGGGTCAGGTCACCGCGCCGCGGCAGCACACCCAGTACGGGCAGACCCGCACGCTCCATGCCCAAGCGGGTCAGGCGCTCGTGCCGGGGACTGGCGCAGCGGTTCAGGATCACACCTGCAAAGGGCAGGTCGGGGTTGTACATCTTGAAACCAAGGGCAGTGGCAGCTGCCGATTGCGCCTGACCGCCGACATCCAGCACCAGAACCACCGGCCAGCCCATGCGTTGCGCCGTTTCCGCGCTGGAGCCATGCCCCAGCTCGCCGGGTTTGGCCACGCCATCGAACAGACCCATCGAGCCTTCAGCGACCACAATATCCGTCCCGTCTGCCTGATCCGAGATCGCGTTCAGCAGCGGATCACCCATCGCCCAACTGTCCAGGTTGAACGAGGCCCGCCCCGCCGCTGCCCGGTGAAAAGCCGGGTCGATATAGTCGGGGCCGCTTTTGAACGGTTGCACGGTCAACCCATCCTCGGCCAGTGCCCGCAACAGCCCCAGCATAACAGTGGTTTTGCCTGTGCCCGAAGATGGCGCGGAAATCAGTATACCCGGAGGATTAGTCATCGCCATGTTCCCAGCTGGACCATGGGCTATCCGCACTTTGCGGACGATACCGACGATCATAGGTCTTTGAATAGAGGCAGCTTTCGTCAAACCCTTCACCTGCCAGCGCGGGTCCGACCATGATCAGAGCGGTACGAGAAATGCTTTCGTCCAACGCGTCTTTCAGGGTATCCAACGTGGCGCGGATGATCCGCTCATCGGGCCAACTGGCGCGATAAACAACGGCTACGGGGCAATCGGCCCCATAGGTTGGTGTCAAATCCGCGATGATCTTGTCCAGATTGCCGATCGACAGGTGAATGGCTAGCGTGGCTCCGGTACGCGCGAAGTTTTCCAGTGTCTCACCCTCGGGCATTGATGAAGCCCGACCGGGCGTACGGGTCAAAACCACGGATTGCGCCAGACCGGGCAGTGTCAGTTCGGTGCCCAAAGCCGCAGCTGCTGCCGCAAAGGACGGCACGCCGGGGGTGACGCTGACCGGAATGCCCATCTCTTTCAACCGACGGACCTGTTCTCCCATTGCCGACCAGACCGACAGGTCGCCTGAATGCAGCCGGGCCACGTCTTGCCCTGCCTTATGCGCCGCTTCGATTTCGGCCATGATCTGGTCCAGATCCATCGGCGCGGTGTTCACGATCTTCGCGCCTTTGGGGCAATGGCTAAGAATCTCTTCCGGCACCAGCGACCCTGCATACAGGCACACTGGGCAGGACGCGATGATATCGCGCCCGCGCAGGGTCAGCAGGTCGGCGGCACCCGGTCCGGCACCAATGAAATGAACGGTCATGTCTGTCCTCCGATGGCAATGGCACACGTGGCCAGCCGGTCGTCTGAGATGTGTCTGGGTGTAAGCAGCCGCGCGCCGAACCCGGCGGCAGCCAAAGCGGATGCTTCGGCCACGCTGCCGGTGCCATAGGTGGCACGGCTGCGGGGCGAGCATGTCAGGGTGCGCCGTCCGGCCAGGTCAGCGGGTACAACAAGGTGCAAGGGCAGGTCGACGATTGCCGCAAAGGCGTCCAACGCGGCGTGGCCGTCCTTGTCCGCGACCGTCGCCAGCGCATCCACCGCATGGCCCGAGGACGCCTGATTATAGGCCGCCTTCAGGCTGTCGACCGTGGCGGCGTTAGAAAACCCAAGACCGGCGACGATCATAGGGTCACGCTCCACTGCACCACCGGGTAAGCGGATTTCCATCCACGCCGGGGACCCAGAGGGCCCGCCTGCGCCAATTCAATCCGCAGCAAGTCACCGCCCAGCGTTTCATGCCACTGCGCCAGCAGCGCCTCGCTCTCGAGCGTTACTGCATTCGCGACCAGCCGCGTGCCCTTTGGCAGACTGTCGCGCAACCAGACCAGCAAGGCCTCGGACAAGCCGCCGCCGATGAATACAACATCTGGATCAGCCAAGCCTGACAAAGCCTCAGGCGCGGTGCCGTGAATAACTTCCAATCGATCCTGCCCCAGCGTGTCCGCGTTGCGCCTAATGCGGTCTGCGCGCTCGGCCAGTGGCTCAATCGAGGTGGCGGTCAAGGTCGGGTCGCACATCAGCCATTCAATACTGATGGAACCAGTGCCACCGCCGATATCCCACAGATGCTCGCCTCGCTGAGGTGCCAATGCGGATAAGGTCAACGCGCGGATGGGGCGTTTGGTGATCTGACCGTCGGTTTCAAAGATGTCGTCCGGCTTGCCAGAAGCTTTGGGGAATGACATGCCGGGGCCGGTGACCTCGAGCCCAACGCAAACGGGGTGATCGAACGTGCCCAGCAGTGCTTCGGTCAGCGAAACCGTCTGCGTATTTTCGCGCGGTCCGCCTAGGGCTTGCATCACGTGCAGTGCGCTGTCGGCAAAACCGGTCTCTGTCAGATAGGTCGCCAGTTCGGCCACCGCCTTGCCGTCGCGCAGCAGAAGGATCGCGCGCAGCCCTGCCGCCAGATGTGGGCGCAACCGGGTCAGGGGCGCGGCGTGAAGTCCAAAGGTCAATGTGGCTTCCAACGGCCAACCCAATCGGGCAGCCGCCAGCGAAAAGGTGGATTGACCGGGCAGGGCAATCCATTCGCCTTCATCAAAGGTCCGGGCAATGACCGAACCGGCCCCGAACCAGAACGGATCACCTGATGCCAGCACGACGGTGGGTCGCCCGCGCAGGTCGTATAAAATCGGTATTCCATCGGCAAATGGCACGGGCCATTCGATCTGTTCGGCCTGAGTTTCTGGAACCAGCGACAGATGCCGTGGCGGGCCCATGACGATTTCGGCCCGGTCCAGGGCTTGACGACTTGCGGGTGGCAGGCCATCCAGTCCATCTTCGCCCAGTCCCAGAATGGTCAGCCACGGAGCTTCATGCATGCCCAAACTCCTGCTTCTTGGCGGCACGACCGAGGCCAACGCCCTTGCTCGCAGCCTTGCCGAACGGGGGACGAACGCAGTATACTCTTACGCCGGGCGCGTGGACAATCCTCGCCCGCAACCATTGCCGGTTCGCGTGGGTGGGTTCGGAGGAGTCGATGGGCTGGCCGGATACATCCGCGACAACGCGATTACGCATGTTGTGGACGCAACGCACCCGTTCGCAGCAAAGATGAGTGCCAATGCTATCGCCGCGTGTAACGCTGCGGATGTTCCGCTTACCGCTTTGACCCGACCAGCCTGGAGCCCGCAGCAGGGCGATAGCTGGCAACATGTGCCGGATATCCCGGCAGCTGTTGCGGCGCTTGACGGTCCCGCTCGGCGCGTGTTTCTGGCTGTAGGTCGAATGCATTTGCAGGATTTCGCGGCTCAGCCTCAACATCATTATTTGTTGCGTCTGGTCGATGAACCGGAAACTGTACTTCTGCCCAACGCGGGTATTGTGGTCTCGCGCGGGCCCTTCACGGTTGAAGACGATGTTGCGCTGATGAGAAACCACGGCACCGAACTGGTTGTTTCGAAGAACGCAGGCGGTACGGGTGCACGCGCCAAGCTGGATGCTGCGCGGAGGCTGGGTGTGCCTGTCCTGATGATCGACCGCCCCAGCCTGCCGTCCCGGCAAGAGCTTTCTTCGGTCGATCAGGTTTTGGACTGGCTTGATCATTCCTGACCCTCGGCCAAAGTGAACCTTGGTGTGTAGACAATTGGCGCGCCTTCGCGTTCGATCACGCGGGTTAGGGAGGAGCCGACGATCACAACGGTCTGCATATCGGCCATTTCGGGCGTTGCTTCTGCCAATGTCGAAATCCGGATCGCCTCATCCGCGCGCGACACGGCGCGGGCGAACAGGATCAGGCGTTCAGGTTCACATTCCTCACGCAGTATTTCCAGCGTCTTTACAAATCCTTCGGGCCGGGACTTTGAGCGTGGGTTGTAGAATGCCATCGCGAAATCGCCCTGTGCAGCCAGACGCAGCCGCTTTTCGACCAGCGACCAGGGTTTAAGGTTGTCACTCAGGTTGATGGCGCAGAAATCATGCCCCAGTGGCGCACCCGCGCGGGCCGAGGCGGCCAGCATGGCCGTAATGCCCGGCAACACGTCGACGGGGATGTCGCGCCACTCAACTGGCCCGTTTTCCATCGCCTCAAACACGGCGGCGGCCATGGCAAACACGCCGGGGTCTCCGGACGAGACCACAACAACCCGTTTCCCCTCAGAGGCCATCTGCAACGCATGCTGGGACCGGTCAATTTCAACGCGGTTATCGCTGGCATGCAGAGTCAGCCCCGTGCGATCTGCCACGCGTGCGACATAGGGGATATAGCCAACCACATCCGTAGCCTGGGCCAAGGCAGCTGTGACTTCAGGTGTCACCAGCGCTTCATCTCCGGGGCCAAGCCCGGCAATCTTGACCCAACCCGTCATGGTCGCCGTCCCTGACCGTGAACGATAATGATCGAGAAATAGGGCGTGATCTCTTCGCAATCATCCGATAATTTGCAGACCCGCTGATTGGGCATCTGGGCGTATTCCACGATCCAGGCGCGGTCATACAGACCTGCGGTTTTCAAGGCGCGTTTGACCTTTTCGATATTGCGCCCGATTTTCATAACGACCAAAGCGTCGGTGTCCGCCATGCGACGAGCCAGATCATCTTCGGGCAATGTTCCCATCAGAATAGTCAGGACGTCGTCACCCCAAGTGATCGGGTCGCCCGTTGCGGTCCAGGCCCCGGACATGCCTGTGATCGCGGGTACGATTTCAACTTGAGCTTCATCTCGCAAGCGGTTGTAAAGATGCATGAATGAGCCATAGAAAAACGGATCACCCTCGCACAGTACCACGACATCTTCTCCTGCGTTTGACAGGTTTCTCAGATGCGCTGCGCAATCTTCATAAAACGCAGCGAGCAAGGCATTGTAGCGCGGATCAGACAGTGGAATTTCCGTGGTGACGGGGTATTCCATCGGGAACTCCGTCGCACTGCCGGGTATCATGCCATCCACAATCTTGCGCGCCTGACCGTTGCGGCCCGGCTTGCGAAAGAAAGCCACATGGCGCGCATTGCGCAGCAAACGATCGGCCCGAACGCTCATCAGGTCCGGGTCGCCGGGGCCAAGGCCAACGCCGTATATTGTGCCGGCGTTCATTCGGCGCGACTCGCGATGGCGTTTACAGCGGCAACGGTGATCGCACTGCCGCCCAGACGGCCTTTAACGATGCAGGACGGCACCGGCTGTGCCTCCCACAGCGCGTCTTTGGATTCGACCGCGCCGACAAACCCCACCGGGCAGCCGATGATGGCTGCAGGGCGCGGGCAGTCGGAGTCTTCCAGCATGTTCAGTAGATGAAACAGCGCGGTGGGTGCGTTGCCGATGGCGACTACAGCGCCCTCAAGACGCGGGCGCCACAGCTCCAGCGCGGCGGCTGAACGCGTATTGCTCATCTCTGCAGCCAGAGGGCGCACGCGCTCGTCATGCAGGGTGCAGATCACCTCATTCTCGGCGGGCAGGCGGAACCGGGTTACGCCTTCGCTCACCATACGTGCGTCACACAGGATCGGCGCGCCGTTTTCCAGCGCGGTCCGCGCGGAGGATACAAAACCGGGTGAGAAATGGACGAACTCTTCCAGCCCGACCATGCCAGCCGCGTGGATCATCCGAACGGCGACCTGCTCTTCATCGGCATCGAACCGCGCCAGATCGGCTTCGGAGCGGATGGTGGCAAAGCTTTCCCTGTAGATCGCCGCGCCGTCGGTTTCGTAAGTGTAGGGCATCAGGTGAAGTCCATCGTCATCAGTGTTTTGGGGTTCAGCCCGCGCAGGATTGGCTCATCCCCTGCGCGGCCCTGTTTGACAAGATCAAATCGTCCGTTCTGGCCGACTAAAACCACATCCGCGGGGCCCATTCGAGCGCAGCCTTTGGAACACCCAGAGACATGCAGATGGCCAGGAACGCGCGCGGCCAAGGCACGGGCGATTTCGCGGGTTTCCACCTGCGCCTGAGGGCAGAGCGGCGCCCCGGGGCAGGCGTCGGTGGTCATCAGCGGGTCAGAGCCATTTGTGACGAAGGCCGGTGCGGGTATCGCCGCCCCGCCTTCCAGCAGGATCAGTCGCCTAGGGGTGACACGTAGGGCAGAGGCGCCGCTGTCGCGGATCAGCGCGTGTAGCTCGTTGGCGGGCAATTGCCCAAAGGCCGCGCCATAGAGGCTGCCCAGATTGCAAGCACCCGGTTGCAACGGTGCGCCGATGGGTCCGGGGTCGCGGCCCTGCCACTCCGCAGGCAGACCAAAAGCCGCCACGGCCCGGGCCATGCGGCGGGTGTCTGGTGTGAAGACCTCGGCAAACCATGTGGCTAGAGCAATCAGGTGATCAATGGCCTCGGCCTCGGAGACGACACGTCCGGTCTGAGCCCCATCTGCGCGCAGGATCAGGTCATCAGCGGAACGCTCCAACCGGATATCGGCCGAGTCCGCCGCCAGCAGGCGCTCTGGTCCAGTGTCGATGGCAAAGCCGAACTTGGCCGGTAGAGCAGGCAACTCGCTCAGGCGGTCGATCAATTCCTGCGTCAGCCGCGCGGTCAGATCGCCCGGCTGGTAGAGCGGTGAGACCAGAATGTTGCGCCGGACCTCAATACCCGGCTCCGCGTCCAACAGCCCAAGCGCGGACAGCTCGGACAGCAATGCCTGGTGATCACTTTCCTGCACGCCGCGCAACTGCAGGTTCGCGCGGTTGGTCAGATCGATTGTGCCGTTGCCGAATTGCTGGGCCAGTTTACATAGGCCAAGCGCTTGTGCGGCGGTCAGCCGAGCCAGCCGAGGGCGCACACGCACCACCAGCCCATCCCCAGACATCATCGGTCGGTGGGCGCCGGGGCACCAACCTTGGACGATTGGTTTTGGGGTGGGCGCGCTCATCCCAGCCCCTCCAGATCCGCCCGGATCGAGTTGCGCCGGGTATTCCACAACCCGGCATCCAAAAGCGCGCGGAACCGGTCCTGCATCGCCTGATGGGCTTGCGGATTGGCCTTCTGCAGGAAGGCATCCACGTCTTCATCGCCCAGTGTCGCATCGTGGTAGAGGTCGAACAGATGCGGCGCAACGGTGCCCGACAGATGCGCAAACGAGGCCATGTGATCTAGCGTCGCGGCGATCTCGGCCGCGCCACGGAAGCCGTGGCGCTGCATCCCGGCGATCCAGTCCGGATTGGCTGCGCGGGCGTGGACGACGCGGCTGATCTCTTCCGGCAAGGTGCGGGCGCGTGGGTTTTCGGGATTGGTATTGTCCAGATGATAAAGCTGCGCGGTCCCACCCGTGGCCTTCTTGGCGGCAGCAAAACCGGCCTCGTGTGTCGCGTAGTCATTCGCCAGCAGCAGGTCTGTCTCGGTCAGGTCCTGCAGGTGAACAAAACTGTCGGCATGCGCCACGCGTTGGGTGATGCCCGCCTTGTCCTGAAAGATATTCTCGCCCTCCAGTGCGAAGGAGCTGGCCTCAAGCCATGCCTCACCCGCCTGCGCGCGGGCCTCGTCGGTATAGACCTCGGAAAGTTGGGTCATGTTGACGCCATAGTTGCCGGGGGCGGGGCCGAAGACGCGAGCCGACGGGGCTTGACCGGCATAGGGGTTCCAGTCGGTCGCCTCATCCCGCGCCGCCAACGCGCGGATCGCCTGACCGTAAAGCGCCGAGAGGGTCGGGAAGACGTCCCGGAACAGGCCCGACACACGCAGCGTCACGTCCAGACGTGGGCGGCTGAGGTCAGTGATCGGCAGCACTTCTATCCCCGAAACCCGTTCCGAGCCTTTATCCCAGACCGGTTTCACGCCCAGCAGGTGCAATGCCATGGCAAATTCCTCACCCGCGGTGCGCATGGTGGCTGAGCCCCACAGATCGATGATCAGCCCCTTGGGATAATCGCCTTCTTCCTGCAGGTGGCGGCGGACCAGTTCCTCAGCCAGTTTGACGCCTTGAGTGTAGGCCGCCCGCGTCGGAACCGAGCGGGGGTCGGTGGTATATAGGTTCCGCCCGGTCGGCAGAACATCCGAGCGGCCGCGGTAGGGGGAACCGGACGGCCCAGCCTCGATCCGCTTGCCGGCCAACGCGTCGATCAGAGCGTTGCGTTCTGCATGGGCCGAGGGTGCGGGGTCGAATGTGCCGGAAACCTCAGGCGCGCGGCCATAGATATGCAGCCCGTCGCCGAACTGGCTTTCTTTGATATCGCAGACAAAGCGGTCGATGCGGGTGATCGCCTCGGCGGTGCAGGTGGCCTGATCAAGGCCCAGATCGCTTTCCAACCCGATGGCCTGCGCCTCATCCCGGATGTCTTCCTGCAGGCGGTCGCGGCGTTTGGGATCCAGCCCGTCCGCGTTCGAGAACTCATCCAGCAGAGATTCCAGCCGCACCATGCGATCTGGCGTGCCGCTTTCCTTCATCGGGGGCGGGATATGGCCCAGCGTGACAGCCCCAATCCGGCGCTTGGCCTGCGCGGCCTCGCCCGGGTCGTTGACAATGAAGGGATAGATCACCGGCAGGTCACGGATCAGCGCCTCGGGCCAGCAATTCGCCGACAGCGCAACGGATTTGCCCGGAAGCCATTCCAGCGTGCCATGCGCGCCGATATGGATCAAAGCGTCTGCGCCCAATCCTTTGCGTAGCCACAGATAGAAGGCGACGTAGCTGTGACGCGGGGTGCGAGACAGATCGTGATAGTCGTCATCGCGCAGCTCGGGCGTGCCGCGTTCGGGTTGCAGTGTAACCATCACGTTGCCTCGGCGCAGGGCGGTGAAGTGGAACGCGCCCTCGGTAAAGATCGGGTCGTCCTCGGGCTTACCCCAAACGGTTTGCAGATCGGTGCGCAGTTGCTCGGACAGGTCTGCTAGGGCTGCCTGGTAGTCTTCCAAAGACCATGAAATGCGCGCATCCAGCAGGGTTTCAGCAATTGGTTCGGCCGGTGCGGTGCGGTAGCCCTCGGCCTGAAGATCGGCCAGCATCGCCTCGGCCGAGGCCAGCGCGTCGAGGCCCACCGCGTGCGCCATTTGCCAGTCCTTGCCGGGGTAGGTTGATAGCACCAGTGCGGGTACTTGATCTGCCTTGGGCTTGTTATGAAGGGTCAACCAGCCTGTGACACGGTTGATGATCGCTTCGATCCGCTCTTGCTCAGCCCGGTGGGCAAAGCGGGAATATTCCAGATGCGGATCACGCTTGCCCGGTTCCTTGAATGAGGCAATGCCCGCTGAAATGCGCCCGTCCACTTCGGGCAGCACCACATGCATGGCGAGATCGGCAGGGGAGAGACCTCGTTCGGCCTCGGCCCAAGCCTTGCGTCGGGATGTGGCGAGGGCCATCTGAAATACCGGCACGCCCGCCGCGTCCAAAGGAGACGTTCCCGATGCGCCTTTGCCCGAGAAAGAGGTGGCGTTGATGATCGCCGAAGGTTTCAGCGTGACGATGTTGTCACGCAGCCATTCAGCGGCAGCAGGTGCTTTGAGCGAAGGGGCAAAGAGGCCCACTGCGTCGAACCCGCGATCCCGCAAGCTGCGGATCACGGCGGCGACAGGGGCTGTATCCGCCGATGTCAGATAGGCGCGATAGAACGTGACGATGATACGTTTTGCGTTGCCCGAAAAGGCCGCCTCAACCGGGATCACGCCGCGAACAGGACACCACGCGCCGGATTCGGGCAGGGTTTTAGCCCCCATAACAGGGCCGGCATAAAGCCCCGCCGCCAATGCCATCTGCGCCAAGGCAGCCTGTGCCGCGACCTCTCCGCCGGTGTCGCAGAGATGCGCCAGACGGCGCAGGGTCGAGACGGGTAGGGTGGAATATTCATCCAGCCGCGTATCCTCACGTCCGTCGGCGGGTAAGACGGCCAAAGCGATCCCCTTGGCCTGAGCCAGTGACAGAACTTGCTGTAACCCGTAGGCCCAGTAAGGCACGCCGCCAATCAGACGGATCAGAATGCCCTTGGCACCCTCAAGCGTCTGTTCCACGTAGGTGTCGACGGACAGAGGATGCTTCAACGCCGTCAGGTTCGCCAACCGCAGGGTCGGCATTCGCCCTTCCGGTCCGCCACCGCGATGCCAGCCTGCCGCGAAAGCGCCCAGGTCGCTGTCCGAGAAGGACAGCACCACCAGATCCGCCGGGCTCTGGCCCAGATCGGTTGGGGTTTCCGTTTCTTCTAACCCGTGGCTTTCGCGGAAGACGACGTGCATGGGCCTTACTCGGCGGCCTCGGTGACACCCGCGAGGATATCGCGGATTTCTGCTTCTTTGATGTCGTCATGCTCGGCGATCACCACCATGCGCGAGCGGCGTTCTTCGCCGGGCCCCCACGGGCGGTCATATTGATGACGCACGCGGGCACCCACGGCTTGCACCAGCAGGCGCATCGGCTTGCCTTCGACGGCGGCATAGCCTTTGACGCGCAAAATGTTCAGCTCAGTGGCCAGAAGTTCGATCTTGGCGACCAGATCGGCTGGATCGGACTGTTCCGGCAGATCAACGATGATGCTTTCGAAATCGTCATGCTCGTGATCGTGGTGACCGTCGTGATGCGACGGGCGGGCGTCCATGTCATCCTCGGCTGCGGCCTCAAGACCCAGAACGACCCGTACGTCCACGGCGCCTTCGGCAACTTCGACAACGGGCAGCGGGCGAGGGGCCTCAGTGGCGATGATCTCTTTCGCTTTGGCTACGCCTTCAGGACCGGCCAGATCGGGCTTGGTCAGCAGAATGATGTCGGCGCAGGAAATCTGATCCTCGAACACCTCGGCCAAGGGTGTTTCGTGGTCAATCGAGTCATCGGCCAGACGTTGCGCATCCACCGCTGCCACATTTGGCGCAAAGCGACCGGCGGCGACAGCTTCGGCATCGGCCAGAGCGATCACACCATCGACGGTGATTTTCGAGCGAATATCCGGCCAGTCGAAGGCTTTCAGCAGCGGCTTGGGCAAGGCGAGCCCAGAGGTTTCGATCAGAATATGCTCAGGGCGCGGCTCCAGTGCCATCAAGGCTTCGATGGTCGGGATGAAGTCGTCGGCCACGGTGCAGCAGATACAGCCGTTCGCCAATTCCATGATGTTTTCTGCCGGACAATCGGGGATCGCACAGGATTTCAGGATGTCGCCATCGACGCCAACATCGCCAAATTCGTTGACCACCACCGCCAGACGCTTGCCCTGCGGGTTCTGCATCAGGTGCTTGACCAGTGTGGTTTTGCCCGAACCCAAGAAGCCAGTGATCACGGTGACGGGGAGTTTTTCCAAGTTGCTCATTTCAGGGCTCCAATCGGGGGAATACGGGCCGCACAGTTTTTGCGGAAATGTTCAGGACGTTCGCGCCATTTGACCAAACCATCGTCAGTGGCCAAATACTTGGTCACACCTTCGATGATCGTTTCGACATGGTCGGTTTCGTTGAGGTTTTCGTAGACAAAAGTCCAACGCGTGGGTCCGCCCCGCAACACGATGGAACATCCTTGATCGCAATTTGACAGGCACTCCACGGGTTTCAGATGGATCCCATCTGGCACGCCCGCCTGTTCCAGCGCCTTATGCAGCAAAGCGCCGGGGCGCTGGGTGTCATCTTCGATTGCCAGGCCACGGCGGCATGTCGTGCAGACCAGCAGTTCAACTGGTGCGGCTTTACTCATCTCTCTCATCCCCCTTAATCAAATCTGGGGGACGGGGTTTCATGTGGGCCGATCCAAGCCCCACACCGGAACACCCCGTCCGGTTTCATCTTCGGGCGCTGGCAGGTCTCCCGGCTTGCGGATGTCAGGGTGTATACCCTGTCGGATGTCCTGCCTTCCCAGCCTTTGGCCAGTGGCTTTGGGCACCCTCTCCGGTCACGGTCGCGGGGGCGGCTGCGTTTGGCGGTAAACCCGTTGACGCATTCCCTTTTCATCCTCTTACGAGGACACCAACGGATCGGACATGCGGCACTGATACGGTGCTTGTCAAGCGTGTCGCCGACAACCGCAACGTCGGGTGCAGAAAAACGACCTGTGGCAGTCGCTGGGCGGCATGGCTGGCTTAGCCTGCGGCTTTCGAAAGGTTTAACAGCGACCACGTCACTGAACCAAATGTTTGACGAATGACTAGACTGCTCTTCATAACTGAAGGCACAGGCCAATGGTGGGGGCGTTTTGCTCTGGAATCTGGAAGCTTTGTGAGAGTGGTGGGCGACCCTGGAATCGAACCAGGCGTGCGTCTCCGCGAGGGAGTTACAGTCCCCTGCCACACCTTGCGGCCTGTCGCCCACTGTCAGGCGTTGCACCTGACGTGGAGGCGTGATTACTAGCGGACCAAAGGAGCGTCAACAGGAAAATACGGCATTGACGCAGGAAAGCGAATTCATGGCCCGGAGGCCCTCAGAATGAAAAAACCCAAGTGGGTTGTTGAAAAGGAACAGGCGCGAAAAGCAGCTGCGGCAGAGACGGTTTGGCTGTTTGGTTTGCACGCCGTGCGCGACGCCTTGATGAACCCCAAACGCCAGAAACTGCGCCTGATTGTGACGCGAAATGCGCGGGACAAGCTGCTCGAAGCCATTGAATTCGCGGGGATCGAGGCCGAGATGGTTGATCCGCGCAAGTTTAGTGCCCCGATCGATGCGGGTTCGGTGCATCAGGGGGCAGCGCTTGAGGTTAAGCCGCTGGAGTGGGGCGGTTTGGCCGAGAACTGCATCGGACGGGAACATCCCCGCGTGATCCTACTGGACCGTGTAACGGACCCACATAATGTGGGTGCGATTCTTCGGTCAGCCGAAGTACTGGGTGCAAGTGCTGTGATCGGAACCCGGCATCATTCGGCCCCTGAAACCGGGGCACTGGCCAAGACCGCCAGCGGCGCATTGGAACGTCAGCCTTATCTAAGGGTGCGCAATCTGGCCGATGCCATAACCGAGCTTCAGTCGATGGGATTTCTGGTGCTCGGTCTGGATGGCGAGGCGAATGAAACTATTGAAACAGCCCTGGGGAACCAAAGGGATCGACCTGTGGCGCTGGTATTGGGTGCTGAAGGGCCGGGATTGCGGCAAAAGACCAAAGAGACTGTGGATCAATTGGTGAAAATTGACGCATCCGGGGGATTTGGGTCACTGAATGTCTCAAATGCTGCCGCAATCGCCCTATATGCCTCTCGGCACCATTAGACAGGAGATCGCTATTTCCGGACCGTCCAAAATCGCAACCTGCTGCTATTGCGGTACTCGGGCTGCCCTGGTTCTGACCGGGAAGAAACGGCACGAGCTGAGTTGCTCAAGCTGTGGTGCGCCTCTGCACGACCTTAAGATGTTGCCAAAGCACAAGGTTCAGAAATCAAAGCCTGCTCGTACGGCGATCAGCCACGTAGCACCCCCGAAATCGCGAAAAAAGAAGAAGAAAAAGAGCACGTTCTATCGTGTTCTGGATGAAGCCTGGGATGTTATAGAAGACATCTTTGATTAAGGGCTGCCATGCATTCGCAAGGATGTTCACATCCACGTCAACGGGGGTTTCACAGCGGTTCAAAAATTGCATCTTAGGTGCTCGATTCTTTGCTACAGGACCCAGATGCAAAACCGCCGTTTCATATTCGGTATACTGACAGCCATCGCTTTTGCACCTTTCGCTTGGGCGCAGGACAAACCTGTCTATTTTGCGACCGATGGCGCTGCGATGGCGGGGTATGATCCAGTGTCCTATTTCGACAGTACAGTACCGGTTCGGGGTGAACCAAGCATTGCCGTCATGTGGAAAGGGGCCCAGTGGCATTTTGCGTCGCAGGAAAATCGCGAACGGTTTGAAAGCAACCCGCGCGCCTTTGCGCCTCAGTTCGGGGGCTATTGTTCCTATGCGATGGCAAATGGTGTTCTGAAAAGCACTGACCCCATGGCATGGCAGGTCGTGGATGGGCGTTTGTACCTCACTCATTCCCCGGCGGTTGAGCGGATTTGGGAACAGGACAGGACGGCAAATATCCATCTGGCCGAAGAGAATTGGCCCGTCATTCTGTACGAAGACTAGGCAGATTTCCGTTTTTTGTAGAAAGTCATCACAAAAATGAGTGCTTGGTCTTTTTTTTAACCAGATCATGCCTAAATGTCACAGTGACCGCGGAACGGAACTGCCGCGGGTCATTTCACTGTCCCTCGTTCCAACAACTGGCGCCCAAGGCTTCTTGGGCGCTTTTTTCTTTTTTGCGGCTGTGATTAGGATGCGGCCATGGCTGACTATTCCGACGATCATCTGAAAACCATCCTGCACCGCACCAAAACCGTCGCGGTGGTTGGGGTGTCGATGAACCCGGTGCGGCCCAGCTATTATGTAGCGCGATATCTTTCGCTGAAGGGATATGCCGTCATTCCCGTCAATCCGGGCCACGCTGGCGAGGAATTATTTGGCCAAACGGTGCGTGGTGCGCTGTCCGAGATTTCTGAACCTGTCGATATGGTCGATATCTTTCGGCGCTCCGAGGCTGTTCCACCCATCGTCGATGAGGCGCTAGAAGTGTTCCCCAAGATTCGGACCATCTGGATGCAGATCGGAGTCGAGCATCCTGAGGCTGCTGAAACGGCGCAGGCCCGCGGGGTGGATGTGGTAATGAACCGTTGCCCCAAAATCGAATATCAGCGCCTGTTTGGTGAACTGCGGATGGGCGGGTTCAGCACTGGCATCATCTCATCGAAGCTTTGAACCTAGTTGGCGACATAGGGTTTCAACCGCGCCACTTGCTCGAGGCGCCGTTTTTCTAGAACAACATCGCGCGGAATCCAGTCATATCGGCTGTCATCTGACAGCGGGGACCAGAACAAAACCCCGCCATAGCGCCAAGGGTCCAGCACAACGCCCTCATACATCGAGTCTCCGGCACGGCTGATAATCGCTGTGCTGTGATCAATACGGAAAGGGTTGTCGGCATTGGCGATGGCGCGATGCAGCGTAAGTGTTTCGAAGTTTTCCTGCTTCAATCGACGCTCGATATCTTCAGCCCAATGCCAGCACAGCCCGCGCGGGCGCAGCCCCCTGTTGACCTTCGTGTTGTGGATCAGCGGGGGATCAGTGATCTGATATTCCTGCGCCAGCTGGGCTGTGTAGGCATAGGCGATCCGGGCGGCGCGGTCGGCTTCTTCTGGGTCAATCCCGGGCCCTAAGGACCGAATCTCGACTGCAAGACGCTGAACCTCATCCCCAGTCTGCAGGGGAGGGGTAGTGCAGGTTGCCAAACCCACAAGAGCCAGAATAATTGCCAAAGCTTTGATCATTCCGATTTTCCCTACTGGGTATCTCGAAGGATCATAAGGCTGGGATTGACGGATCGGAAGCTTACTTAGCGCGCGGCCTTTTCCGCAATACCGCTGGTGCCCTGACGTCGTTCGAGTTCAACCAGCACATCATCCAGCGCAACATCGCGCGCGGCAAGCATCACCAACAGGTGGTAAAGCACATCTGCCACCTCGGAGGTCAGCTTGTCCTTATCGCCTTTGACGGCTTCGATGATCGCCTCAATCGCTTCTTCCCCGAATTTCTCGGCGCATTTTTCTGGGCCCTTGGCCAGCAGTTTGGCGGTCCAGCTGGAGTCAGGGTCAGCCCCTCTGCGGGCTTCGATCGTCGCGGCAAGTTCTTGGAGAATGCTCATGTCAGCCTCATCGGAATGCCCGCAGCGGCCATGTGTTCCTTGGCCTCGCGGATTGTGTATTCGCCGAAATGGAAGATCGAGGCGGCCAGAACTGCGCTCGCGCCACCCTCAATAACACCTTCGACCAGATGGTCGAGGGTGCCAACACCGCCACTGGCGATCACTGGCACGTCCACTGCATCACTGATCGCCCGGGTCAGGGGCAGGTTGAACCCGGCCTTGGTGCCATCACGGTCCATAGACGTCAGCAGGATTTCTCCTGCACCTTTGGCTACAACCGTCTTGGCGAACTCGACCGCATCGATCCCTGTGGGTTTACGCCCACCATGGGTGAAAATCTCCCATTTCCCAGGGCTTACGGTTTTGGCGTCGATGGCACAGACGATGCACTGACTCCCAAACTGGTCTGCAGCTTCGGCGATCACATCCGGGTTGGCGACAGCAGCCGAGTTAAAACTGACCTTATCCGCTCCCGCCAGCAGCAGCGCGCGCACGTCATCCTTGGTGCGCACGCCTCCACCTACGGTTAGGGGTACGAAGCATTGTTCGGCAGTGCGCCGGACCACATCGAACATCGTGCCGCGGTTTTCATGCGTCGCGTGGATGTCCAGAAAACAGATCTCGTCCGCGCCTGCGGCATCATAGGCTTTGGCCGATTCCACCGGATCGCCCGCATCGCGCAGGCCCACGAAATTCACACCTTTGACCACGCGGCCATCGGCAACATCCAAACAGGGTATGATGCGGGTTTTAAGCATGAACCTTCCTTTGCTTGGCGCACCTCTACCGGCAAAGCCCCGCCGATGCCAGACTTGTGATTGTGATCTGCGGTGAAGCCATGGAAATTAGGTGTGAAATTCAGCAAAAGGACGACTGCGATGAGACATCTTCTTCTGGCATCAGTTTTCACAATCGGAGGCGCTCTGACCGCCATGGCTGACGATATTATCAAGATACAAACCGAAAAATCCGTGGCTGAAGCGTTGGATGCGTTGGAAGCCGCTGTGGGCAATGCGGGTGCAACCGTTTTTGCGCGGATCGATCACGCGGCAGGGGCCGAAAAGGTGGGCACGCCGATCCCATCCAATCAGGTGTTGATTTTCGGAAACCCCGCTCTGGGCACGCCTGCCATGCTGATTGACCCTCGTGCAGGGCTATTCCTGCCGCTGAAGGTGCAGGCCTATCAAGATGCAGAGGGTCAGGTCTGGTTGGCCTATGAGGACCCGAAAGAAACGATGGACGAGTTGGACGAGGTCGAAAACTCACCCGTGGTCGAGAAAATGCGCGGAGCGCTGGCCAAACTGACTGCGGCGGCGGCTGGTTAAGCCCTAGGCGCTTGCGCGACTGACGCGTGCAAGCGCATTTCTGGCGATCAGGATGTGGAAAGGCAGGATCACTGCCAGGTACAAGCGTCCGCCCAGATTGTGCCGGTGAACCCAGGTCGCCAGCGAGATACGGCCATTTTCAGACAAGACCGAAACACGAAAATCCAGATGACGGTCGTTGAAGCCTGCGATCACCTCGGTCTCGTCTTCATGCTCAACAGGAAATATCCCGACCTTGTCGGTCGCACTGGGCCCGCCGGTGCTGAGCCCGAACGGCGCCACCAATACTCCGCGCAATCGAACAAGCGCCATGGCCCATGCCGGAAAGCTGGTGATAATCTCTGCTGCCTGACGTGGAGACAAATCCGACGCAACACTGAAACAGTCCAGGAAATCGCCCTGTTTGATTCGTTTGTGAAGCAAGCTTCGGGCCGATAGTGCCGTGCGTTTGACAGCGGAATGGAACATCGCGCTATTCTCTGAGAGTTGTCAGAGCCTCTTTCAAATCGATCGCCCCATCATAAAGGGCGCGGCCGGAAATGGCACCATTCAAGGCTGCGCCACAATCGCGCAGGGCCAGCAGGTCTTCAATCGAAGAGACGCCGCCCGAAGCGATCACAGGGATTGAAACAGCTTTCGCCAGCGCGGCGGTTGCGTCGATATTTGGGCCTCGCATCGCCCCATCCCGGTTGATGTCGGTGTAGATGATCGCCGCAACGCCTGCGTCCTCAAAACTGCGCGCCAAATCGGTGACCTGAACGTCCGTTTCTTCAGCCCAGCCTTTGGTTGCGACCAGGCCGTTGCGTGCATCAATCCCAACGGCGACCTTGCCGGGGAAGGCTTTGGCCGCATCGCGCACCAGATCGGGGTTTTCGACGGCGACGGTTCCCAGAATGACGCGGGCCAGTCCTTTGTCGATCCAGGTCTCGATGGTTGCCATGTCCCGGATACCACCGCCCAGCTGCGCGGGCACATCGCAGGCTTTCAGGATCGCTTCGACCGGGGCGGCATTCACCGGCTCACCCGCGAAAGCGCCGTTCAGATCGACAAGGTGCAACCACTCGCACCCGGCCTCGACAAACGCACGGGCCTGAGCGGTCGGGTCCTCATTGAAAACGGTGGCTTTATCCATCTCTCCGCGCAGCAGGCGCACGGCGTTGCCGTCTTTGAGGTCGATGGCGGGGTAGAGGATCATGTCGGGCGACCTTATCTGAATGTTACATGGGCGGCATATCGCACAAGCCGGGCCGGGGATGCAACGCGACGCAAAGTCAATCTTGTCCGCTGCCCGATGGCAGGCCAAACTGTCACCAAATCAGGGAGGTTACTATGAAGAAACTTGCAACATCCTTTGTCTTTGCAACCTTGGCGACCGGCGCAATGGCGGCGGACCCGGTTGATGGGCTTTGGAAAACACAGCCGGGTGACACCGGGGGGTATCTGCACGTCACCATCGGTGAATGCGGCAGCGCCATCTGTGGCACTATCGACAGTGCGTTTGATGGTAATGGCGACCAGCAACTGGATTATGAGAATCTGGGCAAGCAGATTATCTGGGACATGGTGCCTGAAGGTGGCGGCAGCTATGACAGCGGCAAGATCTGGGCCCCCGACCGGGACAAGACCTACAATTCAAAGATGACCCTGGACAGCCAGAACCAACTGACGGTCAAAGGATGTGTCGCTGGTGGTCTGGTCTGCCGGGGGCAGACCTGGACGCGCGTTCAGTAAATTTTTACGGGGCCCAGGTCAGGAAATTCCCGATCATGCGCAGGCCTACATCCTGGCTTTTCTCCGGGTGAAACTGCATCCCCACAATCGTGTCGCGGCCGATCACGGCCGTGACCTCTTGCCCATAGTTCACATATGCCAAGCGCTGCGCCGGGTCTGTGGCACGGAAGTGGTAAGAGTGGACGAAATAGGTATGATCACCGGATGCGACCCCGTTGAACACTGGGTGATCGCTTTCCAGAACCAGATTGTTCCAACCCATATGTGGCACCTTCAGCGCAAAATCTGACGGTTCAATCCGCACCACATCGCCAGCCACCCAGCCCAAACCATCGGTTTCGCTGTATTCATGGCCCTTTGTTGCCATCAGCTGCATGCCGACGCAGATGCCCAGAAACGGGCGGCCTTTCTGTTCGACCGCTTCGACCATGGCGTCGTAGATACCCTTATGCCCCCGCAGCTCTGCCGCGCAGGCGGGAAAGGCTCCATCACCGGGCAACACTAGCCGATCGGCGCGTGCAACAACATCCGCATCCGAGGTCACCACGACCTCGCCCGCGTTCTGTTCCTGTGCCATGCGTTGAAACGCCTTCTCGGCCGAGTGCAGATTACCGCTCTCGTAGTCGATAATGGCAGTCAGCATCTACAAGGCACCTTTGGTCGACGGAATCGCATCTGCCTTGCGCGGGTCGGTTTCGACCGCATCGCGTAGCGCCCGCGCAACCGCTTTGAATGTGGCTTCGGCAATGTGATGGCTGTTAAAGCCGTGCAACTGGTCGATATGAAGGGTGATGCCCCCATGGGTGCTGAGCGCCTGAAAGAACTCACGCACCAACTCGGTGTCGAACGTGCCGATCTTCTGGGTTGGCAGGTCCACGTTCCAAACTAGGAACGGACGGCCAGACAGGTCCAGTGCACAACGCACTTGCGCATCATCCATGGGCAGGTGGCATTCACCATAGCGGCGAATCCCCTTTTTATCGCCCAAAGCCTGAGTCAGCGCCTGACCCAGCGCAATGCCGGTATCCTCGACCGTATGGTGGTCGTCGATGTGGTAGTCGCCCTTGGCCCGGATCGTCATGTCGATCAGCGAATGACGCGCCAACTGATCCAGCATGTGGTCAAAGAAACCAACACCGGTCTGGTTGTCATACTGGCCGGTCCCATCCAGATTGACCTGGACCGAAATCTCGGTCTCGGCGGTCTGACGACTGATCTTAGCGCTGCGCATGGGCGAATTCCTTTTGCTACAGGGGCGCTTATAGACGCGGACGGGCTGCCTATCCAGACCGCTTGAGGCCTTCGCTGCAAACTGTTGCAGGGGATTGCACCCGGGCGCGGCCCGTGCCAGCCTGCGCGCAACACGAACCAACAAGGCCCGGCCCATGTCCACCTGCGTTTTCATCCAGATCCGCTGTAAACCCGGCACCACTTATAAAGTGGCGGAAGAGATCGCGCTGCGCGAAATCCACTCCGAGCTCTATTCTACCAGCGGTGAATATGACCTGATGCTCAAGCTCTATATTCCCGAATCCGAAGATGTGGGCCATTTCATCAATGAAAACCTGCTGGTGATTCCCGGTATCGAACGCTCATTGACGACAATGACGTTCAAGGCGTTCTAGCCCAGCTCAAACGTCGTCACGCCGAAAATCCGGTTCAGGTCGATATCGGGTTCATGGTCCGAATACATTCGTGCGGTCTCAAAGACCTTCTCAAGTCCCAACGCATCGGCCAGCGCGAAGGCGGCGGCGTTGGGTTGGGGCATGTCGATAAACACCTCATGCGTTGCGTGATCCTCGGGGATAGTGTTGAGGACCGAGACCAGCAGCGCCTGTGCGATGTCAGGGCTGTCCGCAAACAAAGGCCCGATCTTATATCCGATCTGGCAGGGGCGCAGGGTCACGTAGCCCCTGATCGTCCCGTTTTCGATAAAGGCACGTGAGGCATGGCTAGGCGCGCGCAGCCATTCACGCACGAAAACGCTACGCGGGGCAGGGAATAGGGCCCGGTCATAGGCCAGCAAATCCTCGGATATCTCAGTCAAGACGGATATATGCGCAGTCGCTTGCGACCCAAGAGAGGCCAATATCCCGGTCTTTGTTCCGGTAAAACGGTGGTTGTTATAGGCGAAGGTAAAACCGGATTTGCGATAGTTGTCCTGTTGCTCGACCACACCATCCAGACCCATATTACGCCTTTTGCAATGGGCCAGCGCGTGCTGGGCGATCTCCAGCCCATGGCCCGATCCGCGAAATTCGGGACGGACGATGTAAAAGCCCAGAAAAGAAAACGCATCGTCATAGTTCACCGCGGATACTGACGCGATCATTTCACCATCAAGAAACCCGCCCAGAAAGCCATCCGGGTCAGTAGGGCGAAAACACGCGGCATCGTGCTGACCGGGGTTCCACCCTTCGCGCCCGGCCCAGTCAACGGCGTGTTGAAGTTCTGCTGCAGTCAAGGGGCGGATGACGAAGTCAGACATGACAAATGATCCTGCAATTCATATTGTCGCCAGAATGGCGCAACGCTTTGCAAAGGACCAGCATGTTCGAGAAAGGTTGGTATCTGGAGCGGGCGAGGCGATTCGAACGCCCGACCCTAACCTTGGCAAGGTTATGCTCTACCCCTGAGCTACGCCCGCATCAGATACTTGTATGGTCCAAAGACCTCTCAATGGAGCGGGCGAGGCGATTCGAACGCCCGACCCTAACCTTGGCAAGGTTATGCTCTACCCCTGAGCTACGCCCGCGCCGTTGAGTGAGGAGGGATGTATAAAGTCCCACGCGAGGCTGCAAGCGGAAAAACACAAAATTCTGCAAAAATCTTTCGACGGAAACCGGTGTTTGGTGCGTTGAAGAACCAGAGGAATTGAGAACGAAAATGGCGGAGGTGGACAGATGGTACAGATTGCAGACCTGAAAATGGCGGCGCTTGCGGTGATGATTGTGATAGGATTTTGGATCATCAAAGCCGAGCCGGATCGCGTAGGCAATGCACATCCAGTGGGTATGGCGTCGTCCGTGGTCGAGTTCAGCGTGCTGCCGGGGTAAGCCCGGCCGAGGGACCTATAGAGCCAGTACAAGATTTGCGATAGCGCTGACCAGAATGGCAGCGAAAGTCAAAACCATTCCGATCTGCCGCAGAACAACAACCTGAGGGTTGCGGCCAAAGCCATAGGCATGCATCAGCCGTCCAGCCAGGATCAACAAACCCAACAGATTCACTAACAGACCTGGTGCGCCCTGCAACTCGACCATTGCAATCAAGAGCAGCGCAAAAGGTGCATATTCCGCGCAATTTGAGTGTGTGCGCATCGCTTTGATAAGCGCTTTGTCATCTCCATCTCCGACCGAGACCTTCCCGCTGCGGCGCGCCGAGATGACCTTTGCACTGAGCCAGACGTAAAGAATTGCGATCAATGCGGCATAGATCGGGGTAATAGTCAGCATTCTTGGGGCCTCCGTCTGGGTCATGCAAAATGGCCGCGCAGTTACCCGCGCGGCCATTCAAAGCTTAGCTGATTTTACAGCTTATTCCAGTTCCACAAGCAGGTCCTTGGCGTCAATCTGGCCGCCAGGCTGAACATGAACCGCTTTGACCACCGCATCGCGTTCGGCGTGAATGCCGGTTTCCATCTTCATGGCTTCGATGGTTAGCAGCAGATCACCTTCTTTGACCTGTTGTCCGACACTGGCCGCAACCGTTGCCACAACACCCGGCATCGGGGCACCAATATGGTTCGGATTGCCCGCTTCGGCTTTGGGTCGCGCCTGCGTGGATGACGTGACCATGCGGTTCGGCACCCGGATCACCCGAGGCTGCCCGTTGAGTTCAAAGAAGACTTTCACCTCACCCTTTTCATCGGTCTCTCCGATGGCCTGACAGCGGATTTCCAGCGTCTTGCCCGGGTCGATCTCGGCGGTGATCTCGTCACCTGGTTCCATTCCATAAAAGAAGGTGCGGGTCGGCAGGGTGCGGACGGGGCCATAGGTGCGGTGACGGCCCATATAATCCAGGAAAACCTTGGGATACATCAGGTAACCATTGAGGTCCTCGTCATCAACCTCCTTGCCCTCCAATTGCTTGGACAGTTCGGCGCGGGTGGCTTCCAGATCGACCGGAGGCACGTCCTTTCCGGGGCGTTGCGTGTTCGGTGCTTCGTCCTTCAACACTTTCTGGATGATGGTGTTCGGGAATCCACCCGGAGGCTGACCCAGATTGCCACGCATCATGTCGATGACCGAGTCTGGAAAGGCCACATCTGTGTCCGGGCTCTCCACCTCGTCCCGTGTCAGGCCTTGGCTGACCATCATCAGCGCCATGTCGCCAACCACTTTCGATGACGGTGTCACCTTGACGATATCGCCGAACATCTGGTTCACATCGGCATACATCTGGGCAACTTCATGCCAACGCTCTTCCAATCCCAAGGACCGGGCCTGTGCTTTGAGGTTGGTGAATTGACCGCCAGGCATCTCATGCAGATAGACCTCGGACGCGGGCGCCTGAAGGCTGGATTCAAAAGCGGCATATTGGCCGCGCACGGCTTCGAAGTAGTCGCTGATTTCGCGGATCGCTTTGATGTCCAGACCGGTGTCGCGGTCAGTGTGGCGCAAGGCTTCGACCACGGTGCCCAAAGTCGCCTGGCTGGTGTTGCCCGAGAAGCTGTCCATCGCGCAATCCACAGCATCCACGCCCGCCTCAGAGGCAGCCAGAATGGTGGCGCTGGCGATACCGGCGGTGTCGTGCGTGTGGAAGTGGATCGGCAAACCAACCTCTTCCTTCAAAGCACGGATCAGGATCTTGGCTGAGGCGGGTTTCAGCAGGCCGGCCATGTCCTTCAAACCCAGGATATGAGCCCCAGCATCGCGCAGCTCTTTCGCCATGCCGACGTAGTATTTCAGGTCATATTTGGCCCGGTCGGGGTCGAGGATATCACCGGTGTAACACACCGTGCCTTCACAGATCTTGCCATTCTCAACCACCGCATCCATGGCGACGCGCATGTTTTCGACCCAGTTGAGCGAGTCGAACACACGGAACACATCGATATTCTGTGAGGCCTGCCGGACGAATTCCTGCACCACGTTGTCGGGGTAGTTGGTATAGCCAACACCATTCGCACCACGCAGCAGCATCTGGGTCATCAGGTTCGGCATTGCCTCGCGCAGATCACGCAGACGCTGCCATGGGCATTCCTGCAAAAAGCGGTAAGCCACATCGAAGGTCGCGCCGCCCCAGCATTCGACCGAGAACAGTTGCGGCAGGTTGGCCGCATAGGTCGGCGCCACCCTGATCATGTCGATCGACCGCATCCGCGTGGCCAGCAGCGACTGATGCCCGTCGCGCATGGTGGTGTCAGTGATCAGCAGCTGACGCTGGGCTTTCATCCAGTCGGCAACCGCCTGCGGTCCTTTTTGTTCCAACAGATTGCGGGTGCCCATCTGCGGTTCACCCCGCAGTGTCGGAGGTTTGGCCTCTTTCAGGTCAGCACGCGGCTCGGGGCGGTCCTTGGTTTCGGGATGCCCGTTCACTGTGATATCTGCGATATAGGTCAGCACTTTTGTGCCGCGGTCACGGCGGCGTTTGAAGGCAAACAGGTCCGGCGTCGTGTCGATGAACTTTGTGGTGTATTCGTTTGACAGGAAGGTCGGGTGTTTCAGCAGGTTGATGACAAAGTCGATATTGGTGCTGACACCGCGAATCCGGAATTCACGTAGTGCGCGATCCATCCGCGCAATCGCAGCCTCAGGAGTCGGTGCCTTCGCGGTCACTTTGGTCAGCAGCGAATCATAGTATCGCGTGATCACCCCACCAGCATAGGCCGTGCCACCATCCAGACGAATGCCCATGCCCGTGGCCGAGCGATAGGCAGCGATGCGGCCATAATCGGGGATGAAGTTGTTCTGCGGGTCTTCGGTGGTGATCCGGGTCTGCAATGCGTGGCCGGTCAGATGCACGTCGGCCTGGCTGGCTGCACCAGTGGCTTCGGCCAGAGTTTTGCCCTCGGCGATCAGGATCTGGGCCTGAACGATGTCGATACCTGTGACCTCTTCGGTAACAGTATGTTCAACCTGCACACGTGGGTTCACTTCGATGAAGTAGAACTTGCCAGTTTCCATATCCATTAGGAATTCGACAGTGCCCGCGCATTCATAGTTCACATGGGCGCAGATTTTGCGGCCAAGTTCACAAATCTCGGCGCGTTGGTCTTCGGACAGATACGGGGCAGGGGCGCGTTCAACCACTTTCTGGTTGCGGCGCTGGACCGAGCAATCGCGTTCATAAAGGTGATAGATATCACCATGCTTGTCACCCAGTATCTGCACTTCGACATGGCGGGCGCGGGTGATCATCTTTTCCAGATAGCCCTCGCCATTGCCAAAGGCGGCTTCGGCTTCACGGCGTCCCTCTAGAACCTTCTCTTCCAACTCGTCCTCGGATTCGATCGGGCGCATGCCGCGCCCGCCACCACCCCAGGAGGCCTTGAGCATCAGGGGATAGCCGATTTCTTTGGCTTCGGCCCGGATCGCATCCATGTCATCGCCCAGAACCTCGGTTGCGGGGATCACGGGCACGCCTGCTTCGATGGCGACCCGTCGCGCGCTGGCCTTGTCCCCCAAGGCGCGCATGGTTTCCGCTTTGGGCCCGATGAACGTGATCCCGTTGTTCACACAGGCATCCACAAAGCTGGGGTTTTCCGACAACAAGCCATATCCGGGGTGGATCGCATCTGCGCCGCATTCCTTGGCGACGCGAATGATCTCATCAATCGACAGATAAGCGGCAACCGGGCCCATCCCTTCGCCAATGCGATAGGCTTCATCCGCCTTAAAGCGATGCAGACCCAGCTTATCCTCTTCTGCATAGACTGCGACTGTACGTTTGCCCATCTCATTGGCGGCGCGCATCACGCGAATGGCAATCTCGCCGCGATTGGCGATGAGGATCTTTTTGAAGTCAGTCATAGCAGGTCCCGGTGTTGATGGTTTGGGCGTGTTCTTAGCCGGACACTACGCGCAGATACATCAGTCTTTCTGGGTAGAACCGGCATGTTAACGCTCGCAAACGCCTTTTATTTGTGCGCTTTTCTTAACGTCGCTGCGTTGCAGCATCAATTCCTTAATTTACTTTGGGTCAGTTGATCCAAGGAAAAGGTGCCCATCTGTCCCATATTGGACAGCATATCCTGCTTGAGAATATCGATCACATGCGCCGGACCTCGAGGACCCAAGGTTGCCATCCCGTACAAAAACGCACGCCCCAACATCACAAAATTCGCCCCGCAAGCCAGGGCGCGCAGGATGTCCAAGCCACCTTTGATGCCGCTGTCAAAGATCAGGGGCAGCTTGGTTGCCGCGCGCAGCTCTGGCAAAACCTCGATACTGGCGGGGGCTGCATCGAACTGGCGCCCGCCGTGGTTTGACACCCATAGCGCATCAACGCCCGCGCGCTCCAACGGCTCGGCGTCTTCTGCACGCATTACTCCTTTGATGATCAATGGCCCGTCCCAGTGATCGCGCAGCCAATTGACGTAGTCCATATCTGGCGAGGTGCGCAGCAGATACCCCACATGGGCGGTTGGCGGCAGGTTTTGTCCGCTGTCTATGTACTTGTCCAACGTGCGCATTCTGGGAGACCCCTGCCGCAACATCCCCAACGCCCAGGCGGGTCGCAACGCGATCTGGGCCAACAATCGTGGCGTCAGCCTTGGGGGTTGCGTGAGGCCAGAGCGTGTCTGACGCTCGCGCCGAGAGGCCACAGGAACATCGACAGTCAGCACCAGAGTCATAAAACCCGCGTTGCGTGCGCGAGATAGCAAATCAGCGCGTATTTCAGGGTCTTTGGGCGGATAGAGTTGGAACCATGCATTCTCGCCAATACTGGGTGCTAAATCTTCGGGGCTTTGTGCCGCGACCGTAGAGAGCGTGTAGGGCAGCCGGGCCTTGGCGGCGGTCCGGGCCAGCAGACCTTCGGCATCCGGCCAGACCAGTCCCGACATACCGATCGGGGCAATACCAAATGGCATCGGGTAGTTCTGGCCCAAAAACTGCGTGCGGGTGTCAAAATCTCTCTCACCTCGCAGGATTGCGGGATAAAGCTGTACACGGTCGAGGGCATCCCGGTTGCGCTGCAGGGCAGTTTCCATGCCCGTGCCACTTTCCACATAATCCCAGACAAAGCGCGGCAACCGCCGTCGCGCGCGGCGCTTCAGGTCCGAAATACCAGGGTAAGTGCTATGCAAATCCATGCGGATTGATCCGCCTTGTGCTGCGATTCGGCAAGCATCTGAGGTTGTTTTACGGGTCTGCGCCTACATCGGGGTGAGGTTCGTGCGTAATTTGTAGGTGTTCGGCTCCAAAAAAAATGAGTGAACAAGCCGTGAACAAACTCTTCCCCTCGACAAGCAACCCGCGTAGTTTAAGGGGATGAGCAGTTACGACGAAATGGACGCCTTCGAGGGCGCATCGCTTTCGGCGCGGGCGATGCCTGCAGCCTCGGCAGAGTATCTTAATGATCTCAACCCGGCGCAGCGCGAAGCGGTTGAACATCTGGACGGGCCGGTTTTGATGCTGGCTGGGGCTGGAACGGGCAAAACCAAGGCTCTGACGGCGCGGATCACCCATCTGCTCAGAACCCACCGGGTGCGCGAAAACGAAATTTTGGCGGTGACCTTCACCAACAAAGCTGCGCGCGAGATGAAAGAGCGTGTTGGGCGGATGCTGGGTCGTCCCGCCGAGGGGATGCCGTGGCTTGGCACCTTCCATGCGATTTGCGTCAAACTACTGCGGCGTCACGCCGAGCTTGTCGATCTAAAGTCGAACTTCACCATTCTGGACAGCGATGATCAGCTGCGTTTGCTCAAGCAGTTGGTGCAGGCGGCCAACATAGACGACAAACGTTGGCCTGCCCGGATGCTGGCTAGCATTATCGACGACTGGAAGAACCGTGCGTTGACGCCTGACAAGGTGCCCGCTGCGGATGCTGGCGCGTACAATAAAAAAGGTGTTGAGCTTTATGCCCAATACCAGACCCGATTGCGTGAGCTGAACGCAGTAGATTTCGGCGACTTGCTTTTGCACATGGTCACGATTTTTCAGACCCATGCGGACGTGCTGGAGCAATACCAACGCTGGTTCCGCTACATCCTCGTGGATGAGTATCAGGACACCAACGTCGCCCAATACCTCTGGCTGCGTCTGTTGGCTGGGGGGCACAAAAACATTTGCTGTGTGGGGGACGATGACCAGTCGATCTATGGCTGGCGCGGTGCCGAAGTGGGCAACATCCTGCGGTTCGAAAAGGACTTCCCCGGCGCGTTTGTGGTGCGGCTGGAACAGAACTACCGCTCGACCCCACATATTCTGGCGGCAGCCTCGAATGTCATACGGGGCAATGAAGGCCGGTTGGGCAAGGAGCTTTGGACCGATCGCGAAGACGGCGAAAAGGTTCGCCTGATTGGCCATTGGGATGGCGAGGAAGAGGCGCGTTGGATCGGCGAGGAAATTGACGCGATGCAGGGCGGCACGCGGGGTGTGCGGCCCATGAACCTGGATGAGATCGCCATTCTGGTCCGCGCCTCGCACCAGATGCGGGCGTTTGAGGATCGGTTCCTGACCATCGGTCTGCCTTACAAGGTGATCGGCGGTCCCCGGTTCTACGAGCGGATGGAGATCCGCGATGCCATGGCCTATTTCCGGCTGGTGGTCAGCCCCGAGGATGATCTGGCGTTTGAGCGGATCGTAAACACACCCAAACGCGGTTTGGGCGATAAGGCGCAGCAGACGATTCAGTTGGTGGCCCGTGAAAATGGGGTGTCTCTGGTCGAAGGCGCACGGTTTGCGGTCGATAACGGGTTGATCAAAGGCAAGGGCGGCACCGCGCTGCGCGAATTGATCGACGGTCTGGCGCGCTGGAATGCGCTGACGCGGGGGCCTCGGATCGAGGTCGATGACGACTCGGTCACTGATGATGGCGTTTCGCCCATTCGCTATGGTGCACCCGAGCATACGCATATCGAGCTGGCGCAGATCGTTTTGGACGAGTCTGGCTATACCGGCCACTGGCAGAACGACAAAACCCCAGAAGCGCCCGGGCGGTTGGAAAACCTTAAGGAACTGGTGAACCAACTGGACAATTTCGAGAACCTGCAAGGGTTTTTAGAGCATGTCAGTCTGGTCATGGACAATGAGCAGGATTCGGATGGCGCCAAGGTCTCGATCATGACCCTGCATGCAGCCAAGGGGTTGGAGTTCCCCGCCGTGTTCCTGCCGGGGTGGGAGGATGGTCTGTTCCCTTCACAACGGTCGATGGACGAATCGGGCCTCAAGGGGCTCGAAGAAGAACGGCGCCTGGCTTACGTAGGCATCACCCGTGCGGAAGAGGTCTGTACGATATCTTTTGCGGCCAATCGGCGGGTGTTTGGGCAGTGGCAGAACTCCATGCCCTCGCGATTCATTGATGAATTGCCCGAGGATCATGTGGAGGTGCTGACCCCTCCGGGGTTGTATGGCGGCGGGCAGGTGTCGGCGGGAATTGAAACCCGCGCAGCCGAGGCGAATGTCTACAACTCGCCGGGCTGGAAACGGATGCAGGCGCGGCAGGGGCATTATGGGATGTCGCAGCCCAAGGAAAGCCGGAATACGGTGATCGACGCAACAGCGGTGGCCAGTTTCACACTGGGAGAGCGGGTGTTTCACCAGAAATTCGGCTATGGCGGTGTGGTTGGCATTGAAGGCGACAAGGTTGAGGTCGAATTCGACAAGGCCGGGACCAAGAAAGTTGTCTCTCGGTTCCTATCCGCCAAGGACGACGTGCCGTTTTGATCTTTTGCGAGGCTCTGCCTCGCGCTCCGAAGTATTTTTGAACAGAAGAAGGTGGGGGCGTTCGCGCCCCTTTTTTGCTGTTTGCAAAAGAAAAGCGGCGGTTCCCAGGGAGGAGGAGAGGAAACCGCCGCTCTTTGCAACATCAGAGCAGGGAGGAGGAGAGCCCTGATGTATCAGCACCCGGGTTTGAGCCCGGTATGGGGAAGACGCGGCGACGTCAGGGAGGAGGTAGACGTCACCGCGCGCTTTCAACATCAGAGCAGGGAGGAGGAGAGCCCCGATGTATCAGTTTCCGGCTATTTGGGCCGGTATAAGGTGCGGCAGCATCAGGGAGGAGGTAGATGCTGCCGCTGATTACAGACCCTAAAGGGAGGAGGAAGGGCCTGATCTCGGTTGTTCTGGGCGCTTAGCGCGCTGTGTGTTCGTCGGCGGCTTGCTTGGCCAGACGTCGGATCATCGAGCGATGCAGGCCGAGATCGGCCAATTCCCGATCCGAGAGGTTGGACAGCTCATTGACTGTCTGACGGTACATACGGTAGCTGGCGAAGCGTGTTTTGGCGGCTTCGATCCATGCGTTCAGCCCGTTGCTGTGTGCGCCTTTCAGCGCGGAAGTGTTGGTTGCGACTGCCATGTGCTCACTCGCTTTCATCTCTCTGTGCTGGTCATTTCCAGCGTTTGCTTGAGACTGAAGATAAGCCAATGCTGCAATTGCACAATAGGTTGCGATAACAATGCTGCTATGCAGCAAATGCATAGATATCAAAAACTTGATGCCCTGCACCTCGATCGCCCCTAAAAACATGAGTTCTGGGCAGATCATTCGCAAAATCGTTACATGGAAAAAAAATCGATGCACGGACCGAGTGCGCGATGATTGAGCGACAAATCACAAAATTTAGGCGTTCACGGACCGGGTATCGAACGGTGTTGGGGTCCTTTAGAGCCGTCCTATGACCTTGCTGGGAATTCGTGGGATGCGGTGAACTCGGGCGATATCTCTGAGTTTTTTGAGAGGTGATTCGACTTCACGAGCAAGAAAATCGGTGAAAACACCCGGTTCTCTGAAAAAATCTGAGAATGTATGGGAAATCATGGGGTCAAATGGGTCGACGAGATTTGCATATATATAGTGCCTTGCTTGACGAGAGGCACTACAGGAGGTGCCTGAGGTTTTCTACAGAAAGATTTGAGGGCCATTGTTTGGCCACTGAGCTAGTATTGGGCCTAAATTTCCTGTTGATTTCCATGAATTCCCATGGCATCCCTATATGCATCCGATGAGGACGAGGCAGCAGGGGCACAAAACGACCCCAAACCAAATAACAAACAGGTTTCATACAGGCACTTCGCTTTCATCACTCTGAAGATCCGGCGCGCGAGCGAGCAGACATCCCCCCAGGTGGCGCGCGCAGCTGGACATCCCGCACAGCGGGTCAATGCGGCGGGTTGATCAGTGGCAGCAGATCAACTCGCCGTTTTTCATCCGGGGGACGTGAATTTTGAGGTGGGGCGCAAGCGAAAGGGACAGTCGTCTTGGCGCGCAGGTTTAGAGGTGAAAGCCACCATAAGGTGGACACGAAGGGCAGGGTGTCGATCCCGGCCTTGTTTCGCCGTGTGCTTGAATCCTCTGATCCCAATTGGCAGCCCGGTGACACTCCTGAGCTTGTGATTGTCTATGGCGACCACCGTCGCAAATACCTCGAATGCTATACGATGCAGGCAATTGATGAGGTCGATGACAAGATCGATGCCTTGCCGCGCGGCTCGATGGAGCGGCGGATGCTCCAGCGCATGTTCCACGGTCAGTCCTTCCCTACGACCGTAGATGAGACCGGGCGTCTGGTCCTGCCTGCCAAGCTGCGCAACAAGATCGACCTTGGAAATGAGGCATTCTTTATTGCTGCCGGTGACACCTTCCAGATCTGGAAGCCCGAAACCTATGAGGTCGAAGAACTGGCCAAGACCGAAGAGTGGATGGACGATCTGCCAGATGATTTCGACCCGATGGTCTATCTCGATGGCGTTGGGGACGCGTAACGGCATGTCCGGCGCGGTCTCCTCATCTTCGAACCCACATATTCCTGTCCTGCTACGCCCTTTGCTGGCGGCGGTGTCTCCGGTGTCGGGTGTATGGTTGGACGGAACCTTCGGCGCAGGCGGCTATACGCGGGGTCTGCTTGAGGTCGGCGCCGACAAAGTGATCGGCGTGGACCGCGATCCGCTTGCGTTTGAGATGGCAGCAGATTGGGCGCGTGACTATGGTGACCGGCTGGTGATGCAGCCGGGTGTGTTTTCGCGGTTGGATGAATATGCGCAGGATTTGGACGGAGTCGTTCTGGACCTTGGCGTGTCGTCGATGCAATTGGATCAGGCCGAGCGCGGGTTTTCGTTCATGAAAGACGGGCCGCTTGATATGCGCATGAGCCAAGAGGGCGAAAGCGCCGCTGATCTGGTAAACGGCGCGACCGAAGCTCAGCTGGCCGATATTCTGTTCCATTTTGGCGAAGAACGGGCCAGTCGGCGTATTGCCAAAGCGATCATCAAAGCGCGGACTGAGGCACCGATCACAACGACGTTGCGATTGGTCGAGATCATCGAATCTTGCCTGCCGCGTCCGAAACCCGGTCAATCTCACCCGGCGACGCGCAGTTTTCAGGGGCTGCGGATTGCTGTGAATGCTGAATATGAGGAGCTATTTCAAGGGCTTATGGCGGCTGAACGGGCCTTGAAACCTGGCGGACAACTGGCCGTTGTGACCTTTCATTCCATCGAGGATCGGATGGTTAAGCGGTTCTACCAATCGCGCGCGGGCAAGACCGGTCGGGCCAATCGCTATGCGCCCGAAATCGAACAGGAACTGCCGCAATTTACCCTGAAGACCCGCAAGGCCGTGGGGCCGGATGAGCAGGAGTTGCAGGAAAATCCACGCGCGCGTTCTGCCAAGCTGCGCGTTGCGGTTCGGACAGAGGCTCCGGCAGGGGAAATCGATGCGCGGGCCATTGGCATGCCGCAGCTGGGGGAGAAGGCAAGATGAAGAGTATTCTGTATGTGTTGACTGCCATGTCCGTATTCGGTTTGGCGCTTTGGGCGTATCAAGAGAACTACCGCACCCAGCAGGTGTTGAAAGAAACCCAGTCGTTGCAGCGTCAGATTGGCACAGCGCAGGTGCGTTTGGCTGTCCTTAACGCCGAGTGGGCCTATCTGAACCGTCCGGATCGCTTGCGCGAGCTTGCGGATCTCAATTTTGAGCGTCTGGGCCTGTTGCCACTGCGTGCCGAACAGTTCGGGCGTGCGGATCAGATCGCCTATGCCGAGGATCCTGATCTGCCAATTGTTGATCCGATTGAATTGCAGGCCATTACGGATCTGCAGGCTCTGGGCGAGGTTCAGCTGCCATGACACGTACCCCACTTCGTCCTCTGGCCCGTGTTCTTGAGGCGCGTGCGAAAGGGGAAAACCCCAAGGCCATCGAGCGCGAGAATATCCGGCAACGCCACGAGCAGATGAAAGATCGCGCGCGTGCCCGCGCTGAGGGGCGTTTGCTTGTGCTGGGCCTGTTCTTTTTCTGCGCGTTTTCGGTTGTTGGGGTCCGTATGGGCATGCTTGCGACCTCTGAGGCGCAAGAGCCGCTGGCAAGCGCGCCTGGGGCTTCGATTGCTATGCAACGTGCCAATATTGTGGATCGTGAAGGCCGTATTCTGGCGACCAATCTGGACACCTATTCCGTCTATGCCCAGCCGCCCTTGATGATCGACCCAATTGCGGCGGCAGACCAGTTGGTAGCGATCTTCCCCGATCTGGAAAAAGAACGCCTGGTCAAGGACTTCACTGGCAATCGCAAGTTCCTTTGGATCAAGAAACGTATCTCACCCGAGCAGAAACAGGCTGTTCACGATATCGGCGATCCGGGCATTCTGTTTGGCCCGCGCGAAATGCGCCTGTACCCCAATGGCAAACTGGCTGCGCATATTCTGGGGGGGTCCGGTTTTGGACGTGAGGGCGTAAGTGCCGCCGAAGTGATTGGCGTCGCTGGCGTCGAAAAGAAGTTTGATAACTATCTGCGCGACCCGGCCAATGGTAACAAACCGCTACAACTGTCACTGGACCTGACCATTCAAGCCGCAGTTGAGCAAGTTTTGTATGGCGGCATGAAGATTATGAATGCCAAAGGGGCCTCGGCGGTTCTGATGGATGCGCATACGGGCGAGGTGATCTCAGCCGCGTCTCTGCCTTCGTTCGATCCCAATGATCGCCCGCGCCCGCCGACCTCGGGTTTTGATCCCTCCGACAGCCCGTTGTTCAACCGCTATGTGCAGGGCGTGTACGAGCTGGGCTCGGTGTTCAAGATTTTCACCGCAGCACAGGCGGTGCAGCTTGGGTTGGTGAATTCTGAGACTATCATCGATACTTCAGGCCCAATGAAGATCGGTCGTTTTCCGATTGGTGAGTTCAACGGCAAGAACTACGGCAAGATCAGTGTTGCGGATGTGATCGTCCATAGCTCGAACCGGGGAACCGGGCGGTTGGCCTTGCAGATCGGTTCCAAACGACAGCAGGAGTTTCTGCAGACTCTGGGCATGTTTAAACCCACACCGTTCGAGATTGTCGAGGCCTCCGGGGGCGCGCCGCTGAAGCCCAAGAAATGGGGTGAGTTGAGCACGGTGACCATTTCCTATGGCCACGGCCTGTCGACCAGCCCGATGCACCTGGCGGCGGGCTATGCGGCGATTGCCAATGGTGGGCATTATGTCAGCCCGACGATCCTGAAGAAAAACAGCCCGCAATACGGCCCGCGTGTCCTGACGGACAGCGCTGCGTCGCAGGCGCAGAAGATGCTGCGCAAGGTGGTGACCGACGGCACCGCCAGCTTTGGCGATGTCAAAGGCTATGACGTCGCGGGCAAGACCGGAACGGCGGATAAACCCAAACCGCGTGGCGGGTATTACGATGACAAGGTCATCGCGACCTTTGCCACAATCTTTCCGGCCTATGATCCGAAATACGTGCTGATCGTCACGCTGGATGAACCGTCAATTGTGGCCTATGGCGAAAAGCGCCGGACAGCCGGGTGGACGGCGGTGCCGGTCGCTGCTGAATTGATCGGACGTGTGGCGCCACTGTTGGGGTTGCGTCCGCGTCTTGAGCCCGAGGCGGGCGCTGCTATAACCCTGACCTCGAATTAGGGTGCCAGAGAACAGGTGGGTCATGGGCGCAAGAACAAAAAAACTCAGCCAACTGGCCCTAACCGCACGCGGTGGCGCAAATCCGGATATCACCGGGCTGGCCGTTGACAGCCGCGAGGTCAAAGACGGTTTTCTGTTTGCAGCCCTCCCCGGCACTCGGGTTCATGGTGGCGAGTTCATCCAATACGCCTTGCGCATGGGGGCCTCCGCCATTCTGACCGACGCCGAAGGCGCGAAGATCGCCGAGGCCGAACTGGCCGCATCCGACGCTGCCTTGGTTGTAGTTGAAGACCCGCGCCAAGCATTGGCCGGGTCCGCTGCACTTTGGTTCGGTGCGCAACCGCAGACGATTGTTGCGGTCACCGGAACCAATGGCAAAACCTCGGTTGCCACATTCGTCCGCCAGATCTGGGCTGAGCTTGGCCATGCCGCCGTCAATCTTGGCACCACCGGAGTCGAGGGCGCTTGGACCGCACCGCTGGCTCACACAACGCCCGAACCGATCACCCTGCATCGATGCCTGTCCGAGGCGGCTGAGAACGGCGTGACCCATGCGGCGATGGAGGCTTCTTCGCACGGGCTGGAGCAACGGCGTCTGGACGGAGTACATCTGGCTGCTGCCGGGTTCTCGAACTTCACGCAGGATCATCTGGACTATCACGAAACCTTCGAGGCCTATTTTGCAGCGAAGATGGGCTTGTTCGACCGGGTTTTGCCTGAGGACGGCACCGCAGTGATCAACCTGAGCGACCCTAAGGGAGCGCAGGTGCGCAAGATTGCCGAGGCGCGGGGGCAGTCGGTGCTGACAGTCGGATTGGGCGAGGCCGATCTTTGCCTTATGAACCAACGCTTTGACTCAACTGGGCAGGATTTGCGGTTTTCCTGGCAGGGCAAGACCTTCCAGACGCGCCTGAACCTGATCGGTGGGTTTCAAGCTGAAAACATCCTGCTAGCCTGTGGGCTGGTCATCGCAGCAGGCGACGACCCTGAGAGAGTGTTCGAGACCCTATCGCATCTGACAACGGTCCGAGGCCGCATGCAACTGGCCGCCACCCGCGACAATGGCGCGGCGGTGTTTGTAGACTATGCTCACACGCCCGACGCTGTTGCGACAGCTTTGAAAGCGCTGCGCCCGCATGTGATGGGACGTCTGATCGCTATCGTCGGCGCGGGCGGAGATCGCGATGCCACCAAGCGCCCGTTGATGGGCAAGGCCGCAACCAATCACGCCGATATCGTCTTCGTCACCGATGACAACCCTCGCAGCGAAGATCCCGCCGCCATCCGCGCGGCCGTGATGGAGGGTGCGCCAGGCGCAACCGAAGTGGGTGATCGGGCCGAAGCGATCTTGCGCGGCATTGACGCTTTGCAACCCGGTGACGCGCTGTTGATTGCAGGCAAAGGCCATGAAACCGGCCAAATCGTCGGCGATCAGGTTTTGCCCTTCGATGATGTTGAACAGGCGAGCATCTCCGTGGCCGCCCTGGATGGGAGGGTCGCATGACGCTCTGGACAGCGGCAGAGGCCGCCGAAGCGACCGGTGGTCGCGCGACGACTGATTGGATGGTAAACGGTGTGTCGATTGACACGCGCACCTTGCAGCCGGGCGACCTGTTTGTTGCGTTGAAAGCTGCGCGAGACGGGCACGACTTTGTGGCTCAGGCGCTTGAGAAAGGCGCGGGTGCAGCCTTGGTCTCGCATGTACCGGAGGGCGTGCGCGAAGATGCGCCGCTGTTGATTGTTGAGGATGTTCAGGCCGGTTTGGAGGCACTGGGCCAAGCCGCGCGTGCGCGCACTGAGGCACGTATCGTCGGGGTGACAGGCAGTGTCGGCAAAACCTCGACCAAGGAAATGCTGGCGAACATTCTGGAAAGACAGGGTAGGACCCATGCCAGCGTTGCCAGCTACAACAACCATTGGGGCGTGCCTCTGACACTGGCGCGGATGCCGCAGGACACGGAATATGCTGTGATCGAGATTGGGATGAACCACCCCGGCGAGATTGCTCCACTCGCGTGTCAGGCCCGCCCGCATGTGGCTTTGTTGACAACGGTAGCCGCGGTGCATCTTGAGGCGTTTGAGTCGGTTGCAGGAATCGCCCATGAAAAGGCGGCAATTTTCGAGGGGCTGGAACCCGGCGGCGCAGCCATCGTCAATGCCGATATCGAGCATGCCGAAATTCTGCGCCACACGGCGCAAGACCACGGCGCAGGGATCGTCGAATTTGGCCGACAGGCCGCAGATTACAAACTGACGGATGTGACCGCCGGGCCGGATTCGATTCAGGCCCAAGCCTCGGTTGGTGACACGCAGTTCATCTTCGACGTCCAATCCGCTGGTACGCATTTTGCAATGAACGCGTTGGGGGCCTTGGCGGCCTGTGTCGAACTGGGTGTCGATCTGGAACAGGCCATCGATGGGCTGCAGCACTGGTCTCCGGTCAAAGGTCGCGGAGTGCGCGAGACTTTGCCATTGGCAAATGGTGGGCAAATCGAACTGCTGGACGACAGCTACAATGCCAACCCGACCTCGATGGAAGCCGCTTTGGATGTTCTGGCGGCATCCCAAGGTGCGCGCCGGATCGCCTTTTTGGGGGACATGAAAGAGCTTGGGCCGCAGGAACAGGCCATGCACGCGGCGATGGCGCAGGTCAATGCGATGGCCGGTGTGGATAAGGTGCATTGCATTGGCCCGCTGATGCAAGCGCTGCATCGGGCTCTGCCAGATGATAAGCGCGGGCTCTGGTTCGAAACCAGCGCAGAGATGGCTGAGCACCTGCCTGACCTGATCAAAACCGGCGATAGCGTGCTGGCCAAGGGCTCGCTAAGCATGGCCTTGGCGCGGATTGTTGACGGTCTGCGCAAAATGGGGCAAGGGGGCGCGCTTGACGGGTGAACTTGCCCATGGGCCTCGTGTAAGAAAGGTTTTGTAATGCTGTATTGGTTGACCGCCTTGTCGGATGGAGGGGATTTCTGGAACCTCTTCCGCTACATTACCTTCCGCGCAGGCGGGGCCTTTCTAACAGCGCTGATCTTTGGCTTCATCTTCGGAAAACCGCTTATTAATGTGCTGCGCAAGAAGCAGGGCAAAGGCCAGCCGATCCGCGACGACGGCCCTGAGGGGCATTTTTCCAAGGCTGGTACCCCAACCATGGGCGGGTTGCTGATCGTCGGGGCTCTGGTCACTTCGACCCTCGTCTGGGCGCGGTGGGACAACCCTTATGTCTGGATGGTTCTGTTCGTAACTTTGGCCTATGCGGCCATTGGTTTTGCGGATGACTACGCAAAGGTGTCAAAGCAAAACACGAAGGGCGTTTCCGGCAAGATGCGGATGGCTTTGGGTGTCATCATCGCTGTTCTGGCATCGCTATGGGCAGTTCTGCACCATCCTGAAGCGCTGCAAAATCAACTTGCTGTGCCCGTTTTCAAAGATACGCTCGTCAATCTGGGCATCTTCTACATCCCGTTCTCGATTGTCGTCATCGTGGGGGCGGCGAATGCGGTGAACCTGACCGATGGTTTGGACGGCTTGGCGATCATGCCCGCGATGATCGCGGCCTCGACGCTTGGAATCATCGCCTATGCCGTCGGGCGGGTCGACTTTACCGAGTACTTGGACGTGCATTATGTGCCCGGGACAGGAGAAATCTTCATCTTCACCTCGGCCCTCTTTGGCGCGGGGCTTGGCTTCTTGTGGTACAACGCCCCGCCCGCCGCGGTGTTCATGGGCGATACCGGATCACTGGCACTGGGCGGCGCGCTGGGGGCTATTGCTGTGGCGACCAAGCACGAGCTGGTGCTGGCCGTCGTCGGCGGGTTGTTCGTGGTCGAAGCGCTGAGCGTGATCATCCAGGTCCTCTATTTCAAACGCACCGGCAAGCGCGTTTTCCTGATGGCCCCGATCCATCACCACTATGAGAAAAAGGGCTGGGCCGAGCCGACCATTGTGATCCGCTTCTGGATCATCTCGCTGATCCTGGCGATGATCGGGTTGGCGACGCTGAAGGTTCGGTGAAGAAGCGTCGGGTTGTACTGTCCGGATGTTCGGGCGGTGGCAAGTCCACCCTACTAGAGGAAATGGCGCGACGCGGCTATGCCACGGTCGCGGAACCGGGTCGTCGGGTGATCGCAGCCGAGCAAGAGCACAGCGGAGATGGTTTGCCCTGGATCAATCCCGATTCGTTTTGCCGTAAAGTGATCCAAACATCTTTCGATGATGTGACCAAGGCTCCAGATGGTTTGGTCTTATTCGACCGTTCCGCGCTGGACGCCTTGATTTGGTTTGATCGAACCGGCGCCAATCTGGAGAGTTCACTCCGGGATAAGATACTAAGCCTAGGATACGATCACTGCGTTTATCTGTTCCCACCGTGGCCCGAAATCTATGTAAAAGACGGACAGCGAAGGCATGACTTGTCCGACGCACTTGAAGAGTATGAGGCTTTGTGCGACCGCTTACCAACGCTCGGGTTCCAAACTGCGCTTGTTCCGAAAAAGCCAGTTGCAGACCGAGCAGATTGGTTTGAGGCGCAGCTAAACAAAGGGCAGATGACATGATCCCGGTCAAAGGGTTTTCAGGACAAAAAGTTGCGGTTCTGGGGCTGGGCCGATCTGGGCTGACCACCGCACGGGCGCTGCGTGCGGGTGGGGCACAGCCGGTGTGTTGGGATGACAACCCGGACGCACGGGACGCTGCTCAGGCCGAGGGGTTTGACTGTACTGATCTGCGCCGAAATGGGGCGTTCGAGGGCGTTGTGTCACTGATTGTCTCGCCGGGGATCCCACATCTTTACCCCTCACCAAACTCTATCGTTGCGGCCGCCTTTGATGCGGGCGTTCCGGTGGACAATGATATCGGCCTGTTCTTCCGCTCCTTCGCAGGTCCGGAATGGAACAACTTTGATACCCCACCGCGCGTGATTGCCGTCACCGGGTCGAACGGGAAGTCAACCACTGCGGCGTTGATCCATCATATCCTGACCGAGGCCGGACGATCAGCCGAACTGGCTGGGAATATCGGGCGGGGCGTGCTGGATATTGATCCCGGCACGGATGGTTCGGTCGTGGTTCTGGAACTCAGTAGCTATCAAACCGAACTGGCCCGGTCGCTGACACCGGATGTGGCCGTGTTTACCAATCTTTCGCCAGATCATCTGGACCGCCATGGCGGCATGGGTGGTTACTTCGCCGCCAAGAGACGGTTGTTTTCCGAAGGTGGGCCCGATCGGGCTGTCATTGGCGTGGATGAGGCCGAAGGCGTGTATCTGGCCGGGCAGATGGCAGAGGGGCCAGCGGATGACCGGGTTATCCGTGTCTCGGTTGATCGTAAGCTGACGGGTCCGGGTTGGCAGGTCTTTGCGCGCAAGGGGTTCTTGTCGGAATACCGCAAGGGGCGACAGGCGGGCTCAATTGACCTGCGCGCCATAAAGGGCTTGCCGGGGACACATAACCACCAGAACGCTTGTGCGGCATATGCCGCCTGCCGTTCGTTGGGCCTGGCCCCTCGGGTGATCGAGGACGCGCTGCACAGCTATCCGGGCCTGCCGCATCGCAGCCAAATTATCGCCGAAGCGCAGGGTGTAACTTATGTGAACGATTCCAAAGCCACAAATGTCGACAGTGCGGTCAAGGCGCTGGGGGCGTTCAAGCGTATACGCTGGATCTGTGGCGGGCTGGAGAAAGAGGGTGGGCTGGCTGCTCTGAACGAGGCAACCACCGACGTGCTAAAGGCTTATGTCATTGGGCGCGAGGCTGCGAAATTTGCAATGCAATTGAACGTCGAAGCACAGGTTTGCACAACCATGGCTGTTGCGGTTGAACAGGCGATGGCAGATGCCGAAGCCGGTGATACTATTTTACTTGCGCCTGCTGCTGCAAGTTTTGACCAGTATGATAGTTTTGAACGACGTGGCGAGGATTTTGCTGACAATGTTCTGCAAAGACTGGCTGAATAGAGCGATTACAGTTTGCCGCTTGTTCACAAGGGCAAATGGGCTATCGTCTTGACGCCCTAGCGGATTTGGTCTTGCCTTGGCAGGACTTTAGAAAACGAGGTTACGGATATGTCCAACCGAAAGAAATTTATGGTGTTGCCAGCGGTGCTGTTGGTCGGAGCCTGTGCCAGCTCTGGCGCGAACTACACGCCTATCATCGATGGCAATATCGGTCCCAATTACAACGCAGACCTGGCGCAGTGCCAGGCTCTGGCCCGAACACAGCCAACGGTTGATGGCAGAACAGCGGGTGCGGCGGCGATTGGTGCTGCAGGTGCCGCTGGTACAAAAGCGATCATCGATGACAGTGCCAGCGATCTGGGCCGTACCGCCGTTGCCGGTGCTCTGATCGGTGCGGGTGCAAGCGCGCTACAGAACACCCAAAATCAAGAGGTTATCGTGCGCAACTGCATGCGCGGGCGTGGCTATAACGTCGTCGGCTAAGGGTTGATCGTCAAAACGAGTGGCTTGCGATGGCGGTTCCAGCGGCGTGGCCGGAGGACCATGCCCATTGGAAGTTGTACCCACCCAACCATCCGGTGACATCCACCGCTTCACCAATTGCATAGAGGCCGGGGACATCCCTGACCTCCATCGTTTTTGAGGACAGGTCATCTGTGTCGATCCCGCCCAGCGTGACCTCGGCCGTGCGATAGCCTTCGGTGCCCGATGGGGTCAGTTGCCAGTTGGACAGGGCAGAGATCAGATTGCTGAGCGCCGCATCAGACTGGTCGGCCAGATTGCCATGCATTGGCATCTGCTGGCTGAGGTAATCGACCAGTCGCGCGGGCAAGTGGCGCGCCAGTTCCGTGGTCAAATCCTTGCGCCCAGCGCTTTGGCGTTGATCACGCAGCAGGTCGAACAGCGGCAGATCGGGGATCAGGTTCACGCGGATCGCCTCACCCTCGCGCCAATAGGATGAGAGTTGCAGTACCGACGGCCCGCTAAGGCCGCGATGGGTGAACAGAAGCGCTTCTTCAAAACTGGTGCGCTCGTTTGACAATCGTGTTGGCAGCGACACGCCTGAGAGGTCTTTGAACTTCCCATCGGAGAACGTGAACGGGACCAGCGCGGCGCGGGTTTCGGTGATCCGCAACCCGAATTGCAGCGCAATATCATAGGCCAGACCGGTCGCGCCCATTTTGGGGATTGACTTGCCGCCTGTGGCCAGAACCAGATTGGAGCAAGTCAGGCTTCGGCGCTGTCCTTCGCGCTCGACCTCCAACGCGAATCCACTTTCAGTTTTGCTCAAGTTCTTCAGCTCGGTCTGCACCCACAGTTCTGCTCCGGTACGTGTCATCTCATCCAGCAGCATCTGGATGATCTGCTTCGAGGATCCGTCGCAGAACAGTTGTCCCAGTGTTTTCTCGTGCCACGCGATTTTGTGGCGCCCGACCAGATCAATGAAATCCCATTGCGTGTACCGCGCCAGGGCGGATTTGCAGAAATGTGGGTTCTTGGACAGGAAGTTTCCCGGCCCTGCATACATATTGGTGAAATTGCAGCGCCCGCCGCCTGAGATACGGATTTTCTCGCCCGGGGCTTTTGCATGGTCGACCACCAGAACGCGTCCGCCGCAATGGGCGGCGCACATCGTGCCGGCTGCTCCGGCCCCAAGGATGATCGTGTCGTAGGTCATGTGTGGGGGGATGGCTTGGATTGAGCCAGAACGCAAGAGCGCGCCATCGTCTCGTTCAGGGTGCAATCCCGCGCGGGAAATCCGGATTGCCAGTTGCCGGACGCACTGTCATCCTGCGGCAATAACTTACCTGCTTAGAAGGAACAGTTCATGCAATTCCCGGATTTTATGGTGGCCTTTCCAAAACTCGACGTTCCTTTCCCCGAAGATGTGGTACAGACGGCCGTAATTCGCTCGGATGCAGGGCTGGTGGCGTTCTTTACCTTTCTTAAGGAAATGGAGCTTCCGCTTCATTCTCATGGCGCGCAATGGGGTACAGTCGTTGAAGGTGAGATTGAACTAACAATCGGAGATCAGACAAAAACCTACCGTCCTGGTGAAAACTACTCGATCCCAGCCGGGGTCGAACACGGAGGCCGGATCAAGGCAGGTACGCGCGTGATTGATGTCTTTGAGGAACCGGACCGGTACCCGATCAAAGCGTAACGCACTTTCATATCTCTGGGGCTGATCGAATTCCGCCTATGCCCCTCATTTCCCTAGCCCAATCCCCAAAATCCCTGTACACTTCTACCCAGACCCCGAAAACGGGGCGTTAACGAGGCAGTAAGTGGCGGTATCTCATGACTGAGATGGTGTATGGCGCGGTCCAGGACCAGCGCGGCGAACCGATTCTACCAAAGTGGTGGCGCACGATTGATCGCTGGACGATGTCCTGCGTGCTGATCCTGTTTGTCATCGGGCTATTATTGGGGTTGGCGTCCTCGCCGCCACTGGCAGGGCGCAACGGCTTCGATCCGTTTCACTACGTCGAACGGCAGGTGCTGTTCGGTGGGCTGGCACTGATTGCGATGTTGCTGACCTCGATGATGTCGCCGACTTTGGTACGCCGTCTGGCGGTGCTGGGCTTTTTGGGGGCCTTTGTTGCGCTCGCTTTTCTGCCGATTTTTGGCACGGATTTCGGAAAAGGGGCGGTGCGTTGGTATTCGCTGGGCTTTGCCTCACTGCAGCCATCCGAGTTTCTGAAGCCCGGATTTGTGGTTGTTGCGGCGTGGCTGCTGGCGGCCTCGCAGGAAATCAACGGCCCTCCGGGGCGTTTGTGGTCTTTTGCGCTGTGCATGGCGATTGTCGGGATGCTCGTGATGCAGCCAGATTTCGGGCAGGCTTGTCTGATCCTGTTTGGCTGGGGCGTGATGTATTTCGTGGCCGGGGCACCCATGCTGCTGCTGGTTGGCATGGCGGGCGTGGTCATTCTGGCGGGGATGTTTGCCTATTCCAACTCGGATCATTTCGCGCGCCGTATTGACGGATTTCTGAATCAAGAGGTCGATCCGACCACTCAACTTGGCTATGCGACCAACGCCATACGTGAGGGCGGTTTGTTTGGCGTCGGCGTGGGCGAGGGGCAGGTCAAATGGTCACTGCCCGATGCGCATACAGATTTCATTATCGCCGTCGCAGCCGAGGAATACGGCCTTATCCTGGTGCTGATCATCATTGCGCTCTATTCGATTATCGTCGTGCGCTCGCTGCTGCGGCTGATGCGTGAACGGGATATGTTCATCCGCTTGGCGGGAACTGGTCTGGCCTGCATGTTTGGCGTTCAGGCAATGATCAATATGGGTGTTGCGGTGCGACTGCTGCCTGCCAAGGGTATGACGCTGCCTTTTGTCAGTTACGGCGGCTCGTCGTTGATTGCAGGCGGTATCGCGATCGGCATGTTGCTGGCCTTCACCCGAACCCGCCCGCAAGGCGAACTGGGCGATATTCTGCGCGGACGAAGCTGATGGGCAAACCCTACCTTCTGATTGCGGCGGGCGGCACCGGGGGCCATATGTTCCCGGCGCAAGCCCTGGCTGAGGCGATGTTGCACAAAGGTTGGCGGGTGCGCCTGTCTACCGATGCCCGTGGGGCCCGCTATACCGGTGGCTTCCCGCACAGTACCGAGATTGTCGAAGCCTCGTCAGCCACTTTCGCGCGAGGCGGTTTGGCGGCTAAGGCACTGGTCGGCCCTAAGATTGCTGGTGGTGTCGCCAGCATGGCGTTTCAGATGATGCTGGACAAACCGGATGTGGTCGTGGGCTTCGGCGGATATCCCTCGATCCCAGCGCTGGGTGCGGCGGTGATGCTGAAACTGCCGCGAATGATCCATGAGCAAAACGGGGTGCTGGGCCGGGTGAACCAGCTGTTTGCGACGCGCGTTTCACAAGTGGCCTGCGGTGTCTGGCCAACGGATCTGCCGGACGGCGCGCAGGGCGTTCACACCGGCAACCCGGTCCGAGCCTCGGTTTTGGAGCGGGCCGGTGCGCCCTATATCCCGCCCGGTGAGTATCCCATGTCGGTTCTGGTGATGGGCGGCAGCCAGGGCGCCCGTATTCTCAGCGATGTGGTGCCCGAGGCGATTGCCGCTCTGCCCGAGTTCCTACGCGGGTTCATCCGCGTCTCGCATCAGGCCCGGGACGAGGATGGCGCGCGCGTCACGGCCTTCTACGCCGATCACGGTATTCGCGCCGATGTTCAACCGTTCTTTGACGATGTGCCACGGCGCATGTCGGATGCGCAGCTTGTCATCAGCCGTTCGGGCGCGTCGAGCGTGGCCGACATCTCGGTGATCGGTCGGCCCTCGATCCTGATCCCTTTCGCCGCCGCTGCAGGGGATCACCAAACCGCCAACGCCCGAGGGCTCGTGCAGGCAGGGGGGGCGATCATGATCCCTGAAAATGCTCTTGACGTTGCCGCGTTGACCGAGCAAATGACCACGGTTCTGACAAACCCCGAAGCCGCACAGAAAATGGCCCATGCCGCCTTGTCGGTCGGGGCACCGGACGCCACCGAGCGTCTGATCGCCCTTGTCGAGCAATTGGCGCAGAAGGAGACCACATGACCCCAGCAACCAAACTACCGCAGGACGTAGGACCTATCCATTTTGTTGGGATCGGTGGGATCGGGATGTCGGGCATCGCCGAGGTGCTTTTGAACCTAGGGTATCAGGTGCAGGGGTCAGACCTGAAGGCTTCAAAGATCACCGATCGGTTGGCCTCGCTGGGGGCGGAGATATTCGTGGGTCAAAAGGCCGAGAACCTGCAAAACGCTGCTGTCGTGGTTACATCCACGGCGATCAAGCCTGGCAACCCGGAACTGGATCAGGCGCGCGCGCAAGGTCTTCCTGTTGTCCGTCGTGCGGATATGCTGGCCGAGCTGATGCGCCTGCGGTCGAACATCGCCATTGCCGGGACCCATGGCAAAACCACCACGACAACGATGATGGCCGAATTGATGGTGGCGGGTGATTTCGACCCCACCGTCATCAATGGTGGCATCATCCACGCCTATGGCTCGAACGCGCGGATGGGGCAGGGCGAATGGATGGTGGTCGAGGCCGACGAATCCGACGGCTCGTTCAACCGTCTGCCCGCAACCATCGCCATCGTCACCAATATCGACCCCGAGCATATGGAGCATTGGGGCGATTTTGACACCCTGCGCGACGGGTTCTACGAATTCGTTTCGAACCTGCCGTTCTACGGTCTGGCCGTTTGCTGCACGGATCATGCCGAGGTACAGGCACTGGTGGGCCGCATCACCGACCGTCGCGTGCGCACCTATGGGTTCAACGCGCAAGCTGATGTGCGGGCCGAGAACCTGACCTATAAAGGCGGTGTCGCGCATTTCGACATTCATCTGCAATACGAAGACAAGGTGATTGAGGGCTGCACGCTGCCGATGCCTGGCGATCACAACGTCTCAAACGCGTTGTCTGCCGTGGCTGTCGCCCGCCATCTGGGCATGAAAACCGCAGAAATCCGCGAGACGCTGGCCAATTTCGGCGGCGTCAACCGCCGCTTCACCAAGGTCGGAGAGATTGATGGGGTCACCATCATCGACGACTACGGTCATCACCCGGTGGAAATCGCTGCGGTGCTGAGAGCTGCGCGTCAGGCGACGGACGGACGCGTGATTGCCGTGCATCAACCGCACCGCTATTCCCGTCTGTCCAATCTGTTCGATGATTTCTGCACCTGTTTCAACGACGCGGATGTGGTGGCGATCGCCGACATCTTCGCGGCCGGCGAAGACCCGATCGAAGGGGCGTCGCGCGATGATCTGGTGCAGGGGCTGATCCGCCATGGGCATCGGCATGCTCGTGCGTTGCTGGACGAGGACGATCTTGAACGCCTCGTACGCGAACAGACGCGCCCCGGAGATATGGTCGTTTGTCTTGGCGCCGGAACGATCAGCGCCTGGGCGAATGGGTTGCCTGAGAGATTGCAAAGAAAACAAGCAGTTTGACGGCACGCCTCATTTGCAGCACAACCTGAAAGTGTGATACAATAACCTCAGCTACCGCGAGTCCTCGGAGGGGGCGCATGGACTATTCGATGATCTTTGCCGCGATTTGGGTGATCTGCGCCACCATTGTGGCGTTGTTGCCCATGCGGCTGCAATTCCCTCCGGGTTTCACCTTGTTGATTTGCGCGCCAGTTCTGATTGTCTGGCTGGGCTATGATCACGGCTGGTTCTGGTCGGCTCTCGCCTTTGGCGGCTTTGTCTCAATGTTCCGCAACCCGATCCGTTACTACTGGCGCAAATGGGTGCGCGGGGAGGTGATGGAATGAGCTGGTCGCTTGCACTGGCCGCCCTCTGGGGCCTTGCCGCCAACCTGTTGGCCATGATCCCCAGCAAGGACAACCACTGGACTCGCGCCTATTTCCTGATCGCAGTGGGCATTCCGATTTTGGGCTATGTTACCTATGAAAACGGCCCATGGATCGGGTTGTTGGTTTTGGCTGCGGGCATGTCAATGCTGCGCTGGCCCGTGATCTATCTGGGTCGCTGGATCCGTCGACGCATTTGATCATCTGATATGATGTTGCATTCAGATGTGCTGATCTACGGTTTCATCCTTTGCGGCGCATTTGGATGGTTTCTAACATCTTCCTACGCCGCTTTTCATGGAAAGCTCTGGTTTGGGTATACAGCGATCACGTTATGGTTTGTCCTTTTGGGTCTGGCGCTATATGCGTGGTCCGTTGAAACCTATGACATCACGCGTGCGGGCCTCGGCTACATAATTTCTCTTCATGTGATGTTTGGATTGATTGCAGTTCTCGCGTGGAGAATAGGAACGTGGTTGCGGAAACGAAGTCAGATCTGAATTCAGTCACTCTACGTGGCAAACTGTCCGAAAATCGCGACCTAAACGACCTGACATGGCTCCGCGTTGGTGGCCCGGCAGACTTTCTGTTTCAGCCTGCCGATCTTGAGGATTTGCAGGAATTTCTGCGCGAGCTACCCGAAGATGTGCCAGTCTTCCCTATGGGCGTCGGCTCCAACCTGATTGTGCGCGACGGTGGCTTGCGTGCCGTGGTGATCCGGCTGGGGCGTGGCTTCAACGGAATATCGGTCGAGGGAACGACCGTTACGGCAGGTGCTGCCGCATTAGACGCGCATGTGGCGCGCAAGGCGGCGGATGCGGGGGTTGATCTGACGTTCCTGCGCACGATCCCCGGATCGATCGGTGGGGCGGTTCGGATGAATGCAGGCTGCTACGGCAGCTATACGGCAGACGTCCTACGCAAAGCCACAATCGTCACGCGGCAGGGTGAGTTGATAGACCTCACCGCCGCCGAACTGAACTTCCGCTATCGCCAATCCGACCTGCCTGAAGGGGCTGTTCTGGTGTCGGCCACGTTCGAAGGCCCCAAGGGCGACCCGGCAGAGCTGCACGCCCGAATGGAGGCGCAGCTGAAGAAACGCGACGAAACGCAACCCACCAAAGACCGCAGCGCCGGGTCGACCTTTCGCAATCCGGCGGGGTTTTCCTCGACCGGCAAGGCGGATGACGTACATGACCTCAAGGCATGGAAGGTGATCGACGATGCCGGGATGCGTGGCGCAACCAAAGGTGGCGCGCAGATGAGCCCGAAGCATTCGAATTTCCTGATCAACACTGGTGACGCCACCGCGGCTGATCTGGAAGGTCTGGGCGAAGAAGTGCGAAAAAAGGTTTACGAAACAAGCGGCATCACGCTAGAGTGGGAAATCATGCGGGTCGGTGACCCGCTGACAAAATAAAGCCCCAACCGTCAGACCAAAACAGGCAAATTCAGGCGACGGATCAAAGGCATAAACGCAGTACGGACCATTACATAAGGTCCGGGGACATTGAGGCGCACATTGGGTATGTCGAGCAGGACAAACCCCAAAGTGGCGGTATTGATGGGCGGCCCCTCGGCGGAACGCGAGGTGTCTCTCAGCTCTGGGCGCGAATGCGCGGCCGCCCTTGTGGGAGAAGGCATTGACGTGGTCGAGCTGGACGCAGGTCCGGACCTCTATGCGCGCCTGATGGAAATCAAGCCGGATGTGGTTTTCAACGCCCTGCATGGACGCTGGGGCGAAGATGGCTGTGTGCAGGGGCTGCTTGAGTGGATGCAAATCCCATACACGCATTCCGGTGTTTTGGCCTCGGCCCTCGCAATGGACAAGCAACGCAGCAAAGAGGCGTTTCGCATTAACGGCCTGCCCATTGCAGACAGCATCATCGTGCCCAAGCGGGACGTGATGGCCGATCACGTGATGGCGCCACCTTATGTGGTCAAACCCAACAACGAGGGCTCAAGCGTCGGTATTTACCTGGTGCATGAAGATGCAAATGGCCCTCCACAGCTATCCGAAGACATGCCGGATGAGGTGATGGTCGAGCAATATGTGGCCGGTCGAGAGCTGACGGTGACCGTCATGGGTGACCTGGCCCTGACTGTGACCGAGATCATGACCGATGGCTGGTACGACTATGACGCCAAGTATAAGCCCGGCGGCTCGTGGCACGTTCTACCAGCTGAGGTTCCGGCTGAGATTTTTGACCTTTGTATGGACTACGCCCTGCGCGCTCACAATGTTCTTGGCTGCAAAGGCGTCAGTCGGACCGATTTCCGTTGGGATGACACCAAAGGCGCTGATGGTTTGGCGTTGTTGGAAACCAATACTCAGCCGGGGATGACTCCCACCTCGCTGGTCCCCGAGCAGGGTGAGCATTGTGGCATGACATTCGGCCAGCTGTGTGCCTGGATGGTGGAGGATGCCTCATGCGACCGCTAAACGCCACCCGCGCGCCGGTGATCCACCGGACCAAACCCGTCGCGGGGCCGGATGCGGATTTCGAATCTGCGGATACAGAAACGCATGAGGTGGACCCCGTCTTGCGTCTGCGCGGGGCGCGGCTGTTTGGGCGTACGTCACGCGGCTCTGACCCAGCGCCCTCGCGGCTGAGCTATCGGTTTCAGCGCTGGATGCTGACTCCTGGCATTCGCCTGGGTGTCAAGCTGGGCTTGCCGATTTGTGCGGTCGTTGCGGGTGTGGGGCTTTACTTTGCCTCTGCCGAACGGCGTGAGGCGGTCAGCACCTACGTTGCCGACATCCGCACTTCGATTCAGGAACGTCCGGAATTTATGGTTAATCTGATGGCAATCGATGGCGCGGGATCAAGCCTTGCTGAGGATATCCGCGAGGTCGTGCCGCTAGATTTCCCGATCAGTTCCTGGGATCTGGATGTCGAGCAGATGCGCGACACGATCATCGGGTTAGACCCCGTGAAAACGGCCACCGTGCGCATCCGGCCCGGTGGCATACTGCAGGTCGATGTGATCGAACGACAGCCCGTCATTGTCTGGCGCACCCGGAGCGGCATTGAACTGCTGGATGAAACCGGGGTTCATGTCGATCAGATCGCCTCGCGCAAAGATCACGCTGACTTGCCGCTGATCGCAGGCGAGGGCGCGGATCTGCACGTTGCCGAAGCGTTGGAGATTTTCCGGACCGCGCGCAGCCTTGGCACGCGGGTGCGCGGGCTTGTGCGCATGGGCGAACGGCGCTGGGATCTGGTTCTGGATCGCGGGCAGCGCATCATGTTGCCGACCGAGCGTCCGGTGCGCGCGCTGGAACGGGTATTGGCCGTCAATGAAGTGCAAGATCTTTTGGAACGCGATGTCGCTATCGTCGACATGCGCCTCGGGCAGCGTCCCACGGTCAGAATGACCAAAGCCGCCAGCGAAGACTGGTGGAACACAAAAACAGACGTGAGTAGCGGGCAGTAACGACCATGATGACCGATCTTTATCAGTCCCAACGCGCCATGCGGCAGATGCGCAGACAAGCAATGCAGCGGGGTGTCATTGCCATTCTGGATGTGGGCAGTTCCAAGATTGCCTGTTTGGTTCTGCGCTTTGACGGAACCGGTCGCCTGAACGAGGATAACACGATCGGATCCATGGCCGGTCAGACCGGGTTCCGCGTCATCGGTGCCGCCACAACGCGTTCGCGCGGTGTGCAGTTCGGGGAGGTTACCGCGATGCAAGAAACCGAGCGGGCCATCCGGACCGCCCTGCAAGCCGCGCAAAAGATGGCCGACATTCGTGTGGACCATGTGATCGCCTGTTTCTCGGGCGCAAACCCGCGCTCTTACGGTCTGGATGCGCAGGTCGATCTGGAAGGTCAGCTTGTGACCGAGGCTGAGGTTGGCCGCGTGTTGAACGCTTGCGATGTGCCTGACTATGGGGCAGGGCGCGAGGTGCTGCATGCGCAGCCTGTGAACTTTGCGTTGGACAATCGTTCGGGCCTGATCGATCCGCGTGGGCAACTGGGTCAAAGCCTGGCCGTTGATATGCACATGCTGACTGTCGATGCGGTTGCGATCCAGAATATCGTGCGCTGTATCAAGCGCTGCGATCTGGAATTGGCGGGTATCGCGAACTCGGCCTATGTGTCGGGCATTTCGGCGCTGGTCGAGGACGAGCAGGAGCTGGGTGCCGCCTGTATCGATATGGGCGGTGGTACGACCAGCGTGTCGATCTTCATGAAGAAACACATGATCTATGCCGATTGCGTGCGCATGGGTGGGGATCACGTGACTGCTGATATCTCAATGGGGCTGGGCGTACCGGCGGCCGTCGCAGAGCGGATCAAAACCTTCAATGGTGGTGTCCACGCAACCGGTGCCGATGACCGCGACCTGATAGATATCGGCGGAGATACTGGCGATTGGGAGCATGATCGCCGCACCGTTAGCCGGGCAGAGTTGATCGGCATCATGCGCCCCCGTGTCGAAGAAATCCTGGAAGAGGTCCGCGTGCGTCTGGATGCAGCAGGCTTTGAGCATATGCCGAGCCAGCAGATCGTTCTGACTGGTGGCGGCAGTCAGATCATGGGGCTGGATGGGCTGGCCACACGCATCCTGGGTCAGCGCGTGCGCCTGGGCCGCCCGCTACGCGTTCATGGTCTTCCGCAATCGGCAACAGGGCCGGGCTTCTCGTCTGCCGTGGGGCTCAGCTTGTTTGCGGCCCATCCGCAGGACGAATGGTGGGATTTCGAAATTCCGGTCGACACCTATGCCGCGCGCCCGTTCAAACGCGCCGTCCGGTGGTTCCGTGACAATTGGTAGAGTTCTCGGCCTTACCACTCTGACGCTGTGGTCGGGCGATGCCGTGGCGCAAACCCGGATCACGCCCGAAGCCTTTCTGGATGCTGTTGTCGGTAAAACCGTCATGTTCTACGAGATTCGCAGCGGCGATCTGGTCGGGACCGAGGAGTTTCTGAATCACCGAACCTCGGTCTGGCGGGAAGAAGGCCGCGGCTGCGTCTATGGTCAGATCACCACGCCGAACGGTCAGATTTGTTTTCTGTATGACAATGACGCGGACGGGGTGCCGGTCTGTTGGTGGCCGTTTTTGTATCAGGACCGGCTGATGGTGCGACTGGCCTCGTTGTCGGATGGGGAAATACAGGAAACGCGAAACATCTCTGACAATGGTTTGAACTGTCCGAATGCGCCCACCAGCTAAAGAAACCGGTTGCAGCGCAGGCATTTATCCATAAAGATATCCACAAGGCCCGTCAGAGGCCCGGCGGCAGGACCATGAGCAGTTTTCCGCCCTGTGAGATCCGGGAATTCGACCCGCGCGTGAGCTGAGAAGTGTCGCGTCAATTTCGGCTGTCTTGTGGTGCCGTTAACCAGATCCGCTAGATTTCGCTGGCGATGCGAAATACTGCCGGATGACGCCTTATTTCCTCCATATTTTGCGGGAATTCGCGATTTTTAGCGTGACCTTTGCGCATCACAACGATAGAATCGAACAAGGATAGGTAAGAAAAACACCGCTTTGGCGGAACAAAAATACAGGCGGACAGAGCATGACATTGAACCTTTCGATGCCCGGGCACGACGAACTGAAGCCACGGATTACAGTATTTGGTGTTGGCGGTGCGGGTGGCAACGCAGTCAACAACATGATTGAAAAGCAGTTGGACGGCGTTGATTTCGTAGTTGCCAACACTGATGCGCAAGCGCTGCAACAAAGCCATTCTTCAGCGCGGGTGCAACTGGGTGTGAAAGTCACCGAAGGTCTGGGGGCTGGAGCCCGCCCAACCGTCGGCGCAGCCGCCGCAGAAGAAAGCATCGAGCAGATCGTCGATCATCTGGCAGGCGCGCATATGTGCTTTATCACCGCCGGTATGGGTGGCGGCACCGGTACGGGTGCTGCGCCGATCATAGCGCAAGCCGCTCGGGAACTGGGCGTGCTGACCGTTGGTGTTGTTACCAAGCCCTTCCAGTTCGAAGGGGCCAAGCGGATGCGTCAGGCCGAAGACGGCGTTGAATCGCTGCAACAGGTCGTTGACACGCTGATCATCATTCCAAACCAGAACCTGTTCCGGCTGGCCAACGAAAAAACCACCTTCACCGAAGCCTTCTCGATGGCGGACGACGTTCTGTATCAGGGCGTCAAAGGTGTGACTGACCTGATGGTACGCCCGGGCCTGATCAACCTCGACTTCGCGGACGTACGCGCCGTGATGGACGAGATGGGCAAGGCGATGATGGGCACAGGCGAAGCAACCGGTGAAGACCGCGCCATTCAGGCGGCCGAAAAAGCCATTGCGAACCCGCTGCTGGACGAAATCAGCCTCAAAGGCGCGAAGGGCGTGTTGATCAACATTACCGGTTCGCACGACCTAACGTTGTTCGAACTGGACGAGGCCGCCAACCGTATTCGCGAGGAAGTGGACCCAGAGGCCAACATCATCGTCGGCTCGACCCTGGATACGGCCATGGAAGGCGGTATGCGCGTTTCGGTTGTTGCGACCGGTATCGACGCCACCGAAAAAACCTCGGATGTTCCGGTGGCGCGCCGTTCGATGTCCGAGCCGCTGACCCGTACTGTATCTGCAGAAGAACCTGCACCGGAGGCAGCGCCTGTTGCTGCTGAGATTGCTGAACCTGCAGCTGAGATGGTCGAGAACCGTGAGCCGACATTGTTCGAAACCACCGAAGACCCGGCAACGCGGTTCCAGCCGCAGGATCAGCAGGAGGATGACGGCCTGCCTCCGCCAGCCTATCAGCCTCGGGTCGCCGAGTTTGAACCGCAGCCGGAGCATTTCGAACAGACCCCCGAAAGCTATGTTGCGCCGCAGCCGGAACCCGCAGGAACACCTTCGCCAGAAGCGCTGCAGCGGTTGCAGGCCGCTGTCCAGAACGTGCCTTCTTCGGCGCAGCGTCTGACGGCAACCCGGCCACAGGAACCGGCGCCTCAGGCGCAGGCAGAAACCGAGGAACGCTCGCGCTTTGGCTTCAACCGATTGATCGATCGGATGACCGGACATGCGGCAGACACACCGTCTCAGCCAGCCCGTCAGCAGCCCGCGATGCGCCAGGTTGACGCCACGGCACCTGCGCATGAAGAGGCCGACCCCGATCAGGATCGGATCGAAATTCCTGCTTTCCTGCGCCGTCAGGCCAACTGATCGCGGTAACAAAATGAATGCAAAGGGTCGCCTTCCGGCGATCCTTTTTTCTTTGTTAACAGGTGGATATAGGGGGATAAGCAGGGTTTTGCCGATCTGTCACATCCATGTTTCATTCAGTTACAAAGAGTGAGTTGAGCATAGACCCGTGCTTCCTTAACTGAGTGGCCAACACAGCTTTAACAGGCTGGACACCACTCGCTGAGGCCCAATTTGCAACATACGCTCAAATCTCCGGTTACCTTTAACGGCGTCGGACTGCATGGCGGCCAGCCTGTCGTTATGGTTCTGAAACCCGCTGCGGCAGGTCATGGAATCTGGTTTAAGCGGACGGATATTGAGTTGGGCAATGCGCTGATCCCTGCGATCTATGACGTGGTCGAGCGGACACCGCTCTGCACCCGTCTGGTGAACGACGCAGGCGTATCGGTTTCGACCGTGGAACATATCATGGCCGCACTTGCAGGCTGTGGTGTTCACAACGCGCTGATCGAGATTGACGGCCCCGAGGTTCCGATCATGGATGGCTCGTCGATTGATTTCGTGCGCGGCATCATGGCCAAGGGCGTGCGCCGTCAGGCCAGCCCGGTTCTGGCTTACGAAGTGCTCAAGCCCGTTACTGCGTCCCGCGAAGGTGCAAGTGCAACGATTGCGCCTGCCGATGGTCTGATCATCGATTTTCACATCGACTTTGAAGATGACGCAATCGGAAACCAGACCAAGACACTGGACATGCGCAATGGCTCGTTTGTGCGTGAGCTGAGCGATTGCCGCACTTTCTGTCGCCGTATTGATGTCGAGACGATGCGCGAAAACGGCCTTGCCTTGGGCGGCACGCTGGAAAATGCAGTGGTGGTGCAGGGTGAAGAGGTGCTGACACCAGGCGGTTTCCGCCACGCGGATGAGGCCGTGCGCCACAAGATGCTGGACGCTTTGGGTGATCTGTATCTTGCCGGTGGTCCGATTCTGGGCCATTTCACCGGCGACAAGTCCGGTCATTCCATGACCAACACCCTGTTGCGGAAGCTGTTTGAAACGCCGGGTGCTGTGCGCCCGATCCTGTGTACCCCAGAACAGGCGGCACGCCTACCGGGGCAAGGTCTGGTTCAGGAAGAGATTCCGGCGGTGGCCTGAGCCGTTCACCTTTGACGACATTTGCGACAGAGGGTGCATAAGGCGTTTTGCACCGGAAATATCTATGCTAGACCATGGCTCAATTCGGGGCGAACCCCGGTGAGTAAGATGACAAGGATGGGCGGTATGGTTGGCAGCAAAGCGGCAGTCAGGTTCGCAGGTGCGATTCTTCTGGCAGCAGTTTTGACGGCATGCGGCAACAGGGGCGCAGACCGCGATCAAAACCTCGAAGGCTTCACGCCCGAGCAGATCTATACCCGTGGTGAATACGAACTGTCGCAGAATCGATCGGATGATGCGGCTTGGTATTTCTCGGAGGTTGAGCGTCTCTATCCCTATTCTGACTGGGCAAAACGCGCGCTGATCATGCAGGCATTTTCGTTCCACTCCGACAAGAATTATGAAGAAAGCCGTGCCGCTGCGCAGCGTTACATCGATTTCTATCCCACGGATGAAGATGCCGCCTATGCGCAGTATCTGCTGGCACTCAGCTACTATGATCAGATCGACGAAGTGGGCCGCGATCAGGGTCTGACCTTTCAGGCGCTGCAAGCTCTGCGAACCGTGATTGAAGTCTATCCCGATAGCGAATATGCCACCTCGGCGGTGCTGAAGTTCGATCTGGCTTTCGATCATCTGGCGGGCAAGGAAATGGAGATCGGGCGCTACTATCTGCGTCAGGATCACTATGTCGCGGCCATCAACCGATTCCGCGTTGTTGTTGAGGATTTCCAGACTACGTCCCATACAGCCGAAGCGCTGTATCGTCTTGTCGAGGCCTATTTGTCTCTGGGTCTGTTTGATGAGGCGCAGACCGCTGGTGCGATCCTGGGCTATAACTACCAATCCTCGGAATGGTATGACGATGCCTACAAGTTGCTGACCTCGCGCGGGTTGGACCTGAAGAGCCGCGGCAACAACTGGCTCAGCCAGATCTATCGTCAGACGATCAAGGGTCAATGGTTGTAAGCTGGTGACGGGCAGGGGATGCTAACACCCGATGCTGCGTGCCTTAGATATCCGTGACATGCTGATCATCGACCGGCTGGAATTGACCTTCCAGCCGGGACTGAACGCGCTGACCGGTGAGACCGGGGCGGGTAAGTCGATCCTTCTGGATTCGCTGGGATTTGTTCTGGGCTGGCGCGGGCGGGCCGAACTGGTCCGGCAAGGGGCTGCGCAAGGCGAGGTCGTGGCCGAATTCGAACTGACCGAAGGCCATCCCGCACATGAGGTTTTGGCCGAGGCAGGTTTGCCGGGTGGAGAGGAGTTGATCCTGCGCCGTGTCAACACTGCCGAAGGCCGTAAGACCGCCTGGGTCAATGACCGCCGCTGTTCCGGTGAAGTTCTGCGCGCCTTGTCCGAGACTCTGGTCGAGCTTCACGGCCAGCATGATGATCGCGGATTGTTGAACCCACGGGGGCATCGCCTGCTGTTGGACGACTACGCTCAGGTCTCGGAGCAACTAGCCGCAGTGCGCCGCGCATGGTCCGAAATGTCGCGCAGCCGCAAAGCGCTGGCCGAGACCGAGGCGGCGCTGACCGTGATGCGCGCTGAGGAAGAATTCCTGCGCCATTCCGTTGCCGAGCTGGACAAGCTGGCCCCTCAGCCGGGTGAAGATGCTGAATTGGACGCCCGCCGCCGCATGATGCAGGGGGCTGAACGGATCCGCGATGATGTCGCCCGGGCTTTTGACCTGCTGGGTGGCGAAGGGGCCGAAGGGGCGATGTCGGATGCGATGCGCTGGCTGGAAGGTGTCTCGGACAATGCAGGCGGGCAGTTGGAAGGGCCAATCGGTGCATTAGGCCGCGCGCTGATCGAGCTGGGCGAAGCACAGGACGGCGTGAACGCCTGCCTTCAAGCGCTGGATTTCAACCCGGCCGAGCTGGAAGCGGCCGAGGAGCGCCTGTTTGCGATCCGCGCACTTGCCAGAAAGCATGATGTCGCCCCGGATGACCTAGGGGCCTTTGCGAATACCCTGCGGGATCGGCTGGGTCGTTTGGATGCAGGCGATGCCGATCTGGCCGAACGACGCGCATCAGTCGAGGCCGCGCAGGCCGCTTACAACGCCGAGGCTGCGACCCTCAGTACGGCCCGTCAAAAGGCGGCCGGTCAATTGGATGCAGCGGTCATGGCCGAGCTTGCGCCGCTCAAAATGGAACGCGCCGTGTTCCAGTCCGAAATCACTATAGCGGAGCCGGGTCCCGAAGGTATCGACGCGGTTGCATTTACCGTGGCCACGAACCCCGGCGCACCATCGGGTCCGTTGAACAAGATCGCTTCTGGCGGCGAGCTTAGCCGCTTTCTACTGGCGCTCAAGGTCTGTCTGTCTGGCGATGACAGTGCGCGCACCATGATTTTTGATGAGATTGACCGGGGCGTTGGAGGCGCCACCGCCGATGCGGTTGGCCGCCGGTTGGCGGCGTTGGCGCAGGGAGGGCAGGTTCTTGTCGTGACACACTCGCCTCAAGTGGCCGCACGGGCAGCACACCACTGGCGGGTGCAGAAACAGGTCAGCGACGGGCACACGCTGTCGACCGTTGTCCCGCTGGCCGAAGGTGACCGTGTGGACGAAATTGCGCGGATGGTTTCGGGCGATACGATCACCGACGAGGCGCGGGCCGCAGCACGTGCGCTGTTGAAGGCGTGATGTATCAGCGCCGCCTTCTTTGTCCTGCCATGCTTTTATATGACCGCCCCTTGGCTTACTAAGGGTTAAGTGACGAGCCCCGAAGGCAGATGACTCAATCAACCTATACCGTACTGCGCAACCAGCTGAATCAGGCCATCGCCGCGATCAAGGATGCCTTTTGGGTGATGCGCCGACGCGGGCCCAGTCAAATACAGTTCTGGTTCATCGCTTTGGTGATCGGGATTGCCGCCGGGTTCATGGCCCTGGGGTTTCGCAAGGCAATCCAGTTTTTGCAGGCCTATCTGTACGATACAGATAATATCTTGCTGCTGCACAGCCATGCCGAGAAACTGCCGTGGTACATGGTTCTGATTATCCCGATCCTGGGCGGTTTGCTTGTTGGCGTGATCCTAAACCGGTTCACTGATGATGGCCGTGTACGGTCGGTCGCGGATGTGATCGAAGGTGCTGCGATCACCGATGGCCGGGTCGAGACGAAGGCGGGTATCGCCTCATTCTTCGCCTCACTTATCACGCTCAGCTCGGGCGGTTCGACCGGTCGAGAAGGGCCGGTTGTGCATATGGCAGGGGTTATTTCAACATGGGTCAGCAACCGTATTCATGCGGATGGGATCACAGGCAGGGACCTGTTGGGGTGCGCTGTCGCGGCTGCTGTCTCGGCCAGTTTCAACGCGCCCATTGCTGGGGCTTTGTTCGCGCTTGAGGTCGTGCTGCGCCATTTCGCAGTTCACGCTTTTGCACCCATCGTCATTGCCTCGGTCGCAGGAACGGTGATCAACCGGCTGGCCTATGGGGATGTGACTCAATTCGCGCTGGATACGCCTGGGTCGCTGAAATTCTATGTGGAACTGCCCGCGTTTCTGATCCTCGGCCTGATCTGCGGTCTCGTTGCTTTGGTATTGATGCGCTCAATCTTTTTCGCCGAAGACATCGGCACCCACGTCCAGAACCGCCTGTCCTTGCCGGGATGGCTGCGTCCGGCTGTGTCCGGTGCGATGCTGGGTCTTTTGGCCATCTGGTTTCCGCATATAGTCGGGGTCGGCTATGAAACCACGATCCGTGCCTTGACCGGCGATCTGTTGCTGACCACCGCCATCTTGTTTGCAGTGATAAAAACCGTGGCGGTTGCAATCACCATGGGGGGCCGTATGGGGGGTGGGGTGTTTTCGCCCTCTCTGATGATTGGGGCTTTGACCGGGCTCGCCTTTGGCCTGATTGCAACGGGTTTACTACCGGATGTATCAGGAACTCATACGCTTTATGCCTTTGCAGGCATGGGTGCGGTTGCAGCTGCGGTGTTGGGCGCGCCGATTTCAACCACACTCATTGTGTTCGAACTGACCGGAGACTGGCAGATCGGTTTGGCGGTGATGGTTTCGGTTTCGATGTCGACGGCGCTGGCATCTCGTTTGGTGGACCGGTCTTTCTTCCTGACCCAGCTGGAGCGTCGAAATGTGCATCTGGCCGCTGGCCCGCAAGCTTATCTGCTTGCCATGCTGCGTGCCGGGGCGGTGATGCGGCCAATAGGCGACCCGCGCTCGATAACGGCGGATGAGGCGCAGGAACTGATCGCGCGAGGCCTCTGCGTCAAAGCGAGCGCCACACTGGAAGCCGCCATGCCCTATTTCGACCGAGAAGACATTCCATGCATTCCGGTGATTGTGCTTGAAGAGGATGGGTCAGAAACCCCGATCGGCGCGCTCTATCATGTCGATGCGTTGAAGGCTTATAACAGGGCGTTGGCGGCCACTGCGGCCGAAGAGCATTCCTAGCCACCATAGACGCTGGCAGCGTCACCCAGATAGTTATCCCAAGCAAACCAATAAGAGATATGCCCGGCGACGCGCGGCAGTTGCGCGCCATCTGGTCCGGTTAACATCTCTTCGGACAGGGTCCACTTCCGACCAGACTCATCTACCAGCCCAACGTCAGAGGCTTTGAATCTGTGCCCCGCCCGCTCATAAGCCCGCACGGTCCGGCGATCCGGGTTTCCGATCAGAACCAGAGGGCGGTTCGCAATTGCATCATTGATCACACGGGTACGGCTGAACGCGTCCAAAGGCCATGCCCGCGCAGCACCGAACTGACGAATCGTAAAGATGTAGTCCTTTTGTCGGTGCTGGGATTGATCGACCTGCGCGGGGAACATCAGTTCGGGCGAGGCGAAATACTCGCGGTAGACCACGCCAGACCCATAGTTTCGGCGATGCCCGGTATCCAGCGACAGTACGCGGGTACCAGGATGCGAGGTCTTCCAATTGTCCCAGGTCGTGATCACCACCGGACGCTGCTTCAACTCGATCCCGCTGTCGACCAACGGGCCAACCACGGGTTTGCCGGTGTATTGGTTCCACAGCGAATGTGTCTCGCGGTCAAACATTAGTTTGTTCGACCGGTAGAGGAAGCCAGAGGAGCCAAAGACAAACGGTTTGCGCCGCCCCGAAACCTGCGTTTCAAACAAAATGCCTGACCCGCAAAGGGTACAATAGGCAAGTGCGACCGGAACTCCTCCGATCACTTCGTTGAACATTTCATGCCACCCCATGATCCGCAGCGGATAGGCGCGTACATCCCCGTTGATCGCGACGCCAAAGACCAGATCGTCACCCTTGAGGTAGCTGGCATCAGCCGCCGAGATGAGGGTTGGATTGTCCAACGAAGGGATACCGTCTTTATAAACCCCACCCCAGGCGATCTCTTCCAGCCTGATTTTCATCCGATCCCGTGCCAGGTATTCGGGCCGAAGGAACAGATCAAAGTTTTGGTCGAGGCCCAGCAGAACCTCACGCTTGAAGGGGATCAGCGATGGGTGGGGGATCAGCTGCGGGTTCCGCTCTTGCCAGAGCATCCAATCAAACCAATCGGTGCCCAGCTTTTGCCCACTGAGGGTTTCCATCACCTCCGAGATTTCATCCCGTCGCCGATCCCCGTATCGCATGGCGGTCAGCAGGGCAGGCACCACATCCGGCTTTCCGCGCTGCGTCAGATAGGTCATCTGCGCCTCAAACTCGGTTCGACCGGAATAAAGCGTGCTGCGCAGCGCCTCGAGCACCGGGCCCTGCTGCGCCCATAGCACTCGTGGTGCCAGCGCGCTGAGACCCAGCCCCCCAACAAAGCTGCGGCGTGAAACTGACATGGCATCCTCCAAGGTCGTACATGTATAGTATGCCTTCAGTTGCACTCACTTTCATTCAACAGCGTCGTGATTGGGGCGTGAGCCTTTCCTTTCGCGCGTCGCAGCCGATTCCAAACACATCGCATTTGAATAAATCGGCATATTCGAGGAGCGACCCCTGCATCCCAACCGAAGGTCAAGATCCTAAGTGTGTCACTCAGTTAGCAATCCGTATTTGCGGATCTCGGATTTTGACATCTTGTGTATGTCGTCAGCCGGGGCCGCGTCGATTGTGAACCAGTAGAAAGCGTCATGCCCTAGCATGCGTTCGACATAAAGTCGGTTTTGCTTGTGTTCAGGCGCGCCGCGCGGGTAGTCGGATGCTTCTTTTGAACCATCTGTCCATGCGTGTACACCAATCTCTGCCCCGTCATCCATGGTTCTTCTGACACCTGCCAGAAAAAGATCAACCCCGCCCGAGTGGATGAGACTGGATGATGTGAGATGCGTGTTGAGGCCCAGTTCGCGCACTCGGTAGGCCAGTGCGATCATGGTATCGTCATCCAGTGAGCCCGGCACATCAAGTTCAACCAGGGTCTCGATGTCGGGGTATTGGGCATAGATTTCCTCGAATTGTTTTAGGGTTTTCGAGTTGATCGCTCCATGCATAAACAGCTTTGTGCCTTCGACGCGGAACTCGGTCATTGGGACCTGGTTCCACGCCATAACAGCCATCTGGGTACAGCCAGATAGCACGACCGCCACCAATGCTGCCATTACAGCAGCATACTTTCCAAAGCGCCAGCGGCGGGTGCGTCTCAGCCTAGCCGACAACATTGTGCCCTCGACCGCGCATGCAGTTAAAAACAATACTCTTTCTCGCTTCATCTAGCTCGCTAGAGTCTTCTGCCGTTCCCAGAAGCCCTCCGACAGCTGCGCCGACACCCAGCCCGGCAAGCGCATCTCCGCTATCGGCTTCGGCAGCACCTACAAGCCCGCCTACTATGGCACCTGCGATAGCAGAGTCATTGGATTTCTCTTTTTGCAAAGACACCTGCTCGCACGCTGCCAGATCTGATTGGAAGTTTGGGTTTCGGTGCCCGTCAACGATCAGTGGGTCATTCGCGTCTGCGCACGCGGTTAGGGTTAGTCCAAGCGCCATCAACCCATATGCTTTTGTCATTTTCATAAACTTTTGTCCTTCTGTTCAGTCTGAATTGCTCGGAAGCTGAGGTAGAGTTTCAATCTCAATAAATCAACAACTTTTTTATGTTTTATTTAAATTACGTAAAGTAAGGATTTATTGATTTGATGATTTGCGCTAAAGAACGCTTGCTACTGCAGGAGGACCGATGACTTTTTTCGCAAAAGCCGCCATGGCGCTTAGTCTGAGCTACTATTTCCTATTGTTCGGATTTGTCTGGATTGGTGAGATGTTGGGGGTTCACGGCCTGGTTTGGGATATGTTCGACTTTCCCGAACAAGACACTTCGCCGCCATTCTGGACGCTGGTTGTTGGTCTGATTTTAACCCTGATGGCGCTCGTGTCCCTTGCTGGCGCCTTTCGCGGTGCATGGCTAGTGCTCAAGGGAGGGCCAGAACAGGATTTTCGGGATCTTGGACGAAACCTGCGGCATATGGCCTGGGGGCTGATCGGATTTTGGATCGGCTACAACGTAATAGCTCTCGTCATGCCGCATCTGATCGTAATTGGATTGGAATCAACCGAAGGCTTTGATTTTAGTTGGGCGCCGCTCGACTTGGATATTGTTTTTGCGATTACGGGTGTGGTGTTGCTTGCAATATCCCAAACGTTAGAACGCGCCTGGCAGGCCGAAGACGAAAACAAGCACTTTCTCTAGGGGGCACCATGGCTATTCAGGTAAATCTCGACCTGATGCTTGTTAAGCGCAAGGTCTCCTCGCGTGAGTTGGCTGCGGCAATCGGATTGTCCGAAACCAACTTGTCGTTGATCAAGTCCGGCAAAATCAAGGGTGTCAGGTTCTCAACGCTGGAGGCTATCTGCAGATATTTGGACTGCCAGCCGGGCGATATTTTGAGCTTCGAACCGGATTAACCCGGTACCAAATCTGTGCGTAGGTCAGTCTGACAGTGCACTAAACTGTCAGATCTGTTCAACCTTCACCGACTCCACCGGATAAAACGCGATGTAGTCCTTGATCTGCGCTACGCCGGGTATCGGGCTCTCATAGCTCCACGCTGCATTTTCGGTGACCGATGACTTGTTGACGATCGAGAAATGGGTCGCATCCCCTTTGTGCGGGCAATGCGTGACCTTCTCGGTCTGGTCCAGAAAAGCCATCGCGATGTCAGACCGAGGGAAATAGATCACGGGTTCCAGATCGCCTTCCAGCAGTATCAGAGCATTGTTTGTTTCGCCCAGAATGGCACCGCCCGAGCGGACGCTCCACTTGCCATCAGCTTTCTCGATTGTGATCTCTGTCATTTCTTGCCTTTCCCTCAGCGTCGCGTGGGGCTCTCCTCTGCCCGTTCTATGTAACAGCCCAGTGTCAGACTGGCGCTGTTGCGGCATCCAACCACAGTTGAGCGTCAGCGCCCAGCCTCGGTCGGATTTTTTCCGCAACGTCGTGGTGATAAGCATTTAGCCAGCTGCGTTCGGCGGCGGTCAGCATATCCACAACGATCAACCGGCGATCAATAGGTACATAGGTCAGAGTGCGCCAATGCAGCATCGCACGTTCATCATCGCCACCAGGCAGGGCTGGGGCATCTTCGACGACGACCAGATTTTCGATGCGTATGCCAAAGGCCCCTTCGCGGTAGTATCCTGGTTCGTTGGACAAGATCATCCCGGGTCTCAGCGGCACATGGCTGACGCGTGACAGGCGCTGTGGGCCTTCGTGCACGCTGAGATATGCGCCCACACCATGGCCGACGCCGTGATTGAAATCCTGCCCGGCCAGCCACAGTGGCGCGCGCGCGATGCATTCGATGTCACGTCCAGCCAGACCGACGGGCCAGCGCAACATCGAGAGGTTGATCATGCCTTTCAGAACACGGGTGAAACAGGCTTTTTCGTCGTCACCCACCTCACCAATCGCGATGGTTCGGGTGATGTCAGTGGTGCCGTCCAGATACTGCCCGCCGCTGTCCAGAACCAGCAGGTGGCCATTCTGCAGCTGACTGTCGGTCTCTTCAGTCACCCGATAATGCATGATGGCCCCATTTGGGCCGGTACCTGAAATCGTGTCGAATGAGATATCCTGCAAGGCGTTGTCCTTGCGCCGGTTTTCTTCCAACCGGGTCACGACCCGCGTTTCGGTCACGCTGCCGGGCTGTTGCGCATCCAGCCAACACAGGGTCTCGACAACTGCAACCGAATCGCGCAGATGCGCCTCGGCGCTGCCTGCAATCTCAGCGGGGTTTTTGCAGGCCTTAGGTAGGGCGCAGGGATCGCCACCATCGACCATCTTGTCGCCCAGCATATCTGCTACGATTTGCGGCACCGTGCCTGCGTCGACCTGAACACGCCCGTCCAACTTCTGAACCGCATCCAGAAAATCAACAGGGTCATGGATCGAAACCTCATCATCCAGATGATCGCGCACCTCGACAAGTTTCTGCGCGGCCATGAACAAATCCACCTGACCTGCGGCGTGCAAGATTGCGAAACCATGAGCAACCGGATTATAGGCGATATCAGAGCCGCGAATGTTCAGCAGCCACATGATCGAATCCGGCAATGTGATCAGCGCTGCCGTACACCCTGCGTCCTGTAGCCCACTCGCCAATTGCGTGATCTTGTCACGCGCGGCTTCTCCGGCAAACTCTAACGGGTGTGCTTTGACCGGGTTCATCGGCGGGGCAGGCTGGTTCTCCCACACTTGGTCGACCAGATTGTCGGAGCGCACCAGTTCGATTCCGCTGCCTTCAAGCTCCTTTTCCGCGGTAGAGATTTGCCCCGCCGCGTGCAGCCAGGGATCAAATCCGATCTTTCCACCTTGCGGCAATTGCTCTTTCAGCCAGGTGCTTAGGCTGACATCCGGCCATGGGACGGGAGTGTAATCATCAGCGACCTGCGCCTTAACCTGCGTGCGGTAACGCCCATCGATGAACAAACCAGCCACTTCCCGCAGGGCGGCGCAGAACCCGGCAGAGCCTGTAAAACCCGTCAACCAGGCCAGACGTTCATCCCGAGGCGCTACGTATTCACCTTGATGCGCATCCGCGCGGGGAATCAGAAACCCATCGAGCCCCGCGCGCGCAATCTCGGCGCGCAGTGCAGCCAGCCGGGGTGGCCCCTGTTCTCGGCGCGCGGTGACTTGGAAAGACTGGAACATAAGGGCCTCTTGCTTCGGACGATTTGTGCTGAAACCTGCGGCTTGTCGGGGGAAATGTCCAGCTTGCGATAGCTCTGCTATGCGCCCGAGTTCAGAAAGTCATCAATTGCATTGATATAGGCGGCATAGGCTTTGTTGCCGGGCAACGGGATTTGGTTTGCGGTCTCCAGTATAACGAGAGACGCGTCAGGTATACCGGACGCGAGCTTGTGCGCTTCGGACAAGGGATGAACAGTCGCGTGTCGTCCATGTAGGATCAGAGTTGGGCACCTTACCTGCGGCAGAAGGTCCATTGCTGTCATGCTATTGCCAACATCGCGATAGTGCAGTTTCTGATCGCGCGAATAAAGCGTTTGCATCTCCGTCACCATGTCGCGGACATCATCCAATGGTCCATCTGGAAAATAGCTGAGCGTTGAGCCAATAGCATATCCACCGCCGGGCATATGCCAGCCTTCGGCGATCAGTGTTCTGATCGAATCTGGTTGTTCACTATCTGCACGATGATCGCGGCCTTCTGCCCAACCTCCGGCGATAACCAGTTTGTTGACCCGATCAGAATGACGCGCTGCAAAGTGAAGAGCAGGAAAGGCGCCGCCAAACTCTCCGATGATCGAGAAACGGTCGAAATCCACTGCATCTGCCACGGTCAGAATCTCTTCCAGTCGGTGGTCGTAGACCGCCTGATGGTCGTTGTTCGAACTTACGCCGTGGTCCTTGTTGTATCGCAAAAGGTGGAAACGATTTGCCAAATCCGTCAGGCGTTTTCGCTCAGAGGTTAAGCGCCATTCTGCTTCCAGATCATGGATAACCGATCCGATGCGAAGCACCGGAAGGCCCTCACCGTTGAGGGTATATGGAACAACCAGTCCATTCTTGCCGTGCGCGTAGCGTAGTCTTTGCGTATGCTGCGGTGCGGGGCCGTGTTCAGGATCGCCTTCGCATGTGACATCCGCGGCCAATTGCAGCCCGCGGCGCACGATTGTGCGGATGATCCGCTGCGCCTTGCCATCATCTCCAACAGCTCGCCTTGCGGCGGCCACGCGGGCGCTGATGGTGGATTCCGATACGAAGCGCCCGTTCCAGACCCGCTCGATGATCTCATCACGTGCCACCAGTTTGCCGGGGTGTTCAGCCAGAAGTTTCAGCAGATCGAAGACCTGCGGCTCAACAGGCACCGCCTCGCCCTGGCGGGTCAGAACGTGACGATCCACGTCCAGAACACAATCTGCAAATTCATAGCGCATGGGATCACTACATCTGGTTTTGGGCGGTCTCACAAGCGCCAATGGCAATCCCAAAGGTTTCTTAGGGATTTCTCAATGCGGCCTTCAAGCGCTCAGCTTAGCTGGGTGGCAAAATCACAATCAACATCAGGAGATTTCAACATGCTACCACCCTTTGACACAGCGCTTCTGCAGCACCAGCCAACACGCTACCAAATGCGCAACGACGCTGCCCGTACCAAGAGGTCTCGCCGACCGTTCCTTCAGGGCATTTTCGCCTTCTTATCAGGCCTCTGGACCCTTCGGGCGCAGCAAGCCTAGCTTGCCTTCTTCATTCCCATGACGCGGGCACGGGCGCGAGGATCGCTGTCAAACAGCGCGGCCAACTGTTCAGTCATCGCACCGGCCAGTTGCTCGACATCGGTAATGGTCACCGCGCGGTCGTAGTAGCGGGTTACGTCATGGCCGATACCGATGGCCAGCAGTTCGACCATCTTGCGCTTTTCCACCATCGCAATCACATCGCGCAGGTGTTTTTCCAAATAATTCGCCGGGTTCACGCTGAGCGTTGAATCATCGACCGGCGCACCATCCGAGATTACCATCAGGATCTTGCGTTGCTCGCGCCGGGCCAGCATGCGGCGATGAGCCCATTCCAGTGCCTCACCGTCGATGTTTTCCTTCAGCAGCCCTTCTTTCATCATCAGGCCCAGATTGGCCCGTGCACGCCGCCAGGGCGCATCGGCCCCCTTATAGATGATGTGACGCAAATCGTTCAGACGACCGGGTTGCTGTGGGCGGCCATCGTTCAGCCATGCCTCGCGCGCCTGTCCGCCTTTCCATGCCCGTGTGGTAAAGCCCAGAATTTCGACCTTCACATTGCAGCGCTCCAGCGTCCGGGCCAGAACATCCGCACAAACAGCCGCGATCGAGATCGGGCGTCCGCGCATTGAACCAGAGTTGTCCAGCAGAAGGGTCACCACCGTATCGCGGAACTCGGTATCCTTTTCGACCTTGAAGCTCAGCGGAGTGGTTGGATTTGCGACCACGCGGGCCAACCGACCGGCATCCAGAATTCCTTCTTCGCGGTCGAACTCCCAAGACCGGTTCTGTTGCGCCTGCAGGCGGCGCTGCAGCTTATTGGCCAGACGGCTAACCGCGCCTTTCAGCTGATCCAGCTGCTGATCGAGATAGGCGCGCAGCCGTTCCAACTCGGCCGGTTCGGCCAGGTCCTCGGCGGCAATCTCTTCGTCATGAGTGTTCAGGTAGACCTTGTAGTCCGGGTCAGCCTCGGAGGCGGGTGGAGGGGCAGGCGGCTCCAGCGGGGCCTCTCCATCTGGCATCTCGGCTTCATCCGACAGCTCTTCGTCGGCCATCTCATCCATCGAGACCTGCGCCTGAGACTGATCCTGCTGTTCTTCCTGCGTTTGCTCAGGGGTGGCGTCGGCGTCTTGTTCGTCCTGATCATCCTGCCCGGTGCTGTCAGGATCGGGCTGCTCTTCAGCGTCTTCTTCGGCCTGATCTTCTTGTTCGTCGTCCAGCTCATCCGGGTCGTCGCCCAACTGGTCACCATAACCGAGATCCTTGATCACCTGCCGGGTGAATTTGGCGAACTCGGCCTGATCCGAAAGGATGTCATCGAGGTTTTCCAGCGTGCCACCTGCCTGTTCCTCGATAAACCCGCGCCACAGGTTCATGACATTCTCAGCCGCAGGCGGCAGATCGCGCCCCGTGGCCAGATGCCGGATCAGGTAGCCCGCGGCCACGGACAAAGGCGCCTCGGCCGGTTGTTTGCACTGATCATATCCGCGCCGCAGCGCTTCATGGCCGATTTTCACATCGATATTCGACGCCGTACCAGGCATGTCCCGCGCGCCCATCGCCTCGCACCGCGCGGTCTCCATCGCCTCGTAGAGGTCGCGCGCCATATCGCCCGGAGGGGCATAGCGCGCATGGGTCGCGTCGTCATGATAGCGGCGTTGCAAGGCCAGGGCATCCGCTGTACCCCGCGCCAGTAGAACCTCTTCGCGGGTCATCCGGCGGCTGACCTGAGGCAGACGCATCGATTCACCCGATAGGCCAGACGGGTCGACCGTGTAGCTTACCGACAACTCAGGATCGTCGGCCATGACCTTGGTGGCCTCGGCCAGGGCCTTCTTGAACGGATCAGCAGGATTGTCGTTTGGTTTACTCATCTGTCCGCCCCTGCTTCTTCAAGCGTCATTTCATCACTTGCCAGACACGCCAGCACGTCCACGTGGACATCCAGCGCATCAACAACTCTATAGCCGGGATCTCGCCCGTCAAAGGCAAGGTTCAGATCTGTCCCGGCCAAAACGATGGCGTCGGCATTCAAATCATCCACCATACGGCGACCTGCGTCCAGAAACAGCGCGCGATCCCGATCCGAGCAAATCCCGGCAACCGCCATATTCTGATAGGTTTGTCCCAGCACTTCGATCTCATCTTCCAACGCAACCGCCCGGGTTTGCCCAAGCTGACCATAAAGTTTGGTCTGCATCACAACACGCGTTCCCAGCAGCCCAACAGTGCCAAACCCCTGCGAGGCGAAATGCGCATCCAGAGGCTTTACAGCCGAAATAAGGGGCAACGAAGACAACGGCACGGTTTCATCATAGCAGAAATGCCCACCCAGCGACGTGATTGCTGCACAATCCGCACCTGCCGCTTTAAGGCGATCAATGAGCCCTGCGTAGACCCGCGCCTGTGCATCCCGTTTGTCCGCCAGATTGTTGCGGATCAATTCCTGCACATCCGCATGTATGATGGTCAGTTCCATCGGCTTTCCACGCGCCGCCATCGCCGCACTCAGCCGCTGATAGTAAACCACCGTTGCAGCAACACCGATCCCGCCAATCAATCCGATATGCATGGCGGTCCCCCGTCACCCCACGCTGGCGCTCGCTGCGCTTTCTGGCAGTTCCTCGTCGAAGCAACGCTGATAGAACTCGGCCACGGTCTGCCGCTCCAACTCATCACACTTGTTCAGGAAGGACAGACGGAAGGCGTAGCCGACATCGCGGAATATCTCGGCATTCTGGGCCCAGTTGATCACGGTCCGAGGGCTCATCACGGTCGACAGGTCACCGTTCATGAAGGCGGTCCGGGTCAGGTCGGCAACGGTAACCATCTGGCTGACGGTCTTGCGGCCCTCGGCGGTGTTGTACAGCGGCGCTTTGGACAGCACGATCATCGTCTCGGCATCGTGGCTGAGGTAGTTTAGCGTCGAGACAAGAGACCAGCGGTCCATCTGCGCCTGGTTGATCTGCTGCGTGCCGTGGTAGAGGCCGGTGGTGTCGCCCAGACCCACGGTGTTTGCCGTGGCAAACAGGCGGAAATTAGGGTTCGGTGTGATGATTTCGTTTTGGTCCAGTAAGGTCAGCTTGCCGTCATGCTCCAGCACGCGTTGGATCACAAACATCACGTCGGCCCGGCCCGCGTCGTATTCGTCGAACACGATGGCAACCGGGTTGCGTAGGGCCCATGGCAGGATGCCCTCGTGGAATTCGGTGACCTGCTTGCCGTCGCGCAGTTTGATCGCATCCTTACCGATCAGATCGATCCGGCTGATGTGGCTGTCCAAGTTCACACGCACGGCGGGCCAGTTCAGGCGGGCGGCAACCTGTTCGATATGGGTCGATTTACCCGTGCCGTGATAGCCCTGGATCATCACGCGGCGGTTATGGGCAAAGCCCGCCAGGATCGCCAGCGTGGTTTCCGGGTCGAACTTGTAGGTTGGGTCGATGACCGGTACACGGTCACTTGCTTCCGCAAAACCCTTGACCGCCATGTCGCTGTCAACTCCGAACACTTCACGGACCGAAATCTCTTCGGTTGGTTTTGCGTTGATGTCGATCGATCCGTCAGCCATGCGCCTTGTCCTTATCCTTTGGCCCGTTCACCGGGTTTGAACCCGTGTGTGGTGCAACATATTGCAGACAAGGGCAAGGGAAAGCCGCGTGATGAAATGGCTGACAGGATCTTTCTTTCAAACTGGCCTTATGGCGGGCAGAACCACGCTTAATCCAGAATGGCGTCACGCATCCGGATTAGGCTGCGTTCATCAACGAAACGCGGGGTCTGATGCATGTAGTCGCGGAATGCGCGGCCATAACCCTGCAGCAGCCAGCGTTCTTCGTTCAGAACGAACAGAAAGTAGATCACGAACAGAATAGCGGCCAGACCAAGGGTCAGCCAAGACCCGCTGGCGATACCCAAGCCAATGGTTGCCAGAACCGAGGTGACGTATTGCGGATTGCGCGAATAGGCATACATGCCGCCGGTCACCAGCCCATCACTTTCGCAATAGGTGTTATCGAGCCCCAGGAACCGATAGCCCCAAAGCGTGATGCCAAAGGACATCACCATGATCGGCAGTCCCAGCACATAGCGGCTCCAATGGCCCCAGCCATTCACCCAGACCTCGGACAGGGCAAACACAACCGTTGCTCCGCAGAACAGCCGAAACAGGCCAAAAGCCGTATGATGTCGCCATCCGCTGGCGCTGGGCCATAGGCCAAACTGCGGAAGGCGCAGATTCAGAGAAAGATATCCGCTCAGCAACAGGGCCGAGCCCAGAGCAACACAAAGAGCAATCGTATGAACGTGATAGATGAGGGGTTCCATATCGAATTCCGTTGTCACAGGTCATGTTCGAATATGGGCAATATGCGCAGCCCATGGGGACAGGCCGTAGCAAGGCTTTGTAACAGGTTGAGGACGCAAAAGCCGGTTAACGGTTCAGTGCGGCGCCTCGGTTATTTTGAGAGTCCTGAAAAGCGCGCGAAAATTCGTTTCTGACAGAAATAACTCGAAACCCGATGCATCTGTCGGTAGGATTACGACCAACAAAAGATCGATTATGTAGAGCGTGTTCTAGTTTAGAAATGATTGATATTGATGATGAAAAATTGAGCAATATTAATGCTCTAGCCAAGCTCGTTGAAAGACGCCAATCCGTTGATCGAGATTTCGGACGCGCTATTGGAACTCTAAAGGATGATCTGGTCTACATAGACAAAGCCCTAAAAGCCGAGCCTGCCAAGTGGCGGCAAAACAGGGCGTTCCATATCGTTCATGTACCAAGCTTCCTCGCCATCATGTCGATATTCGATGACATGGATCAGATGGTGTCTGTATCGGATGATGAAAAACACCAGATTCTGATTTCGGTTCATCGAGCTGCGCAGCTGGCCAAAGAAGCTAGACGACGCATGGAACAATCCAAATTGATGGATGCCAAGACCGAGCTTGGGGTGCTTGCCCAATATGCAGCAGTCCCGGACGAACCCTATCAAAAGCCGTCGCGCCTTACGCGCGCGCTCGATGGCCTTGCTTCGGCTTCGGACTCCGCGTGGCAGGGTGCGAAATCGCATGCAACTGCAATGCCTAGTTTGGTTAGCGGCCTTCAGAGCGGTGTTTCAGGTACATTATCTCGCTCCGCGTCTGCTCCGGCATTGTTCGAGAATTTGCAGAAAACCGTGTCTGGTGCACTGTCTGACACCGTTTTGACTCCGATATCCATGCGGCTGAATGCAGGGGGGCGAGCTCTGAAACATGGCGTCGGGGCCGGGGTCGGGTTGGGTGTTGTGGTTGGGGTCCTGTGCCCACCATTGTTGCCGCTTACGGCAGGGGGCGCAGTGCTTGCTGCGATGCGTGCTTGGCGCAAAGACATGGACAAAGCAGCCACGCTACATCAGGCTGAACGCGAACAGCGCATTGCAGAGCTGCAATCCGAGCGAAAGGCCGCCTTGCGCCATTTGACCCACGGGGCGCCTGCGTTGCAGATGGAAACCGAAGACCTCAGCATGACACTGGATGTTGAAACCGGTCGCGCGGATGCGGTGATTTTGAAAGGCGATCACACGGGCTGCCTGTGGTCAAACTTGTCCCCGGCTGACAAAGCAGAGCTTGGGATGGATCTGGCCGAAGGCGCAGCCAGCCTGCTTAATATCTTAGAGCTTGCGATAAAGGACTAACCTTCAGCCCCAAGCTACTTAAAGTTCCGGCTGTCCTTGATTTGATCCCAGGCCCAGACCACCTCTTGCAGCTGTTCCTCTTGTGACCGGTCGCCGCCATTCATGTCAGGGTGCAGGACCTTGATCAGCTTTTTATAGGCTTTGCGTACTTCGGCTTTGGACCAGCTGTCATTGGCCTCAAGAATCTCAATGGCGCGACGCTCGGTCGGCGGAAGGCGGCGCCCACCGCCACCCGACGTGCGACCTTTGTTTTGGGTGCTGTTTGCGCCTAGAACCTGATGCGGGTCCTCGATGCCCAGACGGGCCCAAGCGCGGGCTTCAGGGTCGCCCATGGGCTTTGTTTCACGTTCCCACACCTTGTCTTTCGAGCGTTGCGCATTCAGCTCGGCCTCGGTCGTGCCATCAAAGAAGTTCCATTTCTGGTTATATTCACGCACATGTTGTTGGCAGAACCAGTAGAAATCATCCAACACATCCGGGGCCTTGGGTGCGCGGTACTTTCCGGGCTCCTGACATCCGGGATGGTCACAGATTCGCACCGAGGTTTCAGACGCACCCGACATGCCCCGACGCCCGCGCGGGTTCTTTTTCTTGGCGCTGGAAACGGACATATCGAATCCAAAGGGGTCTGATTTCGCCATACTTTATCCTCACGAACGCATCTTTTCGACTCGGAGGCAGCAGTTTAGTCTAAGCTGCCGAAAGTAGAAGAGGGGGGCGGCAAGTTTTTTGCCGCTGAGCACAAAATTGAGCATAACCGAGGACATCCGAACCCGCCTTCAAGCCGCCTTTGACCCGCGAGAGTTAGAGGTGATCGACGACAGCGAAAGCCATCGCGGCCATGCAGGCTTTCAGGAAGGCGGGGAGAGCCATTTCAACGTCCGCATCCGCGCCGCCGCGTTCGAGGGTCAATCGCGCGTCGCGCGTCACCGGGCGGTGCACAAGGCGTTGGGCGATGTCTTGCCACGCATCCACGCACTGGCGTTGGATATCGACGTCTGAATGCGTTTAGAACCGCAACCGAAAGGCGAGACCGACAAGTGGGGCTGTGTCATAGCTTTGACGGCTGATCTCAGTGCCGGTTTCGTCCTCTAGTGTCAGTCGACCATCGAATTCTGCCCCTGCAAAGACGGTTACCGACAGGCCGGGATTTGGCGCGTAGTTTAGAGATGCGACGACCGGGATGCTCTGATCTTCGCCAATCCCGTTGGGCGCTAGCCCGCTGTCGTCCAACCGAAAGCGGATTTTCTCGGACCGGGCGGAAAGCGAGAGGCTGAAATCGCCATTCATCGCATAGCTGAGAGTCAACCCGGGCCCGCGCGTGGCACCAATTCCTGATCCAGTGTTCAGATTCCAGCGATCATTGATGTCCCAGTCGACCAACAGTGCCGGAAAGACTTCCACGCCGCTGTCTTCCAGTTGTGTGAAGGCCCCTAGAGCAGGGCCGATGGTCAGGCTTTCGCTCAGGCGCCACGCAATACCTGCAAAAACGCCATAGGTACGGCCATCAGACAACTCCGCACTGCTTTGATAGTCCCATCTGACCTGGGGAGATATGAACACATTGGTTCGTTGCCCGGCCTGAAAACGAAGCGGAGCTGAAATTCGGATGTCGCGAATATCGTTCCAAGGCTGGTTACCGGCCGCGCTGAAATCATAGTCTATCTGACCGTAGCTGAGCGAAAAACCGAGCGAGGTTTCGCTGTCGAAATTATACAATCCTGTGGCCCGCAGGAACGAGCGCGTCGCACTAAAGTCCCCACCCTGATCCAGATCTGCGCTGCTCTGATATACTGCAAGCCCGTCGATCTGGCTGACCCAACCCAGCGGTTGTTGTGCAGCGGCGGGCAGTGCAACCTGACAGGCGATGGCGGTGATTAAGTGAAGACAAGAGGTGCATGGTTTCATCGCGGCTGGGTTCCCAATCGATGCAAAAAAGGTATCTCAGAACGATACGACTAGAACCCTTAAACGGATGACCACCTCAATCCCGTCGGTTAAATCCGTGCCATCATAACCACACCCACAGAGCCTTTCGATCCTAACGGGCGCTACTTGGTGTCTTCACTGCCTTTTTCACTGGGTTTCAACGTCAGCGGAGGCTCATCTGCTTCGGCTGAAATCGGTTCCGGGGCTTGAACCGCATCCGGCCCAGGTACCGGATGCGCCAACGGTACGCCTTCAGGCGTCTCGTTGGGAGTTGGGGCTGCAGCCACGGGTGCCGTCTCGACGTCTGGCGCGTCTTGCGCCACCGCCCGCCGAAACACCAGCACATTGCGCCAGTTAGTTGTCGACCCCGTCAGGCCCGAGCGTTCCTCGCTGGGCAGTAGTTCCGCGCGCTGATACTCCCAACCGTCCTGTCCCATCTGGTTCAACACATGCTCGACCGAGGCGGCAAAGCGGCCCTCGGTCGTTTTCACGCCCTTGGCTTTGACACCTTTTTGCGGGGCGGGGATGACCTTGTATTCGTAGCGCTGCATCAACTGTTCCTAAACCATATTCGCGCCAACTTAACATGCTGGTCCCCGGGCGAAAGCATCGTTGCGGGATCGGCGAGATTTAGCTCCGCATGTTGCCGCTGGCCTGTGCCGCTTTGGTCACAACTGACAGGCAAAGCTCCGTTGCCAGCGCCATGTCCTGGACCGAGATCCACTCCAGCGGTCCATGTATACACTGCATACCGGTGAACAGGTTGGGGCAGGGTGTGCCAAACTCGGTCAGGCGAGAGCCATCGGTGCCGCCGCGGATCGGAACCGAGAGGGGCTCGATCCCCAGCTCCTGACAGGCTTCGCGCGCCAGATCGACCGGGGTCATGTCATTCTCGAGCCAATAGCGCATGTTGCGGTATTGATGGCTGATGTCGCAGGTGATGGTCGCGCGTGGCTCGGAGGCCTGAACAGCGTCGCAGACCTTGCGCACCAGATCGCGCTGGGCCTCAAGCCCCTCCATCTCGAAATCCCGCAGGATCAGCTTGATCTCCATCTCGGAGGAGCCGCCATTCATGTCAGTGACATGGATGAACCCTTCGCGCCCGTCGGTGACTTCGGGGGTCAACGTCGCCTGCGGCAGGGTCTGTACGATCTTTGCGGCCAGATGGGTGGCATTGACCATCTTTTCCTTCGCCAGACCGGGATGGATCGACACGCCGGTGATCTTGATCACCGCACGGTCGGCCGAGAAGCTTTCATATTCGATCTCGCCCACCTCTTGTCCGTCCAGCGTATAGGCGAAATCGGCCTTGAGGTCCTTTGGCAGTTGCTCGGTAACGCCGCGCCCGATTTCTTCATCCGGGGTGAAAGCAATGCGGATTGGCCCGTGTGGAATGTCTGGATTTTCGATCAGGTGCCGCGCCATGGTCATCAGAATCGACACGCCGGCCTTGTCATCAGCTCCCAAAAGGGTGGTGCCCGAAGCGGTGACCAGATCATGACCTATCTTTTCGGCCAGATAAGGGTGTTCCTCCGGGGACAGAACCAAATCGGGATCGTCGGGAAAGGTGATCTCACCGCCGTTATACCCTTTGATGGCGCGCGGTTTGACACCGGTTGCATTGAATTGCGGGGCCGTGTCGACATGGGCGAGGAACCCCACTGTCGGCCCTTCGGCGGTGCCGGGAATGGTCGCCACAATGACGCTGTCGCCAGTCATCTCGACATCCTGCGCGCCGATTTCAGTCAGCTCCTGCTGCAGCAGGTTCAGCATGTCGAACTGAATGGGCGTACTTGGGGTCGAAGGTGATGTCTCATCGCTTTGGCTGTCGATAGCCGCGTAGCGCATCAGACGGTCTTCAAGTTCCTGATCGAATTTTTTGGTCATGGCACCTCTCCTGCGCGGAAGAAAGGGCGCAAAAGAAAACGGAGTCAAGCAGGTGGCCTGACTCCGTTCCATTCACTTAAAGGCGGCTTACGAACCCAGCTTTTGGCTCACCAATTCGTTGACGGCCTTGGGGTTGGCCTTGCCTCCGGTGGCCTTCATCACCTGACCGACGAACCAGCCTGCCAGCTTGGGGTTCACTTTGGCCTTTTCAACCTGCGCCGGGTTGGCGGCGATGATCTCGTCCAAAGCGGCCTCGATGGCGCCGGTATCGGTGACCTGCTTCATGCCACGCTGTTCGACGATCTGCGCCGGATCGCCACCTTCGGTGTAGACGATCTCGAACAGATCCTTGGCGATCTTGCCCGAGATTGCATCCGAGGAAATCAGATCAATGATCCCGCCCAACTGCGCCGGTGACACAGGCGAGTCGGTGATCTCGTGGTCTTCTTTCTTGAGGCGACCAAACAGTTCGTTGATGACCCAGTTCGCGGCCAGCTTACCGTTGCGGCCTTTGGCGACCTCTTCGAAATAGGCGGCGCTTTCGACCTCGGCGGTCAGGACAGAGGCGTCATAGTCGGTTAGGCCGAAGGCTTCGATGAACCGCGCTTTTTTCTCGTCTGGCAGCTCAGGAAGTTTGGCGGCGATGTCGTCGACCCATGCCTGTTCGATCTCCAAAGGCAGCAGGTCCGGGTCAGGGAAATAGCGGTAATCATGCGCTTCTTCCTTGGACCGCATCGAGCGGGTCTCACCTTTGTCCGGATCGTACAGGCGGGTTTCCTGGTCTACCGTTCCACCAGCTTCGACGATGGCGATCTGACGTCGGGCTTCGACCTCAATCGCCTGCTGGATAAAGCGCATCGAGTTCATGTTCTTGATCTCGCAGCGCGTGCCCAGATGCGAGAAGTCCTGCGTTTCCTGATACTTCTCATAAGCCCCCGGCAAACAGATCGAAACGTTCACATCCGCCCGCAGGTTGCCGTTCTGCATGTTACCATCACAGGTGCCTAAGTAACGCATGATCTGGCGCAGTTTGGCGATATAGGCGGCGGCCTCTTCGGGACCACGGATGTCGGGGCGCGAGACGATCTCCATCAGGCAAACGCCGGTCCGGTTCAGGTCGACGAAGGACATATGCGGGTCCATGTCGTGAATCGATTTGCCCGCGTCCTGCTCCATGTGGATGCGTTCGATACGGACCATACGTGCGGTGCCGTCGCCCATCTCAACCAGCACTTCACCTTCGCCCACGATAGGGTGGTACAGCTGAGAAATCTGGTAGCCCTGCGGCAGGTCAGGGTAGAAATAGTTCTTGCGGTCAAAAGCCGATTTCAGGTTGATATCCGCCTTCAGGCCCAGCCCGGTGCGTACAGCCTGTTCGACGCAATACTCGTTGATCACAGGCAGCATGCCAGGCATCGCCGCGTCCACGAAGGCCACGTTCGAGTTCGGCTCGGCCCCGAATTGGGTCGACGCGCCGGAAAACAGCTTGGCATTGGACGAGACCTGAGCGTGCACCTCCATCCCGATCACCAGCTCCCAATCGTGCTTGGCCCCGGCAATGGTTTTAACTTTGGGCATTTCGTATGTCAGGTCGAGCATGGCGCGCCTCATTTCCGCAGAAGTCTAAGCCTGCGTATTAGGCCCGGCGGGGCCTAGGGGCAAGGGGGAAAGGCGCGATTCAGTGCTGCGAGAATTGCAGACCGGTGGGTGTAAAAGTCACATCCTTGCCGCTGCCTAACTCATCCCGGAAGAAATCACCGATCGTACGCAGTGCATCGCGCTGTCCACGTGCTGCAAATCGCTCGGGTGAATTGATACGCACTGAGTTGTTGAAGCCCGCAGTTGCATGGGCCCAAATCAGCGGATGCAGCTCGGTCAGGTGGTCGCGGATCAGCCAATTGGCGGTCTCGCGCATCTGGCTGCGGACCTGATCGGCCTTCTCGTTCAAGCCCAGTCCATTTTGCACTGTAATCGCGCAATAGGCGGACAGCATATTAACCATTTGCTGACCGGGGTGCAGCCGCAGAATATCGCGCAGGCCTTCAAGGAAATACTCGACATCCACCCGCGCGCAAGCTTCGGCATCCATCGCGATGGCGTCGAACTGGACCCATGTGTAACCGCCTGCGCCCCATGTGTCGTGTGTTCTGGCCGCGTTGCGTAGGGCTTGTAGTTCAAGCTCCTCATAGCTGCCGAACCAGCGAGGCAGCAGATGACTGCCCATCGCGCGCATATGGCGCTGGTTTTTCGGGTCGAGGTCAATTAGGCGCTCATACCTATAGGCGACCCGAGCGGTCTCCTTGCGTTGACCGGCTAGCAACGCACAGTTGGCCGCAGCGATAAGCGGGCTATCGGGTGCGGTGGCTGTGCAGTCCGGTAGGATTTGCCCGGCGCGATCGAAATGGGCCGCGCAACGCGAACTGTGCAGCGCAGGCAAAGTCGCATCCGCCGAATTGCCTCGCCAAGCCCACGCAATATCAATATGTGCCAGCGCGACGATTGCAGCAATCATTGGATCACCCGGATGATCGCGCATCTCGGTTTCAAGTTCCGAAATTCCCCCCAGAAGATCATAGTCGGAAACGGCCTTGCCATCTGACAACGCATGTTCCGCCGCCAAAACCACGTCAGACCGGGCGCCAAAACCCAACAAATCGGCAATCGGCATCCCATCCGGCGCCGTCGCGCCTGTCTGATCTGCAGCGTGCATTTCTGCGGACAATTCATCCCACCGATCCTGACGCGCCAAATGACGCCCGCGCTCGATCGTCTCTCGGCCCACAAGATCCTTGGGGTCAAGCTTGGCAACGGGAATGTTCAACTGGCCCTGTTCGGGTAATGCTGCGGCCAAGGCAGAATTAGCTGGACAGAGATCAGGTGCAGCTTGCGGTTTCTGAGGTGAAAATCGGGCAGAGATTGCCCGTGCAATGCGGAACATAGTGGAACTCGAGAACTTAAAAACTGGTAACTGCAGGGTAGGCTGGCCGGAAAACCCGACGATTTCAAGTTAAATGCGCGTTACCTTCCATGAATCCTGTGCAATCGCACTCCGCTGCGCGGATCGTTTCAGAAAACAGAGAAATGATGGCGCTCAACGCGGAAACCGGCTTGGGTGACAACGTTTTCAAACTCTCGATGCGGCGGCAACGACTCATCGGGCAGGCGGATGCGCTTTTCCGATTTCAGCACCAGTGAGACGCGGACCGAGAAATCCCAGCGCGTATCAAATCGAAAGAAATCAACCTCTTCCAAAGCGATCTGGCCCTGCCGTTTGCCGGAATTCCAGCGCAGGCTATCCTGATCGAATTGAATACCTGCGCTGCTGTCGTGCAAAACATCCCATATCGCGGGCAGGGTCGTCAAAGCCAGCAAAGCCATCAGCCACCATACAGCGTCAAACAGAATAATCAGCGCAAGCAAAGCCGCGTAGATGCCGATCAGCAGAATGACAGTCCGAGGGTTCCGATTGCGCCGCGTGAACGCGTAGGTCGTCATGCGACCAGGATGCGCGAGATCATTTCGGTCGTGTCGCGCGACAGGTTTGGTGTTTCGGAGATGCGGGTCAGTTGCGCCTGAATCAGGTCCTGTCGGCCCGCATCATACCGCCTCCAGGTCTGGAAGGCCGAACACATGCGCGCCGTGGTTTGCGGGTTCACGGGGTCCAGTTTGATCAACCAATCGGTCAGTAGTTGATACCCTGCGCCATCAAGCTGATGAAAGCCTGCATGATTCATTGCCAAACCACCCATCACAGCGCGGAATCGGTTGGGGTTTTTCCAATTGAAATCAGCATGTTCCGTTAGCTTCTGTGCGACATCCGCCGTGACTTCGGGCGCGGCCATTGCCACTTGCAAACCGAACCATTTGTCGATGACCAACCGATCATGCTGCCATTGATCATAGAATCCGGCCAATTCCGCCTTGCCTTTCCGGGCGCGCAGAAGGCAGGACAGGGCCGAGAGTTGCAAGGTCATGTTATCCGACTTCGCGTAGGATTCAGCGGCCAGTGCGCCTCCATCCAGACGGGTGGTCAAAGCCAATGCCGCGCCGCCCAGTGCGCGCTTGCCAGATTGTTCGGCATCCGGCGCATAGGGCGCGTCTACGAGGGCTTCGCCATGAAGGCGGGGCAGCAGGTCTTGCAGGTGCTGGGCTGTGGCTTGTCGCAAGGTTTCGGTTGCGGTCCAGATCGCCATCGGATCGGGCGTACGGCCCCGTTCGTGCAAAGCCGCTGCAAGTTCCGATTGTGTGGGCAGGCCCAGCATCAGCGCTCGGTAGGCGGGGTCTAAATCCCTATCGCGTAGCACGGCCAGCAACCCGTCCAGGTAGTCGGTTCCTGGTGTTGCGTCCTCTGTAATCATGCGCAGTAGCGTATCTTCGGCCAGCGAACGCCCGGCTTGCCAGCGATTGAATGGGTCTGTGTCATGGGCCAACAAGAAGGCACGATCTGCGTTGATGTGATCGTGTTCAAGGATCACAGGGGCCGAGAAATCTCGCAGGATCGACGGTACCGGCTTGGCCGTGAGACCCGAGAAGGTAAAGCTCTGCTCGGTTTTGGTCAGTTCCAGCACTTCGGTGGCGCGCACTTCGTCCCCGTTTGGACCAAGCAGGCCGACCGCGATGGGGATGACCTGCGGCAGCTTTTCAGTCTGTCCTGGTGTCGGCTCTGTGCGCTGGCTCAGCGTCAGAGTATAGGTCCCATCGTTCCAGTCTTCGGCGACCGAAACCTTTGGCGTGCCGGATTGGCTGTACCAGCGCTTGAACTGGCTGAGGTCGCGGCCCGTCGTGTCTTCGAACACTTGTAGCCAGTCCTCGATCGTGCAGGCCTGCCCGTCATGGCGGTCAAAGTAGAGGTTTAGCGCTTTGGCATATGCCTCATCGCCGACCAGCCGTTTCAGCATACAAATCACCTCGGCGCCTTTCTCATAGACTGTTGAGGTATAGAAGTTGTTGATTTCCTGAAAGCTTTCCGGTCTCACTGGATGCGACAGCGGCCCATTGTCCTCGGGGAACTGGCGTGCGCGCAGGTCGATAGCATCGTGGATGCGCTTCACCGGGGCCGAACGCATATCGGAGGTGAACTGCGCATCACGGAACACCGTCAGCCCCTCTTTTAAACACAGCTGGAACCAATCGCGGCAGGTGATGCGGTTGCCGGTCCAGTTGTGGAAATACTCATGCGCGATGATGGCCTCGATCCGTTCGAAATTCAGATCGGTTGAAGTTTCAGGACTGGCCAGAACAGCGGAGGAGTTGAAGATGTTCAACCCCTTGTTCTCCATCGCGCCCATGTTGAAATCATCCACGGCGACGATGTTGAACACATCCAGATCGTATTCGCGGCCATAGACGTCCTCGTCCCATTTCATGGACTTTTTCAGCGCCTCCATCCCGAAGGCGCATTTGCCTTCGTCACCGGGGCGCACCCAGAGGTTCAGCGCTACCTCGCGGCCCGACATGGTGGTGAACTGGCCCGGATGCGCGATCAGGTCTCCGGCGACCAAAGCGAACAGATACGCGGGTTTGGGCCATGGATCGGTCCATTCGGCCCAGCCTTTGCCTTTGCCCGATGGGTTGCCATTAGAAAGCAGAACAGGAAGGTCGCCGTTGATCCGCACTGTGAATGTGGACATCACATCGGGGCGGTCGGGATAGTAGGTGATCTTGCGAAACCCCTCGGCCTCGCATTGGGTGCAGTACATGCCGTTTGACATGTACAACCCCTCCAGCGCGGTGTTGTTGCCGGGGTCGATCTCGACCTCGGCCTCCCAGATGAATGGCGCATCGGGGACATCGGCAGTCAAACCTTGCTCGGTCACCGCAGGGTTCACATCTGTGCCATCAATGGACGCACGTATCAGCTTTAACTCTTCCCCATGCAAAAAGAAGCGGTGGTCCGAGGCATCGGGGTTTGGTCGAAATGCGATGCGCGATTTCACACGCGTTGCATGTGGTGCGAGATCAAAGGTGAGATGAACGCTGTCCACCAGGAACCCAAAGGGCGTGTAGTCTTTCAGATAGATTGTCTTGCCAGTTTCGTCGCGCATCCGAGGCCTCGCATCGGTTTTGGGTTTTTCGCGACGTTATGAGCTTCGATCCGGGGCTGCAACCGGCCAGCGCGATTGCCTTGCCGCTCTTGAAACAGCTTTAGGCAAAATTGGGCGATGAGAAACCTTAGACAAAAGTTGCCTATCGGAAACATTCGGCCTAAGTCAATTTGGCATACATCGGCACACAAACGCGGGAGAGTAACATATGAGTGGCAGACAGACCCTGAGCGGGTTGCAGGTAGACCCAATACTGGTTGAGTTTATCGAGACGCAGGCGCTGCCAGGGACAGGAGTATCGCCCCAGCATTTCTGGGCTGGTCTTGCGCGTATGGCTCAAGAACTGGGCCCCAAGAATCGCGCCCTTCTGGCCAAACGCGCGGATATCCAAAGCCGTATTGATGGCTGGCATCTCGCAGAAAAATCACAACCCATGGATCCTTCCGCCTATCAGGCTTTCTTGAAAGAGATCGGGTATCTGGTCGATGAAGGCGAGGCGTTTCAGATCGAAACAGCAAATGTGGACCCAGAAATCGCGCTGACCCCTGGCCCGCAGCTTGTCGTGCCAATTACCAATGCCCGCTTTGCTTTGAACGCGGCAAACGCACGATGGGGCAGCCTATATGATGCACTCTACGGGACAGACGCAATGGGCGATCTGCCTGTGGGTGGGGGCTATGACGAAAAGCGTGGGGCGCGTGTAATTGCATGGGCCAAAGCGTTTCTGGATGAGGTTGCGCCGCTTGCCGAAGGATCATGGGCTGATGTCGCGGGGCTGACCATCGATGCCGGAGCGTTGACTCCCGCGTTGGCCAATCCTGCACAGTTTGCCGGTTTCGGCGGGGAAGCAAATAAGCCTGCGTTCGTATTGTTGAAAAACAATGGCTTGCACATTCAAATCATGATCGACCCGTCCAGCGCAATTGGGACGAGTGATCCTGCGGGCATTGCCGATATGCGCCTGGAATCGGCGCTGTCGACCATCATGGATTGCGAAGATTCGGTCGCCTGCGTGGATGCCGAAGACAAGGTTGTCGCTTATGGCAACTGGCTGGGCTTGATGAAAGGCGACCTGACCGAGGAGGTCACGAAGGGCGGCGAAACCTTCGCCCGTAAGCTTGCGGATGATGTGGAATACACCACAGCTGAAGGCGGTCAGGCGTGGCTAAAGGGCCGGTCGCTGATGTTGATACGGAATGTGGGCCACCTGATGACCAACCCGGCCGTATTGGACACTGAAGGAAATGAGATCGGTGAGGGGCTGATGGATGCGCTGTGCACCACGTTGATCGCAATGCATGACCTGAAGCGCGACGGCGGGAACTCGGTCGAAGGGTCTGTCTATGTGGTCAAACCCAAGATGCATGGCCCCGCAGAGGTCGCTTTCGCGGTTGAGATTTTCGACATGGTCGAAGATGTTCTGGGACTGCCGCGCAACACCGTGAAACTGGGCATCATGGACGAGGAACGCCGCACCTCGGCAAACCTGACCGAGTGCATCCGCGCCGCGAAATCGCGCGTGGCGTTTATCAATACCGGGTTCCTGGATCGTACCGGGGATGAGATTCATACCTCGATGGAAGCGGGTCCGATGCTGCCCAAGGGGGACATCAAAACCACGCCCTGGATTGCCTCATATGAGGATCGCAATGTCGATATCGGCCTAGCCTGCGGTCTTAAGGGCAAGGCGCAGATCGGCAAAGGCATGTGGGCGATGCCTGACCGGATGGGCGAGATGTTGGAGACCAAGATTGGTCACCCACAATCGGGCGCGACCTGCGCTTGGGTTCCATCTCCCACAGCGGCGACTCTGCATGCAACGCATTACCACAAGGTGGATGTGCTGGCGCGCCAGGATGAACTCGCAGCAAGTGGCGCGCGCGGCACTTTGGATGATCTGCTGACCATTCCATTGTTGGATGGTCGCAACCTCAGCGATAAGGAAATCACCCGCGAGATCGAGAACAACGCGCAGGGCATCCTGGGCTATGTGGTCCGCTGGGTCGATCAGGGCGTGGGCTGTTCGAAAGTGCCGGACATCCATGATGTCGGGTTGATGGAGGATCGCGCGACCTGCCGTATCTCATCCCAGGCGCTGGCGAACTGGCTGCATCATGATGTGGTGAGCGAGGCACAAGTGATGACCGCGATGCAGAAAATGGCAGCTGTAGTGGATCGCCAGAATGCGAACGATTCAAACTATGTTCCGATGGCGCCGGGATTTGACGGTGTCGCTTTTCAGGCTGCTTGCGATCTGGTCTTCAAGGGCCGGGTTCAGCCGTCAGGCTATACCGAGCCGGTTCTGCATGCGCGGCGGTTGGAATTCAAAGCCAGTCAGGATTGAGTGGTAGTTGCGGGAACGAGGGGGCTGTCTGCCCCCTCGCGCTCCCCCGAGGATATTTTTGGCCAGATGAAGGGATCAGGTATGGGTATTTCTTTGCGCAAGGCGCGGACCATTATACGTAAAGCGATGGAAAAAGGGCGGGAAGTGGAACTAAAACCACTGTCGGTTGTGGTTCTGGATGCCGGCGGTCATGTTATCGCGTTTGAACGTGAAGACGGTGCCGCCCCCGGCCGGTTCGCCATTGCGCAGGGCAAGGCATATGGTGCGGTCATGCTGGGCATGGCAGGCACGGCGCAGATGCAGCGGGCCGAAGCGCAGGACTATTTCATGGCTGCGGTGAACGGCGTGTATGGCGGACAGGTCGTGCCAGTGCCGGGTGGCATTCTGCTGCGCGACCGCAAAGGTGCCGTGATCGGTGCGGTTGGTGTGACAGGCGATACCTCTGACAATGATGCTGTTGCAGGCATGGCAGGGATCGAAGCAGCTGGGCTGACGGGCGAAATCTAAGCCGGCACTGTCCAGTTAATAGGCGTGTGCGCAATTGAACATTGCTTTGCGCTGTTATGCAGCCTGTGCTCTGTTGCACGGTCTGCTTTGTGTCGATAGCGTCAGTTCCAATCAATGCAAAAGCAAGGACATTGGAATGGTGCGACCCGTTGTTGGTATTATCGGCAATTCTTATCTGATGAATGATCAGTATCCCACACATGCGGGTGGGACGATGAATTCGGATGCAGTGGCCAATGTATCGGGTTGTCTGCCGCTGCTGATACCAGCTGATCCGCGGTATGTTTCGGTCGATGAATTGCTTGAGGTCTGTGACGGGTTCCTGCTGACGGGTGGTCGCCCCAACGTACACCCTGAGGAATATGGCGAAGCGGCCACAGATGCGCATGGAGATTTCGACCGGGCGCGGGATGCAATCACGCTGCCTTTAGTGCGCGCCTGTGTCGAACGTGGCCAGCCCTTTCTGGGGATATGTCGCGGGTTTCAAGAGGTGAACGTGGCCATGGGCGGCACGCTTTATCCCGAAATCCGGGACCTGCCGGGCCGCATGAACCACCGGATGCCGCCCGATGGGACGCTTGAGGAAAAATTTGCCCTCCGCCACATCGTAACCCTGTCGGAAAATGGTATGTTTCATGATCTTTTTGGTGCGACCGAGGTGATGACGAACACGTTGCACGGTCAGGGCATCAAACGGATTGGCGAACGCGTTGTGATCGACGGCCATGCGCCGGATGGCACACCTGAGGCGATCTATATCAAGGATGCGCCCGGTTTTACCCTTTCGGTTCAGTGGCACCCGGAATGGGATGCGATCAATGATCCGGTGTCTCGTCCGCTGTTTGAAGCGTTTGGGGCGGCTGTGCGGAACTGGGCTTCAGGAACCGCGCTGCAACAGATGCAGAGATTGGCATGATATTGTCAGCGGCCCGGCTATGGGTGCCGGGCCGCCACTCTGTCATCAGATCAACAGATCGAACTGATTAATCAAAGGCAGGCTGCGTGCGCGTTCCCCGGTCAGGTCGAACAAAGCGTTGCCGAGCGCGGGCATGGATGGCGGTGTGCCGGGCTCACCCGCGCCGCCCATATGGCGGTTGGTTTCCAGCACGCGCACCTCAACCTGTGGCGCAGTGTGCATGCGGATCGCATCATAGTCGGGGAAGTTGTACTGCTCCACTTCGCTGTCGGCAAAGGTAATCTCGCCGTAGCAGGCCGCTGACAGGCCATACATCATGCCGCCGAACATCTGGGCTTTGACATTCTCGGGATCCAGCGCCAGCCCCATGTCACAGGCGATCCACGCCTTGTTGATACGGATCGTGCCGTCTTCATCCACCACTTCGATGACTTGCGCAACAGGGGTGCCGAAGCTGTAGGTGAAGGCCACACCGCGCCCGACACCGCGGGGTGTCTGGCCCGTCCAGCCCGACATGTCGCGGACCGCTTCGAGGCATCCTGCGGATGGGGCGTGCTCGCCTTGCATCAGTTCCAGTCTGAACTCCAGAGGATCACGACCTGCAGCATGGGCCAATTCATCCATGAAGGTCTCATGAAAGAACCCGTTATGGCTGTTGCCGACTGAGCGCCAGAACCCGACAGGGATATCGAGATTGGCGATATGTCCGCTCATGCGGTAGTTCGGGACGCCATAGGGCTGGTTGAAGAAACCTTCGACCAATACCTTATCCGGGCCTGCGCCAGGTAAGCCGGTATACCGCTGAACAGCCTGTTGCGTGCAGGACTGTGAGGCGACGGCCCCTTCTATCAAAACCGCTTTGCCATCCTGAACCGCGCCCCGCATCCGGGCGATGGCACCGGGGCGGTAGTAGTCGTGGCGCATGTCTTCTTCGCGGCTCCAGGTGGTTTGGACCGGCGTTCCCGGCATCGCCATGGCGACCTTGGTGGCAATGTCACCAAAATCCAGCTCACCACGTCGGCCAAAACCGCCACCCAGATAGGTGGTATGAATTTGCACGGCTTCGGTCTCCAACCCGGCTGTGTTGGCAACCCGGAACTGGATCAGAGTGGGGGCCTGGTTGCCGCACCAAAGTTCCAGTGCGTTTCCGGTGTAAAGCGCGGTGGCGTTCATCGGCTCCATCGTTGCATGGGCCAGATAGGGCAGTTGATACTCGGCTGTGATCTCTGTTGCGCCCTCGGGCATAAAGCTGACATCACCATCGTCGCGCATTGTCGAGTTCGGGGCGTCGTCGAACGCCTTGGCGATCTCGGCAAAGACCTGATCGGTTTCGGGCGGGTAGGGGGCGTCGCCCCAATCCACGTCAATTGCGTCAACCGCCTGTTGGGCGAGCCATGTGTTGTTGGCGATGACCGCAACTCCGGTGCCCAGATCGACAACCTTCTCAACACCCGGCATCGAGGTTGCGGCACTGTCATCATATCCGTTCATCGCGCCACCCAGCTTAGGATTCATGCGCACAGCGGCGAATTTCATACCCGGCAAGCGGACATCGACGCCAAACTCTGCCGTACCCGTTGCTTTCTCCACCATATCCAGCCGCGGCTGGGACTGCCCCAGATAGCGCCATTCGGAGGGATCGCGCAGGGGAACCTCGACCGGCTCAAGATCGGCGACATCAACGGCCAAATCGGTGTAAGGGATTTTGTCACCATTGGGGGCGATTACATGGCCAGACGCGGTCTGCAACTCTGCTGGGTCAACGCCCAGCCGGTCGGCAGCGGCGCGTTTCAGGGTTTCGCGCGCCGAAGCCCCGGCCTGACGCATGCGTTCATACCCGTCCTTCATCGAAGTCGAGCCACCGGTGACCTGAAGGCTGAGTGTACGCCCCAACACCCCTAGCGCTTCACCCAAGTTGTACTGGATATCCGGGATGTCATAGCCCTTGTTGGGCAGGCCTTCGCCAATCAGGGCCGAGTTGTAGTAAGCCGCAGCAGCAGGCCCATGCAGAACGGTGACCTGATCAAGGTCAACGTCCAGTTCCTCGGCAATCAACGCGGCCCATGTGGTCTGTACACCCTGTCCCATCTCTGCGCGGGGTGCGAATAGCGTCACGCCGTTCTGATCGATGAGAATAAACGGGTTCAGCGCAGCCTCACCCTCGCTGGGTTTCAGCGGGTTCGCGGCGGGTCGGCTGACGTAATACGCACCGAAGGCCACACCGCCGACAATCGCGGCGGACCCGATCAGGAAGGTGCGGCGCAGGATTTTTCCAACTTTGCCCATCTCTTACGCCTCCTTCAGTTTGCCAGCGGCGTCGTGAATTGCTGCACGTATCCGGGGATAAGTGCCGCAGCGGCACAGGTTGCCCTGCATCGCGTCTTCGATATCGGCATCTGAGGGCGCGGGGTTTTCGGCCAGCAAAGCTGCGGCCTGCATGATTTGACCGGACTGACAATAGCCGCATTGCGCCACCTGATGGTCGACCCAGGCTTGTTGGAGTGCTGACATGGCCGCAGGCGTTCCGATGCCTTCAATCGTTGTCACGTCGCCCCAAACATCCGACAAAGCCACCTGACAAGAGCGCACGGCCTCGCCATCGATGTGCACGGTACAGGCCCCGCAGGCCGCGACACCGCAACCGAATTTGGTACCGGTCAAGCCGACCTCATCACGCAGCACCCAAAGCAGGGGGACATCATCAGGCAGATCCACCTGATGTGCGGTTCCGTTGATCTTAAGGGTGGTCGCCATGGCGCGCCTCTCGTTAGCTGTGGCAGTTTCTGACATAATTGGTGAAAAGTGTCAGTGTGTCAATTGACAAAATATACGAAAACTGTCAGAGCTTCTGAAATGAAGGATACGAGCGACGACATACGGCAAAAGGCTATTCTGGCTTCGGCTTTCCAGGCATTTTCGAAATACGGATTCCGCAAGACATCGATGGATGACATTGCGAAAGGCGCGGGTATGTCCCGGCCTGCTGTGTATCTGCATTACAAGAACAAAGAGGCTATCGTTCGCGAACTAACCAGGCTGCACTATGCTGACAAGACAAATGCCGTAGCCGCTGCATTGAAGAAGGCAGGATCAATCTCGCAGGTGTTGAACGCAGCGATTCAGGCGCAAATGGAGGGAATGGCGGCGATACTGGCGTCACCCCATGGGGTCGAGATGCTGGATACGACCAAATCCATGTCCACCGATATTGTCGAACAGGGTGAGGCAGAACTGACTTTGCTATTTGCGGAATGGCTGACCGATATGCAGGCCAAAGGGCGCGCCCGCGTGTTCGACACGCCCCACGACACCGCAAAGACGATTACGGCCAGCCTGAAAGGGATCAAGCTGACCGCCTCCAGCGCCGAAGAGTTCGAACAGCGCACCCGGCAGCTGGCTGCGATGATCGGCGCGGGGCTTGAAGTCAGGTAACCCGCTGACGGATTTTGTATTCGGGCCGATCCCACTGCCTGTTGCGCATGATATCGGCCAGAATATCAACCGCTTGCTCCACATCCGTTACATCAATGTAAAGCGGTGTAAAGCCAAAGCGCATGATATCCGGTGCCCGGAAATCTCCGATTACGCCGCGCGCGATCAAGGCCTGCATCGCGGCGTATCCTTCGGTGAACCGGAACGACACCTGACTGCCCCGTTGCAGCGGGTCGCGGGGGCTGGCCAGTGTCAGGCCAGGGCAGGTGGCCTCGACCCGTTGAATGAAAAGCTCGGTCAATTCGATGGATCTGGCACGGACATCGGCCATATCGGCCATATCCCAGACATCCATCGCCACCGAAAGTGAGGCCATCTGAATGACTGGAGGGGTTCCGACCCGCATCCGTTCGATCCCCGCGCCGGGGCGATAGTCGAGATCAAAAGCGAACGGAGCCTCGTGCCCCAGCCAACCAGACAGTGCTGGGCGCACCCGCTCCGCCAACCGAGGGGCCACATAGACAAAGGCCGGAGCACCGGGCCCGCCGTTGAGGTACTTGTAGGTACAGCCCACTGCAAAATCGGCATTGCAGACCGTCAGATCTACAGGAATCGCCCCAGCCGAATGGGCCAGATCCCAAACGGTCACCACGCCCAAAGAGTGCGCCAATTCGGTCAGGGTTTTCATGTCATGCATGCGCCCGGTCCGGTAATCGACCTCGGTCAGCATCAGTACGGCGACGTCATCCGTCAGGGCATCGGCCACCTGTTCAGGGTCGACCACGCGCAACTCATAGTCATCGCTGAGCGAACGCAAAAGCCCGTCAACCATGTAAAGATCGGTTGGGAAGTTGCCATTGTCTGACAATACAACTTTGCGATCCGGGTTTAGCTCCAAAGCGGATGCTACCGCTTGATAGACTTTGATCGATAACGTGTCGCCCACGACAACACTGCCCGGTTTTGCTCCGATCAGTTTGCCAATCCGGTCGCCCAACGCCGCGGGCATACCCATCCAACCGGCTTTGTTCCAGCCCGTGATCAGCATTTGCCCCCATTCGTCGGTCATCATCTGATGCACGTGATCCGCCGCCGCCTTCGGAACCGGGCCCAGAGAGTTTCCGTCGAGGTAGATCATCCCCTCGGGCAGAGTGAACATGTCTTTGGTCGTCGCGAAATCAGTCATGGCGGCCCGTTTTTTTGTATATTTGGATAGCATTGCCCCTAGGGCGTAAATCATCCCATCTCTGCTGTCCATTGATGCGACAACTGGGGTTTTGCCTTTTCGGTCCCAAAGCGGTAGGACAGCGCCCAGAAACGACACGTGCCCTTACGTGACGTCAGCCCCGAGGATTGACGATGCGCTGGATCGACCTTCCCCCTGTCTGGCTAGTGGGCTTTGCCCTGCTTGCCTGGTTGCAGGGGCGCTATATGGGATTTGGCCTGTCCCTTGACGGTGGGTTGACCGATCTTCTCAGCGGTGTGCTGATCGGGGGTGGCATCCTGCTGGCCGTATTGGCTGTTGCCGAATTCCGGCGCCACAAGACGACAGTCATCCCGCATGAAACACCCAGTGCAATCGTGCAATCCGGTATCTACAAACGCAGCCGGAATCCGATCTACCTGGGAGATGTTTTGATCCTGGCGGGCTTGGTTCTGCGCTTTGACGCCGTTCTGTCACTGGCTCTGGTGCCGATCTTTGTCTGGGTGCTTGAACGTCGTTTCATCCTGCCCGAGGAGGACCGCATGCGCCGCACCTTCCGCGCTGATTTCGCCCGCTATGAACAAAAGACAAGACGGTGGGTGTAGCCAGATCAACCGAATGACACAACGTAATGGATGCTGCGCTTGCGAAATAAAATTGCGCAAGATACATCTTTTCTTAACAATCCATACCCGAGGACCTGACCGGCCTTAGAAGCAAGGGGGACTGCCAGTGAAAATAGGCACACCAAAAGAAATACTGGATGGCGAGAACCGAGTGGCAATGACGCCAGACTCGGCCGTGCAGTTGCAGAAACTGGGCTATGAGTGCCTGATCGAAAAAGGGGCTGGTGCTGCGGCTGGGTTCTCGGATGCGGCATATGAGGCTGCGGGTGTTGAGGTCGTAAAAACTGCGGCGTCTCTCTGGAAAAGCTCGGACATTGTTGCCAAGGTGCGCATCCCGACTGAGACCGAGTTGAAACGGCTGACCAAGGGTAAGACGCTGATCTCGTTCTTCAACCCCGCGGGCAATGAAGAGGGGATGGAGCTGGCCAAATCCAAAGGCGCGAATGTCATCGCCATGGAGATGGTGCCGCGTATCTCTCGTGCGCAGAAGATGGATGCGCTGTCTTCGATGGCCAACATCGCTGGGTATCGTGCGGTGATTGAGGCCGGCAACAACTTCGGCCGGTTCTTCACCGGTCAGGTGACCGCTGCCGGTAAAGTACCACCTGCCAAGGTGCTGATCGTCGGCGCTGGCGTGGCGGGTCTGGCCGCTATCGGCACCTCGACCTCGCTGGGTGCGATCACTTATGCGTTCGACGTCCGCCCGGAAGTGGCCGAACAGGTCGAGTCGATGGGGGCCGAATTCGTCTATCTGGACTTTGAAGAAGACCAGCAGGACGGCGCGGCCACCGGCGGCTATGCCTCGGTTCAGTCGGAAGAGTTCCGCGAAGCGCAGCTGGCCAAGTTCCGTGAGTTGGCACCAGAGATGGACATCGTGATCACCACCGCGCTGATCCCGAACCGCGAAGCGCCCGAGCTTTGGACCAAGGATATGGTTGAAGCGATGAAGCCCGGCTCGGTTATCGTTGATTTGGCAGCGGAAAAAGGCGGCAACTGCAAGCTGACCGTCGCTGATGAGAAGATCGTGACCGACAATGGCGTGACCATCATCGGCTATACCGACTTCCCCAGTCGGATGGCGGCGCAATCGTCGTCTCTGTACGCGACCAATATCCGTCACATGATGACCGACCTGACGCCCGAGAAGGACGGTCAGATCAATCACGACATGGAAGATGACGTGATCCGCGGCGCGACCGTGACTCATGAGGGTGAGATCACCTTCCCACCGCCTCCGCCAAAGGTGCAGGCGATTGCGGCGCAGAAGAAACCCGAGGTCAAGGAACTGACCCCGGAAGAAAAAAAGGCGCAAGAAATCGCAGCCTTCAAGGCGCAGACTAAACAGCAGTTCACCCTGCTGGGTGTCGGTGGTGCGCTGATGCTGCTGGTGGGACTGATTGCTCCGGCCAGTTTCATGCAGCACTTCATCGTCTTTGTTTTGGCGATCTTTGTGGGCTTCCAGGTGATCTGGGGCGTTGCGCACAGCTTGCACACACCGCTAATGGCGATCACCAACGCGATCTCGTCGATCATTATCGTCGGGGCGTTGATGCAGATTGGGTCCGGGTCGTTCCTGGTCATTCTGCTGGCGGCGCTGTCTGTCTTCATGGCCGGGATCAACATCTTTGGCGGCTTCCTCGTAACCCGGCGCATGCTCGCCATGTTCCAGAAATCTTAAGGAGGTCGGGCATATGATTGGCTTTACTTCTGCCGCTTATGTAGTTGCGGCTGTCCTTTTCATCTTGTCGCTCGGCGGCCTTTCGAACCAGGAAAGCGCCAAGCGCGCGGTCTGGTACGGCATCGTCGGTATGGCGCTGGCGGTCTTCGCTACGCTGGTTGGTCCGGGTTCGGGCCTGTGGCTGCTGTCCATTCTGCTGATCATCGGCGGTGGTTTGATCGGTCAATACGTGGCGCAGCGCGTCCAGATGACCGAGATGCCGCAGCTGGTGGCTGCAATGCACTCGCTGGTCGGCCTGGCGGCTGTGTTCGTGGGCTTCAACGCGCATTTTGAGATCGGCAACGTGGCGCAGGTCATGGCGATTGCGGATAGTGCCAGCCAGGCGAACCTGTCTGATCTGGGCGCGTTTGCCAAGCTGATCGCCAAGAAAACCCCTGCGGAACTGGCGATCCTGCATGTTGAGTTGTTCCTGGGCATCTTCATCGGTGCGATCACCTTTACCGGCTCGGTCGTGGCCTATGGCAAGCTGGCTGGCAAGGTGACCTCGGCGGCGACCAAACTGCCCGGTGGTCATATGCTGAACGCGGCGGCTGCAGGTCTCTCGCTGATCTGTCTGATCTGGTATACCAGCTCGGGTGGGTTTTTCCCGCTGTTCCTGATGACGCTGGCGGCGCTTTTCATTGGTTATCACCTGATCATGGGGATCGGTGGGGCCGACATGCCGGTGGTTGTGTCGATGCTGAACTCGTATTCGGGTTGGGCGGCTGCGGCGATCGGCTTCAGCCTTGGAAACGACCTGCTGATTGTGGTTGGCGCTCTTGTCGGCTCGTCGGGTGCGATCCTGTCCTACATCATGTGCAAGGCGATGAACCGTCACTTTGTCAGCGTGATCCTAGGCGGCTTCGGTGGCCCGCAGGGCGAGCAGATGGCCGTCGAGGGCGAACAGATCGCGATTGAGGCGGACGGTGTGGCCGCTGCGCTGAACGATGCGGACAGCATTGTCATTATCCCGGGTTATGGCATGGCTGTGGCGCAGGCACAGCAGTCGGTGTCCGAGCTGGTCCGCAAGCTGCGCGCCAAGGGCAAAGAGGTGCGCTTTGCGATCCACCCCGTCGCGGGCCGTCTGCCTGGCCACATGAACGTTCTGCTGGCCGAGGCGAAAGTGCCGTATGACATCGTGCTTGAGATGGATGAAATCAATGACGATTTCCCGGACACGGATGTGGCCATCGTCATCGGCTCGAACGACATCGTGAACCCTGCGGCGCAGGAGGATCCCAACAGCCCCATCGCCGGTATGCCGGTGCTGGAGTGCTGGAAGGCCAAGCAGGTGTTCGTGTCGAAACGTGGTCAGGGAACCGGCTACTCGGGGATCGAAAACCCCCTGTTCTTCAAAGAGAACACGCGCATGTTCTATGGCGATGCCAAGCAGTCGCTGGACAAGCTGCTGCCGATGATCGACTGATCGACCGTCAGTACCAAATTGCAAAGGGCGCCTGCGGGCGCCCTTTTCTTTTTTGGGTAGAGTTGGGGGCTTTGCCCCCAAACCCCCAGGATATTTGTGGCCAGATGAAGCCTGCTTAATGTGCTATCCTGAGCCGGAACACGGTGACAGGAGGTGGCCATGCAGAAAGTGAATGGTATTGGCGGGGTTTTCTTTCGGGCCCGGGATCCTGAGGCGTTGCGGGATTGGTATGAAAGGCATCTGGGCGTTAACCATTATGATCCAGTGCCCTGGAAACAGCGCGAGGGTTATACAGTGTTTGCACCTTTTGCGCAGGATACCGAGTATTTTGGCCGCGCCGAACAGCAATGGATGATCAATTTTCGCGTTGACGATCTTGCGGCGATGACCGCACAGCTTGAGGCCGCGGGGATCAAGGTTGAGACCCATGCCGACTGGGACAGCGAGGTTGGCAAGTTCGCCCGCATTCATGACCCGGAAGGCAATCCGATCGAGCTGTGGCAGCCAAATCAATGAGATAGCAGGTTTGTATACCGTTGCATTCCTGTAAGTATATGAAATAAAAAGAGAATTGATGTATTTCAGCTGTGTCGTATAGTGCCCCGGATAAGACGGAGCCGAAAAATGACGCCGATTGATGATCATCCCTTGCGCTATGCGCTGGCCAATGAGCTGCACGCACGGCCCTTTCCAAGCGCCGAGGTGCCTTGCACAGTTGCATTTCTGGCGATCAAGAAGCCGACTGAGTCGGTTGATGGAGATCGTCAGGCGGACATCGCACATCTGACCGATCTGTTGACGCGCCATGGTGCGTCTCGCCCCCAGCCGGATGCAACACATTACGCGGGTCAGATTGGGCGTCATTGGTTGAAGTGGGAACAGCATACCGAGTTTGTGACCTATACCGCGATCTCTCAGAATGTGAGCGCGCGGGCTTTTGACCCAGCTGACTTTGAAGTGTTCCCGGCGGATTGGGTTATGGCCAGCCCGGGCAAAAGGATCACATCGATCCTGATGCGTGTGGTGCGGCGGCCAGATCAGGATGCGGTCCGTGCTGTGTTGCCCGACTGGTTCGAACCCGAAAGCCTGGCCGTTTCTTGCGTTCTGGATGATGCGGCGATCTGTGCCAGCGATTTTCGCATCGATCCAGCAGGCCATATGCGTTTTGCTGTGTTTATTTCCGAAGGTACGGGTCAGCGACGGATCGGGCGTATCATTCAACGCTTGTGCGAGATCGAGACGTATAAGGCGATGTCCATGTTGGGATTTGCCAGGGTCAAAAGCCTGACGCCGCGCATCGGTGGGTTAGACCAGAAGTTGACCGCGTTGATGGGCGAGATGACGGACGGAGAAAACCATCCTGACGATCTGTTACCTGATCTGCTGCGCATCTCGACTGAGTTGGAAACCTTGTCTGCCCGTTGTGCCTTTCGCTTTGGGGCGACTGGTGCCTATGAAGCGATTGTCAATCAGCGCATCGCGGTCTTGCGGGAAGAACGTTTCATGGGCCGTCAGAGCTTTGCCGATTTCATGATGCGCCGCTATGACCCGGCCATGCGCACCGTGAAATCTACAGAAAAACGCCTGCAAACCCTTTCAGACAGAGCAATCCGCGCCGGGGATTTGTTGCGTACACGGGTTGATGTTGAACGCAGCGCACAGAACCAGGCTTTGTTGGAAAGCATGGACAAGCGTGCGGACCTGGCCTTGCGCCTACAGCATACGGTCGAGGGGCTTTCGGTTGTGGCCATCAGCTACTATGCCGTCTCGCTGGTCAGCTACGTGCTGTATCCACTCACGTCGACCGGGTTGAGCAAGGGTACATTGACCGCCTTGATCACGCTGCCGGTCATTTTGATGGTCTGGGCTGCCGTCCACAGAATTCGCAAGCGGTTGGAATGAGGTCACTTGCACAGCAGGGCAAGCTTTGTACTAGTGACCGGCAGCGATAGCCACATAATCGGAGCATCCTTGTGATCAGTGTCGTTTCAGCATGGCGGGCTGTGACCGCGATGTTCATCCTCAACGGTGCGTTGTTTGGTATCTGGGCCTCGCGCATTCCGGCGGTTCGGGATCATCTGCAGTTGAGCCATGAGGCGTTGGGCTATGGCCTGCTGTTCATGGCGGCGGGCGCGGTGTGCTCCTTTCCCGTCACTGGGCGACTGACCGACCGGTTTGGCGCCGTTGCAATCACGCGGGTTATCGCGGTTCTCTATACCGGATCTCTGGTGCTGTTAGGGCTGGCGGACAGTTTCACCCTGCTGGCCGTCTTTCTATTTGTCTTCGGGGCGTTTCACGGGTCGATGGATGTGGCCATGAATGCCTGGGCTGCCGAAGTTGAAAGCGCCTATGAGAAACCGTTGATGTCCTCATTCCACGCGATGTGGAGCCTTGGGGCGGGCTTGGGTGCGATCAGCGGGTATGCGGCTGTTCAGATGCAGATGAGCGTGTTGCAGCATTTTCTTGCCGCAGGTGGTTTGGTCGTGGCTCTGGCTTTGGCGCTGTCCTGGGTGCAATGGACATCTCGCCGGTCGGTGCAGTCGCAGGGGTCAGTTTTTGCGTTCCCGTCTGGGGTGCTGATCCTGGTGGGGTTCACGGCCTTGTGTGGTGCGCTCGGCGAAGGGGCCGTCGCGGATTGGAGCGCGATTTTCCTGCGCGATGTCACTGGCGCTGCCGAAAGCATTGCGACGCTGGGCTATGCCGTGTTCTCGGTCGCGATGGTGGTTTGTCGTCTTGCGGGGGGGCTGATGATTGCTCGGGTCGGGCCGGTTGCTGCGGCACGGGGCGGCGGGATGTTTGCCGCTATGGGCGTGTTTTGTGTTGTCTCGGCCGGGGCCGCTCCGCTGGCTTTGGTGGGCTTTACGCTGATGGGCGTGGGATATGCGGTGATCATGCCATTGGCGTTTAGCCGGGCCGCCAACGATCCGCAGATACCTCCGGGGCAGGCCATCGCCAGCGTGGCAACGCTTGGATATGGTGGGCTGTTGATCGGGCCGCCCCTGATCGGGTTTTTGGCAGAGTTGCTGACGCTGAGAATGGCCTTTGGTGTCTTGCTGCCGCTTGCCGTTCTGATCGTTGTATGCGCCGGCGCGCTGAAGCGCGCCGACTGAGTTTGCTTAACGTCCGCGAATACGCGGATCCAGCGCATCGCGCAGACCGTCGCCCAGATAGTTTACGCTGAGAACGGTAAGCGAAATCGCAAGACCGGGCCAGAACACGCGTTCAGGGTATTGCTGCAGGTAATCGACGCCGTCGAATAGCAAGCGGCCCCAGGTCGGGAAGTCGGGCGGGAAGCCCAGCCCCAAGAAGGACAGCGCGCTTTCGGTGATGATCGCGGTGGCAATCCCCAGTGTCGCCGACACCATGATCGGAGACAGCACGTTGGGCAGGATATGCCGCGTGATGATTTGGCTGTTGCTGGTGCCGATCGATCGGGCTGCCAAAACGAACTCTCGTTCCTTGATGGCCAGAACATCACCGCGCACGATCCGGGCTGTCGGCATCCACGAGGTGATGCCGATGGCGCAGACGATCAGGATGAAGATCCCGCGTTCCAGCCCGAATGCCGCAGACAAGGGCTCGCGGAACAGCAGCATCATGACCAGCAGCAAGGGCAGCAGGGGCAGGGCCAGGAACAGATCGGTCAGGCGCATCAGCGGCCCATCGAGCCGCTTGAAGAACCCGGCGACCACGCCGATGAATGAGCCCAGGAACAGCGCCAGCAGCATCGCGGTGATACCCACCGAAACCGAGGTTTGCCCACCTGACATCATCCGCGCCAGAATATCGCGGCCCAATTGGTCGGTGCCAAACGGGTGCGCCCAGCTTGGACCCTGATTACGCGACCGGATGTCGATCTGCGTCGGGTCGATGGTCCAGAGATACGGGCCCAGATACACTGCAGCGACGATGAAGATGAACAGGACTGCCCCGATCATCGCGCCTTTGTGTGTCTTGAACTGATCCCACACATCGCGCCACTGGCTGCGGGGTGGGGTGGTCAGATCGTCCATCACACCTGCGGTTGGCAGGGCGGTGGAGGCCGGCGCAATACCTTCATCCGGGACCAGCGTATCCGTACGATCATGATCAGTCATAGCGAATCCTCGGGTCCAGAATGCCGTACAGCACGTCTGCAATCAGGTTGAACAGTACGATCAGGACGGCAAAGATGAAAGTCAGGGTTTGAACCATCGGCAGGTCATTGGCCTGAATGGCCCCGATCAGCAACTGGCCGATGCCATTCACCTTGAACACCTGTTCGGTGATGATGGCGCCGCCAAAGATGGCCGGGATACCCAGCGCGATAACGGTGACCACGGGGATCATCGAGTTGCGCAGGACGTGGACCATGACAACAGTGTATTCGCTGAGACCCTTAGCGCGGGCGGTGCGAACGTAATCCTGATTGAGGTTGTCCAGCATCGAGGCGCGCATAAACCGGCTCAGTTGTGCGGTGATCTGAAGCGCCAGAACCATGACTGGCATGATCATCTGCTTGAGCTGCACGACAAAGCTGTCCCAACTGTTGACCACCAGCGTGGTGTCATAGATCGAAGGGAACCAGCCAAGCTGGACTGAGAAGATCACGATCACCAGAACGCCCGAGAAGAAGGGCGGGACCGAGAAACCAACCATCGACACGAATGTGCCCATCTGGTCGAACCAGGAATACTGGCGGTAGGCAGAATAGATGCCGATGGGCAGGGCGATCAGGATGGCGACCACATAAGCGGTGCCAACAACCCACAGGGTCTGCGGGATACGCTGAACGACGATGTCCATGACGGGTGAGCGGGTCTGCCACGAAATCACACGCAGATCACCTTCGGAAAAGGTGGTGCCGAACATGTGGTCAATCAGAACCTGCGGTTCGATCCAGAAGAACTGAACGATCCATTTCCAGAACCGGATATGCATCGGCTGGCCGAGACCAAGCGCTTCGCGCATCTTCTCTTTGACTTCGGGAGGAACGGTGAGCGGAACCTGTGCCATCGGATCGCCAGGTGCGAGTTCGAGGAGCAGGAAGATGACGAGGCTGATGAACAGCAGTGTAGGCACCGCCAATATCAGTCGTCTGATGGTAAAATTAAGCATTAAGAGGCGCCTTTATATGCGTCTTCTTGTTGGGGTGGTGTGCAAAGCACCGCGCCCCGAAGATCGGGGCGCGGCTTTGCAAGGCTAACGCTTAGGAACCGGTCTTGCGGTACCAGTCAGCGATATTCCAAAGTTCGCTGTCCCAAACGTTCAGGACAACGCCACCCAGGGTGTTTGCATGTGCCGACAGGCGACCACGGTGCACAAGCGGGATCATACCGCCGTTTTCAACCATGATGTCGTTCAGCTGTTTCGCGATCTCGGCACGCTGTTCCAGACCGGCAGTTTCGGCCAACTGCGCATGCAGCGTATCGAACTCTTCGTTGCAGAAGCGGCTGATGTTTTCACCCTGCCACTGTGTATCGGGACGAGGAGCCTTGTCGCATAGACCGTTGCCCAGATAGGACTGAGGGTCGGTGCCGTTGAAGGTGTTGGCGTACATTTCAACGTCGGCATAGAACTTCTGGAATGTGTCGGGCGAGCCCGGGTCACCACCGAAGAAGACCGACGCGTTGATGTTGCGCAGTTCAGTTTCGATACCGATCTGGCTCCACCATTCCTTGATCAACGCCTGGAAGTCCTGACGGACGGCGTTGGTAGACGTTTGATAGACGACTTTCAGCGGAACACCGTCTTTTTCACGGACGCCGTCGCCATTTGTGTCAACGATGCCTGCTTCGTCCAGCAGGGCGTTTGCGCCCGCGATATCCTGCGTGTCACAGGTCATCGAGGTCGAGTTGAACGCAGCCGGGGCCGGAACCCAGTTACAGGTCACTTTGCCTGCCTGACCATAGCCGATCTCAACCAGTAGCGGGCGGTCGATGGCCATGGACATGGCTTTGTAAACGGCCGGGTCCTGCAGGAACGGGTGCGGATGCGTTGCGGTCGACCGCTCGCCTTCCGGCAGGTCAGGCGACGGGTTGGTCTGGTTCAGCATGATACGCTCGACCAGAGGACCGAAGCCCGCAACCGGGGTACCTTTGCCACCTTCTTGCATCTGCGCGATCACTTCGGGCGCCAGTTGCAGGTTCCAGGCATAGTCAAACTCGCCGGTTTCCATAACAGCACGACCAGCCGCCGTTGCATCGCCGCCACCTTTGAAGGTGACTGTCGCAAAGGCAGGTTTCGCCGGATCGCGATAGTTGTCGTTCGCCTTGAAGGTGATCACGTCATTTGGCTTGAATTCGGTGACAACAAACGGGCCAGTGCCGATGGGGTTAAAGTTCTGCTCGGTGCATTCGGGGGCCTTCGCGCCCATGCAATCCGCGAATTGAGCGGCCTGAATGATCGGGCTTTCACCACCTACAAACGGTCCGTAGGGGAAGGGGGTCGGTTTGTCGAAGGTGACTTTGACGGTCAGATCATCCACCGCTTCGACATTGGTGACGCCTTCAAACTTGGTGACTTGCGCACAGCCGCCTTCGGGGTCCATGCAATAGTTCGCTGTAAAGACCACATCTGCCGAGGTAAACGCCGAGCCGTCCGACCAGGTGATTCCCGGTGCGATTTTCCAGGTGATCGAGGTCAGGTCCTCGCTAACCCCACCGTTTTCAACGGTTGGAATCTCTGACGCCAGATAGGGCACCATGTTGCCATCTTGGTCGTAGCGCGCGAGCGGTTCGATCACCAGCGATGCGGATTCAACGTCCTTGGTTCCGCCCGACAAAAAGGGGTTCAGGATCGACGGAGCCTGCCAATAAATGATGCTGACATTGCCGTCCGATCCACGCTCGGCCAAGGCCATCGGGGCCATCGCCGTGCTTGCGATCGCACCGAGCAAAAGGGTTTTGATCTTCATAATAAACTCCCGAAAAGGACACTTCCGTGTCTCGATTATCTCCGCAAGGCCTGCGGATTTGGCGTTGCCGCTTTGGGTAAGGGTCTGAATTGTTGCCGCAAAATCTGCTAAGACCCACGGAATCCATGATCTCCCCATCACGGTTACGCGAGGTATCGAAACAGAACTCTGGAAAAAAGCAAGGGTTGCCGTCGGGAAAAATGGCAACGGGTTTGACTTTTCCTGCCTTGCCGCCTTAGCGTCGGGCATCCGAACAAAAAAAGACTACCAACAGGAGCGCGTGCGTGCTGGATCAACCTATTGCACAGATCAAAAAACTTCGTGTCGAGTTTCAAACGAAAGATGGCCCTGTAGTGGGTGTCGAGGATGTCTCGTTCGAAGTAAATCCCGGCGAAACCGTTTGTATCGTTGGCGAATCTGGCTCAGGGAAATCGGTTTCCTCGCTGTCGTTGATGCGCTTGGTCGAGTTCGGTGGCGGCGAAATCGCGGGTGGAGAACTGTTGTTTGACCGCCGCGACGGCGAAGAGATGGACCTGTCAAACGCCGATCAGGATCTGATGAAACAGATTCGCGGCAATGAGATCGGGATGATCTTTCAGGAACCGATGACTGCGCTGAACCCGGTTTTCACGGTCGGACGCCAGCTGACCGAAGGGCTGCGCATCCACAAAGATATGTCCAAGGCGCAGGCCGAGGAGCGCGCGCTTGAGTTGCTGCGTCAGGTTCGAATCCCTGAACCTGAGCGCCGTTTGAAACAGTATCCGCATGAATTGTCGGGTGGCATGCGGCAGCGTGTTGTGATTGCGATGGCCATGGCGTGTGAACCGCGCCTGCTGATCGCGGACGAACCCACGACCGCGCTGGACGTGACTATTCAGGCCGAGATTCTGGCGTTGATGGACCGGTTGAAGCGGGAAACAGGTACAGCGGTGATGTTTATCACCCATGACATGGCCGTGGTGGCGCAGATGGCGGATCGGGTTGTCGTCATGTTCCGTGGCAACAAGGTTGAAGAGGGCACCGTAAAAGAAATCTTCGAGAACCCGCAGCATGATTATACCAAAGCGCTGCTGGCGGCGGTGCCGAAGCTGGGTGAGATGCGCGGCAAATCCGCGCCTGAGCCCATGAAACTGCTTGGCGTCGAAGGTCAGAACATCGCCCCCATTCCGGGCACCGAAGAGGTTCTGCTGACCGTCAACAACCTGACAACGCGGTTCCCGGTCAAAGGTGGCTTACTACGTCGTACTATCTCGAACGTTCATGCGGTTGAGGATGTGTCCTTTACCCTCAACAGGGGACAAACGCTGAGCCTTGTGGGCGAATCGGGGTGTGGAAAATCCTCGGCTGGACGCTCGATCCTGCGGCTGGTCGAGCCTATGGCGGGCGAGATCAATCTGGACGGCGTCGACATTATGAAACTGGATCCGTCCGGCCTACGCAAGGCACGGCTGGATATGCAGATGATCTTTCAGGACCCGTTTGCCTCGCTCAATCCGCAGATGCAACTGGTCGATCAGGTGGCCGAGCCGATGCGCAACTACGGCGTCGCCTCAGGGTCGGAATTGCAGGACCGGGTCGCGCAACTGTTCGACAAGGTACAATTGCCTCGCAGCTTCATGCGTCGCTTCCCGCATGAAATGTCTGGCGGTCAACGTCAACGGATTGCCATCGCCCGTGCATTGGCCCTGAACCCCAAGCTAATCATCGCGGATGAGGCGGTCTCGGCCCTCGATGTATCTGTGCAGGCGCAGGTTCTGAACCTGATGATGGAGCTGCAATCTGAGCTTGGCCTGTCCTACCTGTTCATCAGCCACGACATGGCTGTGGTCGAGCGTGTCAGCCATTATGTGGGCGTTATGTATTTGGGTCGGATCGTGGAACTTGGACCGCGCGCGCGTGTATTCGAGAACCCGCAACATCCTTATACGCAGGCGCTGATGAAGGCGGTTCCAATTGCCGATCCGAACCAGCGGAAGTCGGAAAAAGACCTGAATTTCAAACCAATTCCGTCGCCCATTCATCCAATTGACTACAAGCCGGAACCGTCTGAGTACCGCGAGGTCGAACCGGGGCACTTTATCCTGACCACGGATAGCGGATACTGACCCACATGGCACAGCGTCTGACGCCGCTTGAGATCATGACCAAGCTGATCTCGTTTCCAACTGTAAGCCGCGAAAGCAACCTGCCGCTGGTCGATTGGGTCGAAGGATATCTGGGCGAGCACGGGATCAAGGCGCATCGCTGGCCTGACCCGAACCAACCGCACAAAGCCGCGATCTTTGCGCATGTGGGTCCTTGGGAAGAAGGCGCGGTCGTCCTTTCTGGTCACACAGATGTGGTGCCAGTCGACGGGCAACCTTGGGATACCGACCCGTTTGTTGTGACCGAGAAAGATGGCAAGTATTTCGGTCGCGGCACCTGCGATATGAAGGGATTTAACGCGCTGGCCATCTGGGCCCTGGTCGAGGCTCAATATGCCGATCTCAAACGCCCGCTTCAATTGGCGCTGAGCTTTGATGAAGAGGTCGGCTGCACCGGCGCGCCGCCCATGATTGAGGCAATGCAGAAGGTTTTGCCCAAAGGGTCGGCTGTGATCGTGGGTGAGCCGTCGGTGATGCAGGCCGTTACGGGTCACAAGGGCGGGTTTGGCTATGACACGCATATGATCGGGTTCGAGGTCCATAGCTCAATCATGCATACAGGCGTCAATGCGATCATGGAGGCGGCGCCTCTGATCAATTGGGCCAATGAACAGAACGCCCGCAACCGGGCTGCGACGCCAAGTGACACGGCGGCGGTGTTTGATCCGCCCTGGACCACCGTTCATGTGGGTATGATCGAAGGCGGTACAGCGCATAACATCACCGCGAAAGATTGCCATTTCATGATGGATTTCCGGACCGTGCCGGATGAAGCCAAGGCCGAATGGCGAGATGCGTATTTCCAGCAGGTGCGCGCGGTTGAGACGCGGATGCAGGCCGTACACCCTGAAGCCCGTATTGAGATTTCCGAGAACTTCTCGATCCCCGGTCTGGTGCCCGAGCAGGATGGTGAGGCCGAAGCTTTGGTGCGCGCGCTTACCGGCGACAATGCCAGCCATGTGGTCAGTTACGGCACCGAAGCGGGCCAATTTCAGGACGCAGGTTATTCCGCGGTTATCTGTGGCCCTGGCGACATCGCACAGGCGCATCAACCGAACGAGTTTATCTCGGTCGCGCAGTTCGAAGCAGGGCACGCGTTCATGCAGCGGTTGGTTGAAAAATTGTCAGGCTGATCCAGCCCTTTTTAAGGAGGCATCAAATGCCGGTCAAAAACAGACTTGCCGAGATGCAGGATGAGATTACCAAATGGCGCCGCCATCTGCATATGCATCCCGAGCTGATGTATGACGTCCACGAAACCGCGGGTTTTGTGGTTGACCGCCTTAATGAGTTTGGCGTCGATGACATCACGCCGGGCATCGGCCAAACCGGTGTCGTGGCGGTGATTAAGGGTCGGACAGATACCAAAGGTCGGGTGATCGGACTGCGTGCCGATATGGATGCTTTGCCCATCGAAGAGGCGACGGGATTGGACTACGCCTCGACCGTGTCCGGCAAGATGCATGCGTGCGGGCATGATGGTCATACCTCGATGCTGCTGGGGGCGGCGCAGTATTTGGCTGAGACGCGGAACTTCGATGGCACTGTGGTGCTGATCTTTCAACCAGCCGAAGAAGGCGGGGCCGGGGGATTGGCCATGTGTCAGGACGGGTTGATGAATCGTTGGGGCATTCAGGAAGTATACGGAATGCACAATATGCCCGGCCTTCCAGTCGGTGAATTCGCGATCCGGCCCGGTGCGTTGCTGGCGTCGTCCGATGAGTTTGAGGTCGTTGTAACGGGCAAAGGTGGACATGCTGCAGCCCCGCATGAAGCTGTCGATACAACGCTCGTTGCTTCTCATATTGTTGTGTCTTTGCAGTCGGTTGTGGCGCGAACTGTCGATCCGATTAAACGCGTTGTACTGACCGTCGGTACGTTCGAGACGGACAGTGTGGCCTCGAACGTGATTGCACATACGGTCAGGTTAAAGGGTACTGTGCGGACGCTTGACCCCGAATATCGCGCCATCGCCGAGGAACGTGTACGCCGGATTGCCGAAGACACTGCCTCGGCCTTTGGTGCGACCGCTCAGGTAACATGGACGCCTGGGTATCCGGTGACGGTGAATTCCGAGGCGGAAACGGGATACGCCGCCGAAGCCGCAGCCGCTGTTGCAGGCAAGGTGAATGACAGCACCGATCCCATCATGCCGTCAGAAGATTTCGCCTACATGCTTGAAGAACGGCCCGGAGCCTACATCTTTGTTGGAAACGGGGATACGGCCATGTGCCATCACCCGGAATACAATTTCGATGACGAAGCGATTCCCGCCGGCTGCAGCTGGTTTGCCGAGCTTGTAGAACGACGATTGCCCATCGCCTAACAAAGGGAGAATGCCATGCCGATCAGAAACCGCCTTGCAGAGCTGCATCAAGAGATCACCGGTTGGCGGCGTGACATTCATAAACACCCCGAAATCCTCTACGACACCCACCGCACCAGCGCTTTGGTGGCTGACAAGCTGAAAGAATTCGGTTGTGACGAGGTGGTCACCGGCATCGGTCGTACCGGTGTGGTTGGCGTAATTAGGGGCAAGACTGATACGCAAGGTCGGGCCATTGGGTTGCGGGCGGACATGGACGCGCTGCCCATGCAGGAGCAGACCGGGCTGGATTACGCCTCAAAAACGCCTGATGCGATGCATGCCTGTGGGCATGATGGTCATACAGCGATGGTTCTTGGGGCTGCGAAATACCTGGCCGAAACGCGCAATTTCGACGGCACAGCAGTTGTGATCTTTCAACCCGCGGAAGAGGGTGGCAATGGGGCCGAGGCCATGTGTCAGGACGGGTTGATGGACCGGTTCGGCATTCAGGAAGTCTATGCGATGCACAATGTGCCGGGCCTGCCCACGGGGCAGTTCGCGATCCGCTCGGGCCCGTTGCTGGCGGCGGCGGACGAGTTCGACATCCATCTGGAAGGCCATGGGGGTCATGCCGCGAAACCGCAGGAGACGGTGGATACCACGGTGATGCTGTCTCAGTTGATCGTGGCGCTGCAGACAGTTGTTTCACGCAACGCGGACCCGATTGAACAGGGTGTTTTGTCTGTGACCTCAGTTGAGACATCATCGAAGGCGTTCAACGTGATCCCGCAATCGGCCCGCGTGCGGGGAACGGTGCGCACCCATTCCAATGAGATGCGCGCCATGATCGAAAAGCGGCTGACCGAAGTTGCCACCGGCATCGCAGCCACGATGGGCGGCACCGCGACCGTGATGTACAACAAAGGCGTTCCGGTCACGATCAACGCTGAAGAACAAACCGGCTACGCCGAAGAGGCCGCGATTGTGGTTGGTGGAAGCTGCGGCGAAGCTCCTATGGTGATGGGGGGCGAGGATTTCTCGTTCATGCTCGAAGAACGCCCCGGCGCCTTCATCATTCTGGGCAACGGCGACAGCGCCGGGCTGCACCACCCCGAATACAATTTCAATGACGAGATCATTCCAATCGGATGCTCGTGGTTTGCCGAAATGGTCGAGCGCCGGATGCCGGCGGCTTGAAATAGGAGAGAGAAGACATGCCAGTTAAGAACCGCTTTGCCGAATTGCAGGCCGAAATCACCGAATGGCGACGGGATTTGCACGAGAACCCCGAAATTCTGTTCGAAACGCATCGTACCAGCGCAATGGTTGCTGAGAAGCTGAAAGAGTTCGGCTGTGATGAGGTGGTCACCGGAATTGGCCGCACCGGCGTTGTGGGTGTGATCAAGGGCAAGTCTGACAGCAAGGGCAAGGTCATTGGCCTGCGCGCGGATATGGATGCGTTGCCAATTCACGAGGCGACAGGTCTGGACTATGCCTCAAAAACAGACGGGGCCATGCATGCCTGTGGGCATGACGGGCACACGGCGATGTTGCTGGGTGCCGCGAAGTACCTGTCGGAGACGCGAAACTTCGACGGCACCGTTGTCGTAATCTTCCAGCCCGCCGAAGAAGGCGGCGGCGGTGGGCGCGAGATGTGCGAAGACGGCATGATGGACCGCTGGAACATTCAGGAGGTCTACGGAATGCACAACTGGCCGGGTAAACCGGTTGGCAGCTTTGCGATCCGTCCGGGCTCGTTCTTTGCCGCAACTGATCAGTTCGACATCACTTTTGAAGGGCGCGGCGGGCATGCGGCGAAACCGCAGGAAACCGTCGATACAACCGTGATGACGGCGCAGGCGGTGCTGGCCTTGCAAACCATCGCGTCGCGCAACGCAGACCCGATTGATCAGGTGGTCGTGTCGGTGACGTCGTTTGAAACCTCGTCGAAGGCGTTCAACGTGATCCCGCAGACGGTGCAAATCAAAGGGACTGTTCGCACGATGAGCAGCGACATGCGTGACCTGGCCGAAAAGCGGATCAATGAGATCTGCAACGGGGTTGCGGCGACGTTTGGTGGCACCGCGGACGTGACCTATATTCGCGGCTATCCGGTCATGGTGAATAGTGACGAGCAGACCACGTTTGCCGCAGAAGTGGCCCGGTCTGTTTCTGGCGATTGCGAGGATGCACCTCTGGTGATGGGCGGCGAGGATTTCGCCTTCATGCTCGAGGAGCGGCCAGGGGCGTATATTCTGGTTGGCAATGGCGACACCGCCATGGTGCACCATCCCGAGTACAATTTTAACGATGAGGCTATTCCTGCAGGGTGCAGCTGGTGGGCTGAGATTGTCGAGCAGCGGATGCCGGCGGCCTGATGGCGAGGGTGGGGGCTCTGCCCCCACACCCCCGGGATATTTTTAGCCAGATGAAGAGGGATCCTGCGCCTTTGGGGTAAGGTTCAGGTGCGTGCAAAGCGTTTCTGCGACCTGGTTCAGCGCGTCTTTTTGAGTGCTCACGCAGGTTTGGGCAGCACGGCGCGCGGTGGTCAGGGCGCTGTCGTCGGATAGCCAGGTTGCAACAGCGTCGGAGAGGTCTTGGGCGGTTTGGACTTCGATTGCGCCTCCGCTCTCGACCAAGGGGGCAAAGGTTTCGGCGAAGTTGAAATAGCCCGGGCCGGTCAGGATGGCGGCCCCAGCTTGGGCGGGTTCAAACGGGTTGTGGCCGCCGATCTCTTTCAACGATCCACCAAGGAACACGATGGGGCAGAGCGCGTACCACGTGCCGGTTTCACCAAGCGTGTCGGCGACGTAGGTTTGAGTTTGGTCAGTGATCGGTTCACCCGCCGTGCGGAAAGCGGCTGTGAGATTGGCCTGATGTAGAAGTTTGGCGACTTCGTCACGGCGTTCCGGATGGCGCGGGATCAGAAGCAGGAGCAGATCGGGCCAGCGTTCAAGCAGCGTTTTATGCGCCGCGAACACGGTTTCCTCTTCGCCTTCATGGGTAGAACTGGCGATCCAGACGGGGCGGCCTGCGATTTGCGTGCGGATGTCGGATAGCGCCTGTTCGTCGATGTCCAACGGATCGGACATCGCTTTGAGGTTGGTGCCGGGTTTCACGTCCTCGGGTTTGGCACCCATCTCGATCAGATTGGCTGCGGTTCGGTCATTCTGGGTCAGGAAGAGATAAAAACTGTCCAATATGAAACGCGCAGTTTTGGGCCGCTTTTTCCAACCCTCGACAGATTTCTGCGAAAGACGGGCGTTCAGCAGGGCCAGTGGCACGCCGCCCCTGGCGCTTTCGACGATCAGCTGAGGCCAGATTTCACTTTCGACAAACACGCCTGCATCGGGTTTCCAGTGTGAGAGAAAGCGCTGTACCGGGCCATGCGTATCCAGCGGTGAGTATTGGTGTCGTGTCCGGGGGGGCAGGCGTTTCTCAATTAGCGCGGCAGATGTCGGCGTGCCGGATGTGATCAGAAACTCGGCGTCGGGCAAAAGCGTGCCCAACCGCCTGATCAGGCTGAGGACCGACAGGCTTTCGCCAACGCTGGCCGCGTGAAACCAGATCAGACGGCCAGAGGGTCGCGGTAGGCTGGCATGACCCAGCCGTTCCTGCTGTCTTTTGTTTGGAACACCTGCAGATTCAAGTTTGCGGCGCACGGTGCGCCAGAACAAGGGCGCTGCCACAGCAATGATCCCGCAGTAGAGATGATACAGCAGTGTCGGACGACCGGGGCGATGGTCGGGCATCCTAGCCGCCCGTATGGCTCATATGGCGGGTCATCTGGCCATCAACGGCTTGGCGGGAATAGTCGAAATCATGGCCTTTGGGTTTCAGGTTGATGGCGGCGCGGATCGCATGCTCCAAGGGCGCTTCGCTGTCGGGGTGGTCACGCAGCGGGGCGCGCAGGTCAGCCATGTCTTCCTGACCGAGACACATATAGAGCTCACCCGTGCAGGTCAGGCGCACCCGGTTGCAGCTTTCGCAGAAATTATGGGACAGGGGCGTGATGAATCCGATCTTCTGCCCGGTTTCTTCCAACCTTACATAGCGCGCGGGTCCACCGGTGCGTTCGGCCAGATCTGTGACCGAATAGTGGTTTTCATATTCCTTGCGCACGTCCTTCAGCGACCAGTACTGATCCAGACGATCTTCGTTGCCGATATCGCCCATGGGCATCACTTCGATCCAGGTAAGGTCCATATCGCGTTCGGCGCACCATTCGGTGATGCGGGGCAGTTCGGGTTCGTTGAAGCCTTTAAGAGCAACCGCGTTGATCTTGACCCGCAAACCGGCCTTTTGCGCCGCATCAATCCCGTTCAACACCTGTTTCAGGCGGCCCCAACGGGTGACTTTGGCGAATTTGTCTTCATCCAGCGTATCCAGAGAGACGTTCACACGCCGCACACCGGCGGCATAGAGTTCGTCGGCAAAGCGATGAAGTTGCGAGCCGTTGGTTGTCAGCGTCAGTTCCTTGAGCGCGCCGCTGTCCAGATGCCGCGTCATGGAGTGGAAGAAACTCATGATGTTGCGACGCACAAGAGGTTCCCCCCCGGTGATCCGCAGCTTTTGAACGCCCAGCTTCACAAAGGTCGAACACATCCTGTCCAGCTCTTCCAGGGTCAGAAGATCTTTCTTCGGCAGAAAGGTCATGTTCTCGGACATGCAGTAGACGCAGCGGAAATCGCAGCGATCCGTTACCGAGACGCGGAGATACGTGATGGCACGTGCGAAGGGGTCTATCAGCGGAGCAGTCATGCGTAATAGGTAAATCGGTAACTGGTCCGCGACAAGGGGCTAACATGCTTTGGACTGGAACAGATAGATACGTGGTTGTAAGTTTCGGGTATGAAATACGTTCTTGTTTTCCTGTGTGTTCTGCTTGCCGGCTGCGAAACGGTGCGGTCGACGGCGGATCGTGTGTTTGGGCGCAACGAGGCAGCGCCCGAGACAGAGGCCAATGGAGAACCCGAAGCGGCTGAGGCCGCACCCGAAACTGAGCTGGTCACGACGCGACCAAACTGGGTCGGTGCCAAATCCACTACCGCTGTTCTTGGGGACCCCTCAACGCCAGGGCGCTGGATGCAAACGCCGCTTGTGGACACCGAAGTCACTGCGCGTGTGGTTGTGCCCCGAACCGGGGCGCAGGCATATATCACGCTTATCCCGTCGCGGGGACCTGAAGGGGGCGGCAGCCAGTTGTCACTGGACGCGATGCGCACACTTCTCGTGCCTTTGGATGCACTGGTTGAGGTTGACGTCTACGCCAACTGATCTTTCACGTATTTCCCGGCTTCCCGCCGCGCAAAGGGGTTCATCGCCGGGCCATGTTGCTCTAGAAACGCGACAACGCGCAGGGCATCGTGTTTTGACAATTCGCGCAGCCACCAGGCGATGGCCTTCTGGATGAACCAGTCCCGATCTGGAACGTAGCTGGCTGCCCAACCCAAGATGCGGTCTCGGCGGTCCAGATCATCAGGTTTGGGATGGTTTTGCTTGGTCCAGGGCAGGGTGGCCACCAAGGCGGCGCGGCGTGTCCACATGTGATCTGATGTTGTCCAAACCTCGACCTGATCCAGCCGGGTGGGATTAGCCGTCAGCCGTTTTTGCATCGCCATAGCCGCATGATCGGCCACGGCCCAAGCATCGAAATCCGGCAGCCAGCTTTGCAACAGTTCCCAGACGGCGTCATCCGGTTTGATACGCGCCTGAGTGAGGAGTTTTGAGGCGGCGAGACGGGTTTCATGAGTATTGAGTTGCCACAGCTCATCCGCGAGCTGCACGCGCCGCGGCACGTCAAGCTCTTGCCGCCAAGCCTTGGTCAGATCATTCAGAACGGGGTTTGCGACGCCCAGATAGGGGCGATCCGCCTTGTGATAGGCCGCCATTTGCGCACCGCGTTCGGGGTCGGCATGGGCTTTGATCTGGGCCAGATAGGGGGCAAGCAGCGGCATCTCAGACAGGGACTCCTGTGGGTTTGCCATCAATCGTCTGTTGGTTCATATCCACCCAATAGGCGCGGATGTCGTCATCAGACTTGCCATCAACCCATTTCTGCATCGTGTCACGTTCCGACGTGTATTCCATGAAAGGGACCGCGTAGCCGCAGGAGGTCTGAACCATTTCAATGCTCAGGTCATAAATCTGCCGGGCGCTGCGATGGGCGGGGAAATGCCGGGACAGTTCCTCCCAACCGGCATCCCCTGTGTGGAGCGTTCTGGCCGTGCCGTAGGCGCGCAGGATCAGGGGGCGGGTGGTGAAGGAACACCACATCAAAGTCATGCGATTGACATCCAGCAGATGCCCCGCCGTTTCATTGCCGCTGCCGGTCAGGTTCATCCAGATGATACGGTTTGGGCCCAGAACGCGCAGGGAATCCATGCCCTTGGGCGAGATATTGACCCGGCCCTCAGACCCAGCGGTTCCGACGAAGAACATGTGCTGATCTTCTATGAAGGCCTGATGCGGCGGGTCGAGTTGCGGGAATTGTTTGGCCATGATGCGCTCCGGGTAAGGGGTTGCGGCAAACCTAAGCGCGTACGGATGGGCCGTCCAGCACTCAGGAGATTGAGCGCCGTTCTGCGAGCAGGGCATCCAGATGCCTGGGATAGGTTTTGTACCCTGTGAATATGAATTCGTCCTCATCCGCCGGGGCGCGCAATTTGGCCTCGTGATCCCAGATTCGGGCCCAATCCCGCAAATGCTCTTGCAGGTCTTCCAGCGCTGACATCAGTTCAGGGGCGGCTTTGAATGGAGTGTCTTCGATGAAATCCAGCACCTGTTGGTTGGTCGCGCGCAACGCCCGCGCAGGACCAAAGGTCTTGCCTTGTGCCAAATAGCGCTCGTATTCCGCACGGGAGGCACGCATCAGGGACATCAGTTGCACAATTGCGTCCTGCTGAACCATGTTCCCGCCTATTCCACCGTCACCGACTTCGCCAGATTGCGCGGCTGATCCACATCCGTGCCCTTGGCCACCGCTGTGTGATAGGCCAGCAGCTGAGCGGGGACAGAATACAGGATCGGGGCAAGGCTGGGGTGGATATGCGGCATTCGGATCGTGCTCCAAACCCCGTCCTCGGCCTCGGCAATGCCATCGTCGTCTGAGACCAGAATGACCTTTCCCTTGCGCGCCATGACCTCCTGCATGTTCGATACTGTCTTGTCGAACACGGTATCCTTAGGGGCCATCACCACAACGGGCATATGTTTGTCGATCAGCGCGATGGGGCCATGTTTCAGCTCACCTGATGCATACCCTTCGGCGTGGATATAGCTGATTTCCTTCAGCTTTAGCGCGCCTTCCATGGCCAGCGGGTACATCAGGCCGCGTCCCAAGAACAGGACATCGCGCGCCTCGGACAATCGCTGGGCGGATTTGCGGATGGCGCGATTTTGATCCAGCGCCGAGTTCAGAACCGAGGGCAGCCCACGCAAGGCGGCAGCGTGATCGGCCAGTTCATCATCGGTCAGGGTGCCCCGGTCGGCGGCGGCTTTGAGCGCCAGCATCAGCAAGACGCTGAGTTGGCAGGTGAAGGCCTTTGTCGAGGCCACGCCGATCTCGATCCCTGCGTGGATGGGCAGTGCCACATCGCTTTCCCGTGCGATCGAGCTTTCGGGGACGTTAACAACAGATACGATCTTGTCCGCCTTGCCTTCGCAATAGCGCAGGGCAGCCAGCGTATCGGCGGTTTCGCCCGACTGGCTGACAAACAGGGCCAGGGTGCGGTCGCTGATCGGAGGTTCGCGATAGCGAAACTCGCTGGCGATATCGACCTCGACCGGCATTTTGGCCAGTTGTTCGAACCAGTATTTTGCCGTCAGGCAGGCGTAGAACGCGGTTCCGCAGGCCACCATGGTTAGGCGGTCAAGCTTGGTGAAATCCAGATCGATATCTGGCAGAACCACCCGATCCCCGCCAGTTGGTAGGTAAGACCGGATCGCCTCAGCCACGACGACGGGCTGTTCAGCGATTTCCTTCGCCATGAAGTGTTTGTGCTCGCCTTTGTCGGCCCGCGCATGATCCAGCTTGATCTTGCGCATTTCCCGATTGGCCAATTCACCGGCCTCATTGCGGATTTCAAGCGAGGTGCGGGTTAACACCGCGCGGTCGCCTTCCTCAAGATAGGTGATCTTGTTTGTCAGAGGGGCCAATGCGATAGCGTCGGAACCCACAAACATCTCTCCATCTCCGTGCCCGATGGCCAAGGGAGAGCCCTTGCGCGCTGCGACAATCAAGTCATCCTGGCCGTCAAACAGAAAGGCCAGCGCAAAGGCGCCTTCCAACTGATCAATGGTCTTGAACGCCGCCTCGACCGGAGACAGGCCCGAGTTCAGAAGATGCTCAGCCATCAGAGCCACGGTCTCGGTGTCGGTCTCGGTTTCAAATCCGATCCCGTTTTCGGCCAGTTCAGCGCGCAGTTCGCGGTAGTTTTCGACGATGCCGTTATGCACAACGGCGACCGGACCGGCCTTGTGCGGGTGGGCGTTGTTGACCGATGGTGCACCATGGGTGGCCCAGCGAGTGTGGCCAATCCCGGATTTGCCGGGCAGCGGGTCATGGACCAGCAGGTCACTCAGGTTGACCAGCTTGCCTACCGCCCGGCGACGCCCCAGCGCCCCGTCATTCACGGTGGCGATCCCTGCGCTGTCATAGCCGCGATATTCCAGCCGTTTCAGCGCTTCAACCAGAATAGGGGCGACCTCATGCTGCCCCAGAACACCTACAATTCCACACATAAACTCAGGCCTCTTTATCGCGGCGAGCCTTTTTCGCCTTTAACATATCAAACAATTTGCGCGCATAGCCGGGTTTGTTTTCCTGCTTGGCCCGCGCAACGGCCAAGGCATCAGCTTCGACATCTTTGGTCACCACCGTGCCGGTCGCCGTCATCGCCCCGTCGCCCACCGTCACCGGCGCAACCAACATGGTGTTCGAGCCGATAAACACGTTCTGACCAATCGTGGTTTTGTGCTTCATCACGCCGTCATAGTTGCAAGTGATCGTGCCCGCGCCGATATTTGTTGCGGCCCCAACTACAGCATCACCGACATAGCTAAGGTGATTGACCTTCGCGCCTTCGGCAATCTCAGCGTTTTTGATCTCAACAAAATTGCCGATTTTCGCGTTTTCTGCGAGTTCTGCACCCGGGCGCAGGCGGGCATAGGGGCCGACGACGGCGCCTCGGCTGACATGGCAGCCTTCCAGATGCGAATAAGCTCGGATCGTCGCGCCGCTTTCTACGGTCACGCCGGGGCCAAAGACCACGTTGGGTTCGATTACCGTATCGCGCCCGATGACCGTATCGGCGGCCAGATAAACCGTTTCCGGCGCCATCAGAGTCACGCCCAGATCCAGCAACTCGGCGCGCGCCTGCGTCTGAAACACAGCATCCGCCGCAGCCAGATCAGCGCGAGAATTCACACCCAGTGTCTGGGCTTCGTCACAAGCTACGGCGGTTACGCTCAGACCACGGTTGCGAGCGATTTCGACCACATCCGTCAGGTAGTACTCGCCCGCGGCATTGCCATTGCTCACCGCATCAATCAGCGACAACAGTGTTTCTGCGTTACATGCTAAAAGCCCTGAATTGCAGAAACTTATCGCGCGTTCTTCATCTGATGCTTCTTTGAATTCGACAATCCGCTCCAGCGTGTCACCATTCATGACCAGACGCCCATAGCGTGCGGGATCTGCGGCCTTAAAGCCCAGGATCACAAGATCATTCTGCACGCGGGCCTCGATCATGCGTTCCAGCGTATCGGGCTTCAAGAACGGAGTGTCACCGTAGAGAACAACGACATCACCGTCGAAACCTTCGAGCGCGTCGCGCGCTTGCGCAACCGCATGCGCGGTGCCCAGCTGCTCCTCCTGAACTGCGATCTGCACCGTTTCATCTTCGGCCTGCGCGACCTTGGCGACGGCTTCGGACCCGTGGCCTGTGACGATCACGGTGCGCTCGGGCGACAGCACCGACCCGGCGCGTATGGCGTGGATCAGCATCGGAACCTGGGCGATGGGATGCAGTACCTTTGGAATATCCGAATTCATCCGGGTGCCTTTTCCAGCGGCAAGGATGACAAGGGCAGTGGTCATGAAATCGTTTTCTCTTTGTGTTTTCTTGCCGACCGTTTTATCCGCTGAGGGCAAAGGCGCAAGCCGTTCGGCCATCAAACAAGATTGCCGATTGCAACATGACATGGCGGAAAACTGCCGAGCAAGGAGGCGCGATGCGCACTGTCATCTTCGATCTGGATGGGACTTTGGCGGATACATCCGGGGATTTGCTGGCCGCTGCAAACCATTGTTTTCGCGCGATGGGACACGGGGATGTGCTGGTTCATGGGCAGGATGCGGGTATCGCCGTGCGCGGTGGTCGGATGATGTTGACCCACGGTCTGAAACGGGTCGGAGCCTTTCATGAGGGCACAGTAGACGCCTATTATCCCGTGCTGCTTGAGGCGTATTCCAAAGACATCGACACCCATACACAATTCTATCCGGGCGCGTTGGACGCGGTCGAGGCGTTGAAAACCGCAGGTTATGGAGTTGGAATCTGCACCAACAAACCGGAACGGCTGGCAGATCAATTGCTGAGCCAGATGGGCGTGCGGGATCAGTTTGCCTCGCTGGTTGGTGCGGACACATTGTCGGTGCGCAAACCTGACCCTGAACCCCTGCGCGAGGCGGCGCGGCGGGCAGGTGGGCATCCCGACCTGTGCGTTCTGATCGGGGACTCTGATACTGACCGCAACACAGCCAAGGCCGCAGGCGTGCCATCTGTGTTGGTTACGTTCGGGCCATCGGGGGATGATATGGCCGCGTTGGAGCCCGAGGCTTTGCTGCATCATTTTGACGATCTGCCTGGTGTTGTGACCGATCTGATCGGTGCGGCGGCGTGATCTCTTGACCCGAAGCGGATATAGCCCGAGAACTGAGCCATGACTGAGACATTTACCGGCAGCTTCACTCAACAGGAACCGATCCCCGACGAAGCGATCGAGGCCGCGCTGGCCGTGCTGCGTCACGGGCGTCTGCATCGCTATAACGTCGCACCGGGTGAGTTGGGCGAGACCGCATTATTGGAACAGGAATTTGCCGCCCAGATGGGGGCTAAATTTTGTCTCGCAGTGTCCTCGGGCGGGTATGCGCTTGCAACTGCCTTGCGCGCGGTGGGTGTTCAACCGGGTGATCCGGTTTTGACGAATGCTTTTACTCTTGCACCTGTGCCGGGGTCGATTGCGTCCGTTGGGGCCAAGCCTGTGTTCGTTGGCGTGTCCGAGAACCTGACCATTGATCTGGACGATCTTGCGGCCAAACTGGATCAGGCGCGGGTTCTGATGCTCAGTCATATGCGGGGGCATTTGTGCGACATGGATCGCCTGATGCAGATGTGCGATGCCGCTGGCGTCGTTGTGATCGAAGACTGCGCACACACGATGGGCGCAGCTTGGAGGGGGCAATTGTCCGGTCGGCAGGGGGCAATCGGCTGCTACTCCTGCCAGACCTACAAACATGTCAATTCCGGCGAAGGCGGCCTGCTGATCACCGATGATGAGGAGCTTGCAGCCAAGGCCACGATGTTGTCGGGGTCCTACATGCTGTACGAACGTCACCTGGCTGCACCATCACCCGAGGTTTTCGAGCGCGTCAAATACACCACCCCCAATGTTTCGGGACGGATGGATAATCTGCGCGCCGCGATCCTACGTCCGCAACTGCGCGATCTGGACCGACAGGTTGGGCGTTGGAATGAAAGATACCGGGCCATCGAGGCTGGCTTGCGCGGAACACCGGGGCTGACAATTGTGGACCGGCCAGAGGAAGAAACCTATGTCGGTTCGTCGATCCAGTTCCTGCTTCTGGACTGGGTGCCCGATCGCATCACCGAGGTTATTGGTCGGTGCGCAAAACGGGGGGTCGAGTTGAAATGGTTTGGTGGGGCTGAACCGACAGGCTTCACCTCTCGCTATGACAGCTGGCGCTATGTCGAAAGCGAACGTATGCCGGGATCGGATCGTATCCTTTCGGGTATTTTGGATATGCGTGTCCCACTCACGTTCTCTTTGCAGGACTGTGATCTGATTGCTCGAATAATTCAGGAAGAAGTCGCGCGGATTCACAATCTGGCGACGGCATAAAAACAGCAAACTCTTTTGTCCGGACACGATTTCGCTTGCGTACGGACGTTATGATGCTGGCAAATTGAGGTGTCTTTGCTTCTTTGAGCGGGCACACCATCAGAAATCATTGCGGAACCATGACCAAAGAGAAAAAATCTGAATCTCTGGAAGTCAGGCTAAGCCTGTCGGAAAAAAACGCGTTCGCCGCAAGGGTTGCTGCGCGCGGGGAAACCATGAGCGCGGCTTTGCGCCGCTTGATCGCTGAAGATGGAGTGCCTCATTCAAACTCGAAGGAGGTTTCGACCATGAAAAAGACTGTAGTTGCGGCGTCCCCAGTAATTCTGACGATCGCTATCTTAGCCGCTGTATCGATGTCTGGAGCATCTGCAAAAACCGATTTCGCTGGCAATTTTCGTGCCAAGGATACCAACGGCGATGGATTTGTCGATCGGATCGAAATGCTGAGTTACATGACGCAGCAGGCCGAGCAGGTGAACTTGCCTAGCGATTGCGATGGAACCGAACTGGCGAAAGTTTGGTCAATGTCGCCGGAAGAGCTGGCAGATGATGCAATTGGCTTCTCAGATGCTGACAACGATGGCCGCATTACCTTGTCTGAAGTCGTAGCGGCAAATGAACGCTACCGGGCTGACGATTTCACATCCGCCGATACCAACGAGGACGGATTTGTGACCTTGGCAGAGTTGGAGTTCGGCTTTCGTGAAGACGAAGCCAAGGTCAGCGCGGAATGCAGAGCGGCCATTGGTATGCACAGCGCCGCCCGTGCTTCTGAGATTTTGGAGCAAATAGATACAGATGGTGATGGGCGGATCAGCTTGGGTGAGTTCGTGAACCACTAGACCGCATTCCAACTGGACAGACACTCTTCGCCTCGCTATAAATGAACATATGTTCAATTACTGACGTATAGCGCAAAGGCAGCCCAAATGTTCCAGGCGGAAATGACTTTTGATCTCGGCGAGGATGTAAACGCGCTGCGCGAGATGGTGCATCGCTGGGCGCAGGAACGGGTCAAGCCGATGGCCGCCGAGATCGACGCATCTAATGCTTTTCCCAATGAGCTATGGGCGGAGATGGGAGAGCTTGGCCTTCTGGGCGTCACTGTGCCCGAGGAATATGGCGGGGCCGGAATGTCCTATCTGGCTCATACAATTGCAGTAGAGGAAGTGGCGCGTGCCTCGGCATCGGTTTCGCTATCATACGGGGCGCATTCCAACCTGTGCGTGAATCAGATCAAGCTGAACGGCAATGAGGAGCAAAAGCAAAAGTACCTGCCGCGGCTGATTTCTGGCGCGCATGTGGGTGCATTGGCGATGTCCGAGGCTTCGGCCGGGTCGGACGTCGTTTCGATGAAGCTGCGCGCGGAAAAGCGCAACGATCATTACCGGCTGAATGGCAACAAATACTGGATCACCAACGGGCCGGACGCGGATACGCTGGTCGTCTACGCCAAGACAGACCCAGAGGCCGGGTCCAAAGGAATCACCGCGTTTCTGATCGAAAAAGAGATGAAGGGCTTCTCGACCTCACCGCATTTCGACAAGCTTGGAATGCGCGGGTCCAATACAGCAGAACTGATCTTTGAAGATGTCGAAGTGCCGTTCGAAAATGTTCTGGGCGAAGAAGGCAAGGGCGTTGCCGTTCTGATGTCTGGGCTCGACTACGAACGTGTCGTTCTGGCCGGGATCGGAACCGGGATCATGGCGGCCTGTCTTGATGAGATCATGCCCTATCTGGCCGAACGCAAACAGTTCGGCAAACCCATCGGCAGCTTCCAACTGATGCAGGGCAAGATCGCGGATATGTACACCGCGATGAACTCTGCCCGGGCTTATGTCTACGAAGTTGCAAAGGCCTGCGATCGTGGGGATGTGACCCGTCAGGATGCAGCGGCGTGCTGTCTCTATGCCTCAGAGGCTGCGATGACGCAGGCGCATCAGGCGGTTCAGGCGATGGGCGGGGCCGGGTTCCTGTCGGACGCGCCGGTCAGCCGGATTTTCCGAGATGCCAAACTTATGGAGATCGGCGCAGGCACCAGCGAAATTCGCCGGATGCTGATTGGCCGCGAGCTGATGAACGAGATGCAGTGAAGAAAACGCCCCGCTGATTTTAGGTCGGCGGGGCGCTTTGGATTGGATCAGAACCGATGGACGTAGGACACACCGACCAGCCAAGGATCGATTTCGGCGGTGCCGATATCGGCGCCATCCAGGGTCACGTCCGAGTCGATGTCGAACCAGCGCACATTCAGTCGGACTGCACCGTTTTGGGTGACCTGATAGTCCAGCCCGGCCTGCAGCGCGACCCCGAACGAGTTATCGACCTTGAGATCCCCCAGCGGAGAGCTTTCGTCAAAGAAGATCGTGTAGTTCAGACCGGCCCCGACATAGGGTTTCCAGGCGCTGTTGGTCGGGAAGTGATAGTTCAGCGACAGGGTCGGGGGCAGGTGCTTGACGCTGCCCGCATCAGTGCTGCCTCCCAGAGTGATGTCGTGGCTGAAGGGCGTTGCAGCCAAGAGCTCGATCCCCAGATTGTCGCGGATAAAGTATTCGGCGGTGAAGATCGGGCGGGTATCCGCGTCGATATCTGCGCTAAGCCCCGCAAGCGTTCCGTTGTCGGATTTCGGGTCCAGATATCCCACACCTACGCCAAGGGTCCAGTCGCCCTGCGATTGGGCAAATGCGGGCACGGCCAAAGCGGCCAGTGCGGTCGAGAATGTCAAAGCGGCGAGCGTTTTCATCATGATCTTGCCTTTGGTTTTGTTGATGCCCCTTGTGTGGCGGCAAAGGCCAATCCGCGCTCTGATCTGTATCAAGTTTTGCTTGGTTCTGGTTGCCTGCGTCCGGCGGGAAAATTCAATGAAAAAAGAGGCCTAGCAGATGCTTGACCCTAGGCGCATACCTGGTTTGCGCCCAGAGGGTGGCTGGGACCTGCCCGATCAGTTGAACATGGCGCGTCAGTGTCTGGTTCATCCCGATGATCGTGTTGCCGTGATTGATCTAACCGGTCCCACTGAACAGCGTGTGACTTATGAGCAGCTACATCATATGACCGACGGGATTGCTCGTGCTTTGCAGCAGAAGGTACAGCCAGGTGATCGGGTCGGTGTCCTGCTCAGCCAATCCCCATGGTGTGCCGCCGCGCATCTGGCGATCTGGAAGATCGGCGCGATCTCGGCTCCCCTGTTCAAGCTGTTCAAACAGGAGGCATTGCGGTCTCGTGTCAGTGATGCGGGCGCCAGTATTGTGCTGACCGATGTCGAGGGTGCCGGGCTGCTTGAAGGGATCGCAAAGCCTCTGATCGCATCTGAAGTAGGGGTGGCCGGCGCTCCACTTCCCTTTGCCGAGACTGGGCCGGATGATCCGGCGGTGCTGATCTATACGTCGGGCACAACCGGCAGCCCCAAGGGGGCCCTGCACGGGCATCGGGTGCTGACGGGCCATTTGCCCGGCGTTTCAATCAGCCACGATCACCTGCGCGACGGAGACTGCCTGTGGACCCCTGCCGATTGGGCCTGGATCGGCGGGCTGTTCGACGTGCTAATGCCCGGTCTGGCGCTGGGCATTCCGGTGGTTGCGGCGCGGCTGGATAAGTTTTCGGCTGAGGCCTGCGCGGACGTGATTGCACGTGGGGCTGTGCGGAACGTGTTTTTCCCACCCACGGCGCTGCGGATGCTGAAGGCAGCGGATCAGAGCATCCCCGGCCTGCGTTCGGTCGCGTCAGGGGGTGAGCCTTTAGGGGCCGAGATGCTAGCGTGGGGGCAACAGGCGTTCGGATTGACGATCAACGAATTCTACGGTCAGACCGAATGCAACATGGTCGTCTCGTCGTGTGCCAAGTATTTCCCAGTGCGCCCCGGCTGTATAGGCAAACCGGTGCCAGGGCATGAGGTGGCAGTAGTCGACGAGGATGGGAACCCAACCACAGTAGAGGGCGACGTAGCCATCCGACGCGGCTCAGCCTCAATGATGCTGGAATACTGGAACCGGCCAGAGGCGACGGCTGAGAAATTCCGTGACGACTGGCTCATCTCCGGCGACCGCGGCATTTGGGAGGGGGATTACCTGCGCTTTGTGGGCCGCGAAGATGACGTAATCACGTCGTCGGGCTATCGTATTGGTCCGGCTGAGATCGAGGATTGCCTGCTGACCCACCCGGCGGTGGCAACGGTCGGCGTGGTCGGCAAGCCCGACCCGCTGCGGACCGAGATCGTGAAGGCCTATGTGGTGCTGAAACCGGGGGCTGAGGCGGCGGAGCAGGAGTTGCAGGAGTGGGTCAAGGACCGTCTGGCGCAGTATTCCTACCCGCGCGAGGTGGCGTTTTTGGAGGAACTGCCAATGACGGTCACGAGGAAGGTGATACGCAAGGAATTGAAGGCCCGAGCGGCCACAGAGGTGTTATGATACGTTTTATCGCCGTCTTGTCTCTGCTGCCCGTTCAAGCGGTGGCTGATTGGGCTCCTGACCCGGTAGCCGAGGCTGATATTTGGCATTGTGTGGCCGAGGCGGGTGAAGGCTGGCATGCTGGTGCAACGTGTGTCCGGAACTTTGCGAATGCCTGCATAGAAGAGGGCGGTTCCTATGACAGCATAGCGGTTGCACAGTGCATGGACGCAGAGACCAAAGCTTGGGATGCAGTGATGAACACAGCATACGGGTCTTTGCGCCAAGATTTATCAGATCCAGAACTGCCGCCCGTTGCAGCTGAGGCTCTCAGGGACGCACAGCGCGCCTGGATCGCATTTCGAGACGCCGAATGCCTGTCGCGGGGAAATCTGACAACCGGAACGGGCCACTTCGAAGATGGGGCGGATTGTATGTTGCGGGTAACAGCAACGCGCGCGTTGGATTTGATCGGATATGGGGGCACACAATGAGTAAATTGAAATCCGCGTTCCTTCCTAGTTCGGAAGCCGCACAAACAAACCGCACCGCCCATCTCGACGCGCTGGCGCAAATCTCCGAAGCTGCTGAAGCAGCTCGTATCGGAGGCGGCGAGAAATCTCGCGCGCGGCACGTTTCTAGGGGCAAGATGCTACCTCGGCGCCGGGTGGCGAACCTGCTTGATCCGGGGTCTCCGTTTCTGGAAATCGGCGCGACTGCAGCACATGGGATGTATGGCGATGCCGCGCCATGTGCGGGGGTCATCGCAGGCATTGGGCGGGTGCAGGGGCGCGAGGTCATGGTGGTGTGCAACGATGCCACGGTTAAGGGCGGCACCTATTACCCGATGTCGGTGAAGAAACACCTGCGCGCGCAGGAGATCGCCGAGGAAAATCAACTGCCCTGCATCTATCTGGTCGACAGCGGCGGTGCGAACCTGCCAAATCAGGATGAGGTCTTCCCCGACCGCGATCACTTTGGCCGTATCTTTTATAACCAAGCGCGGATGAGCGCGAAGGGGATCGCTCAGATCGCTGTGGTGATGGGGTCCTGTACGGCGGGTGGGGCCTATGTGCCCGCGATGTCGGATGTGACCATCATCGTGAAAGAGCAAGGGACGATCTTTCTGGCTGGACCGCCTTTGGTCAAAGCCGCGACGGGCGAGGTCGTCAGTGCCGAGGATTTGGGCGGCGGTGATGTCCATACGCGCCTGTCCGGCGTGGCGGACTATCTCGCCGAGGATGACGCCCACGCACTGGCTTTGGCGCGACGGGCTGTTGGCTCGCTGAACCTGCGCAAACCGCAGGCGGTAGATTGGGCCAGCCCGGAAGACCCAGCTTATGACCCAGAGGAAATCCTCGGCGTTGTTCCAGCTGACCTGCGCACGCCTTATGACATCCGCGAGGTCATCGCGCGTCTGGTAGATGGCTCTCGCTTCGATGAGTTCAAGCCGCGCTTCGGAGAAACGCTGGTAACTGGCTTTGCCCATGTCAAAGGTTGCCCGGTTGGAATCATCGCCAATAACGGCGTGCTGTTTTCCGAAGCCGCACAAAAGGGCGCGCATTTTGTCGAGCTGTGCTCGCAGCGGAAGACCCCTCTGGTCTTTCTGCAGAACATCACCGGCTTTATGGTTGGTCGCAAATACGAAAACGAAGGCATCGCGCGGCACGGGGCCAAGATGGTCACGGCGGTAGCGACGACGAGCGTTCCCAAGATCACCATGCTTGTCGGAGGCTCATTCGGGGCCGGAAATTACGGCATGGCCGGTCGGGCCTATCAGCCTCGGTTCCTGTGGACCTGGCCGAATTCTCGGATTTCCGTGATGGGCGGCGAGCAGGCGGCGGGCGTTCTGGCCACCGTCAAACGCGACGGAATCGAACGGCAGGGCGGCACTTGGTCCGCCGAGGAAGAAGCCGATTTCAAACGCCCGACACTGCAGATGTTCGAGGAACAGTCGCATCCGCTGTATGCCTCGGCCCGCCTCTGGGACGATGGTATCATCGACCCACGCAAATCGCGTGATGTGTTGGCCCTATCGCTCAGCGCTGCGCTGAATGCCCCGATTGAGGAGACACGTTTCGGCGTGTTCAGGATGTAAGATGACCGATCTGGAACAGCTAAAAAACCGCTACCCAGGCGCACAGACCTTCAAGTTTGGGGACAACGCGGCGCTGAGTGACGAGCTGCTGGCCCTTGTGCGTGCTGGAAAGAAAACGGCGACCTGCGATGCGTTGCGGAACTATCCCGAAGGCTCTCTCGACCTGCCCGTGGTCGGGCGGCGCGATATTGCTTTGAAGTGGGATGATCGCCCGGCCCTGGTGATAGAAACGGTCGAGGTTACGATCTGTCGCTATTGCGATGTGACCGAAGGTTTCGCGCTGGCCGAGGGCGAGAATGAAACGCTTGCGGGGTGGCGCGATGATCACCGCCGCTATTTCGAGCGCAATGGCGGGTTCGATCCTGAGATGGAGTTGGTCTGCGAGCGATTTCGTCTTGTCGAAGATCTGGCGGCTGAGGGGTAAGCCATGTTCAACAAAATCCTGATCGCCAACCGGGGCGAGATTGCTTGCAGAGTTATGGAGACGGCTCAGAAAATGGGCGTGTCCTGTGTTGCTGTTTATTCCGATGCGGATGCCTCGGCCAAGCATGTGCAGATGGCGGATGAGGCCGTGCATATCGGTGGCGCGGCCCCGTCAGAAAGCTATCTGAAGGCCGATGTGATCATTCAGGCGGCGCTTGATACCGGCGCGCAGGCGATCCATCCGGGCTATGGGTTTCTGTCCGAGAACCCGGAATTTGTGGATTCGGTTGAGGCTGCGGGCTTGACGTTCATCGGACCATCGGCAGATGCGATCCGGAAGATGGGCCTCAAAGACGCAGCAAAGGTTCTTATGGAACAGGCGGGCGTGCCTGTCGTGCCGGGTTATCATGGGGACAATCAGGACCCCGAGCACCTGGCCGAGGCGGCCGAAACTATTGGCTATCCTGTGTTGATCAAGGCCGTGGCAGGCGGCGGCGGCAAGGGGATGCGGCTGGTCGAAAATCCCGAGGATTTTCTGTCCGCTCTGGACAGCGCACGCGGCGAGGCGAAAACCGCCTTCGGCAATGATGCTGTGCTGGTTGAGAAATTCGTTGCGAAGCCTCGGCATATCGAAGTTCAGGTATTTGGCGACGGCACGCACGCAGTTCACCTATTCGAACGGGACTGCTCGTTGCAGCGACGGCATCAGAAGGTGATCGAAGAGGCTCCGGCCCCTGGCATGACAACTGAAATGCGCGACGCGATGGGACATGCAGGTGTCCGCGCGGCTGAGGCGATTGGCTACAAAGGGGCGGGGACGGTTGAGTTTATCGTCGACGCGTCCGAAGGACTGCGCCCGGATCGGTTCTGGTTCATGGAAATGAACACGCGCCTGCAGGTTGAACACCCTGTAACCGAGGCGATCACGGGCGTCGATCTGGTCGAATGGCAGTTGCGTGTGGCAGCGGGTGAGAGCTTGCCAAAACAGCAAAGGGACCTTTCGATCAACGGCCACGCGTTCGAGGCGCGGCTCTATGCCGAAGATGTACCCAAGGGATTCCTGCCAGCAACAGGTACCCTGACCCATCTGCGCTTTCCTCAAGGGTGTCGGGCAGATAGTGGCGTGAGGGCGGGGGATACAATCAGCCCCTGGTATGACCCGATGATTGCAAAGGTGATTGTGCATGGGCCGACGCGGTCGGTCGCTCTCGAACAGTTACACCGCGCGTTGCAAGGAACTGAGGTCGCCGGAACGGTTACCAACCTGTCATTCCTGGGGGCCTTGACCCGGCATACTGGCTTTGCCTCGGGCGATGTCGATACGGGGCTGATCGGGCGCGACCTTGACGAATTGGTGCAGGCGGTACCGCCACGGCCCGAGACCCTTGTGGCGGCAGCCATGCGGGCATCGAACTTGGTGGACATGCAGGCAGACGCTGGTTTCTCGCTTTGGGCGCCTCTGCATCGGGCGGTTCAGCTGATATCCGGTGAGGATCATATCGAGCTTGATGTTCAAGTTATTGGCGCCGAGCGGCAGGAGTGGCACGTGGGTGAGACGGTCGTCACGGCACAACGCCAGGACGGGCGCTGGCTGATCAACGGAAAACCGATGCCCTATGTCGTGGTCACTGGTCCCCGGATCACGGTCTTCGAGGATTATGGACAGAGTTTTGACCTGGTCGACCCACTGGACCGCGAGGCCAGCGCGGCTGGGGATACCAACCTGATCGAAGCGCCGATGCCGGGGCTTGTCAAAGCGGTCGTTGCAGTGGCCGGTCAGCCGGTCAATGAAGGCGACCGCTTGGCGGTGCTGGAGGCGATGAAGATGGAACATTCCCTGCTTGCTGCTCGGGATGGTGTTGTCGCAGAGGTTCTGGCCGAAGAAGGCGCTCAGGTCGAAGCCGGTGCCGCCTTGGTCCGGTTGGAAGATAGCTAGGCTGTTCGAAAGTCTGTGCATGTGTCACGATCAGTTTGGACACCTAAGGGAGATGAGGCATGGGCGAACGGGTCGAAATTTTTGAAGTCGGGCCTCGGGACGGGTTGCAGAACGAAACGCGCGACATTCCGGTGGCCGAGAAGATTGCGCTTGTCGATTGCCTGTCGGATGCCGGGTTCAACCGGATCGAAGTGGCCAGCTTTGTTTCACCTAAATGGGTTCCCCAAATGGCGGGAAGCGCCGATGTTCTGGCCGGCATAGCGCGCGCAAAGGGTGTGCGATATGCAGCCCTGACCCCCAATATGCGGGGGTATGAAGATGCATTGGCAACCAAAGCGGATGAGATCGCGGTTTTTGCCTCGGCTTCCGAGGGATTCTCGAAAGCGAATATCAATGCCACCATTGCCGAGTCGATTGAACGGTTCACGCCGATCCTGGACGCCGCGCGCCACATCGACCTGCCAGTGCGCGGCTATGTCTCTTGCGTGACCGACTGCCCGTATGATGGGCCGACACCGCCCGAAAAGGTGGCCGAGGTCGCGGATCTTTTGTTCTCTCACGGCTGCTATGAGGTGTCTTTGGGCGATACGATCGGGCAGGGCACGCCGGACAAGATCGCACGGATGTTGATGGCGGTGCGAGAGCGTGTTCCCGTGACCCGGCTGGCCGGTCATTTTCACGACACGAATGGCCGGGCGTTGGACAATATCGATGCCTCGCTTTCACTGGGCGTCCGTGTATTCGATGCCGCCGTTGGTGGCCTTGGTGGTTGCCCTTACGCACCCGGTGCAGCGGGCAATGTCGCGACCGAAGCCGTTGCGGCGCATCTGGAACGGTTGGGATATGCCACCGGCCTGGATGCCAAAGTGTTGGATAAAGCCGCGCAGATGGCGCGCGCCATGAGGGGCTAAGATGTACGAAACGATCTCTGTCGTCGCAGATGCACGCGGTGTTGCGACCCTGTGCCTAAACCGCGCGGAAAAACACAACGCGATGTCAGCCACGATGATCGCCGAACTGACATGCGCAGCGCAGGATTTGGGACAAGACCCCTTCGTTCGGGTCGTCGTACTGACAGGCGCTGGTAGATCTTTTTGCGCTGGCGGGGATTTGGGTTGGATGCAGGATCAGATGGCAGCCGACCCGGCAACGCGTTTCATCGAAGCACGCAAGCTTGCGGAAATGCTGCAAGCGCTCAACACGATGCCGAAACCCCTGATCGGAGCGTTGCAAGGCAATGCGTTCGGCGGTGGCGTGGGTCTGGCTGCTGTCTGTGATGTGGCGATTGGTGTTGAAACCCTGAAAATGGGCCTGACCGAGACAAAGCTGGGCCTGATCCCGGCGACGATTGGGCCCTATGTTATCGCACGTATGGGGGCGGCCAAGGCCCGCCGGGTTTTCATGTCTGCGCGTCTGTTTGATGCGGCCGAGTCGGTGAGGCTTGGGCTCTTGGCCAAAACGGTCGCGGCAGACGGGTTGGATCAGGCCATCGAGGACGAAGTTCATCCCTATCTGAACTGCGCACCGGGGGCGGTTGCCTCGGCCAAGGCGCTGGTGCAGGATCTTGGGCCTAAGATTGACGATCAGGTGATTGACCATACGATCAATGCGCTGGTTTCGCGCTGGGAAACAGAAGAAGCGCGCGAGGGTATTAACGCTTTCTTTGAGAAACGTAAGCCCAAGTGGATCAACGACGTTTAATTCTGAGACGGAATGCGGCGCTGTGCAGAATGACATACGAAATTTCAGGATGGTCAACCCCAAGGTTGATGCCCCTGCGCGCTTGTGATCGGTTGACCCTCTGACCCCGCAGAGATAGAGAATGTCCAGTCAACTCGCCAATTGACCGCGCGCTCAATATGGATCGCGCAGGAAAGGAGCTACTCTTGGAAGAGCTGTTGCGGGAATATCTCCCGATCCTGGTGTTTCTGGCCGTGGCCGTGGGCCTTGGAATAGTGCTGATTCTGGCGGCTGTCGTTCTGGCCGTCCGCAACCCCGATCCGGAAAAAGTCAGCGCATATGAATGCGGCTTCAACGCATTTGATGACGCGCGGATGAAATTTGATGTTCGATTCTATCTGGTCGCGATTCTTTTCATTATCTTCGATCTGGAAATCGCCTTCCTGTTCCCCTGGGCCGTTGGCTTCAAGGACATCAGCGATGTGGGTTTCTGGTCCATGATGGTGTTTCTGGGCGTTCTGACCATCGGCTTTGCCTATGAATGGAAGAAAGGGGCCTTGGAATGGGAGTGATGACGGGTGCAAACACCGCTGGCGTCGACAAAGAAGTCGCCACCCAGGCCTTGAATGCCGAGCTTCAGGACAAAGGGTTCTTGCTGACTTCGACCGAGGACATCATCAACTGGGCGCGCACTGGCAGCTTACATTGGATGACCTTTGGTCTAGCCTGCTGCGCGGTTGAGATGATGCACACCTCGATGCCGCGCTATGACGCGGAACGGTTCGGCATCGCGCCCCGCGCATCCCCGCGCCAGTCCGACGTGATGATCGTGGCTGGAACCCTGACCAACAAAATGGCCCCGGCGCTGCGCAAAGTTTACGATCAGATGCCCGAACCGCGCTATGTGATCTCGATGGGCTCCTGCGCGAATGGCGGTGGCTACTACCATTATTCCTATTCAGTCGTGCGCGGCTGTGACCGCATTGTGCCCGTGGATATCTACGTACCCGGCTGCCCTCCGACCGCCGAGGCGCTGCTCTATGGCCTGATGCAACTGCAACGTAAGATCCGCCGCACCGGCACAATTGTACGCTGAGGGAGGGGCAGATGAGCGAAGCACTCAAAGAACTCGGCACACAGCTTGAACTGAAACGCTCAGATTGTGTTCTGTCCTGGGACGTGACCCATGATGAGTTGAACGTTGATGTTGCGCTGTCCAACCTCGTCGAATTCATCGAATTCCTGAAAAGCGACCGGTCCTGTCAATTCTCTACCTTGGTGGATATCACCGGCGTGGACTACCCGGAACGAGCCAAGCGGTTCGACGTGGTCTATCACTTCCTGTCGATGTACCAGAACCAGCGTATTCGCCTGCGGGTCTCGATCCGCGAGGAAGACATGGTGCCCTCGATCGTTGACGTACACCCCTCGGCCAATTGGTTTGAGCGTGAGGTGTTCGACATGTTCGGCATCCTGTTCTCAGGCCATCCGGACCTGCGGCGTATCCTGACCGACTATGGCTTCCGGGGCTATCCGCTGCGCAAGGATTTCCCGACCACAGGCTATACAGAAGTGCGCTATGACGAGGCGCAAAAGCGAGTGGTCTACGAACCCGTCAGCCTCGTGCAGGAATACCGTCAGTTTGATTTCATGTCCCCGTGGGAAGGTGCGAACTACATCCTGCCGGGGGATGAGAAGCAGGAGGCCGAGTGATGGGGGGTATCTGGTGGCTGATCCTTTCCGCGCTGACCATCATCCCGATGGTAAAGATTTTGCCATTCTTCGGGATCAACAAGGTCTGGTGCCTGCTATGTCTGGTCCCTTTTGGCACGATTGCCCTGCTCTGGTGGGTCGGGATCAAGCTACAGGAAATGGAGCGCCGTTAAGATGCTGACGATGTTGGGCGAACTGATCACATTGGGCGCGCTGGGTGTTTTGCTGGCCGGGGCTGCTGCCAAAGCCGTTGAGGCAAAAAAGGTCCGAGTTCGGGCTGAAGCAAAGAAAAGACGGGGGCGTTGATGGACGGCTCAAGATATGATGACGGCAGCACGGACGCGCTGAGCGGCGAGCAGAAGATCCGTAACTTTAACATCAACTTCGGCCCGCAACACCCTGCAGCGCATGGGGTTTTGCGCTTGGTTCTTGAGTTGGACGGCGAGATCGTGGAGCGTTGCGATCCGCATATCGGCCTGCTGCATCGTGGTACTGAGAAGCTGATGGAAAGCCGGACGTATCTGCAGAACCTGCCGTATTTCGATCGTCTGGACTATGTGGCGCCGATGAACCAGGAACATGCCTGGTGTCTGGCGATTGAGAAACTGACTGGTGTTGAAGTGCCGCGTCGCGGCTCGCTGATCCGGGTTCTGTATTCCGAGATTGGTCGTATCCTGAACCATCTGCTGAACGTGACCACACAGGCGATGGATGTGGGCGCTCTGACTCCGCCGCTTTGGGGATTTGAAGAGCGCGAAAAGCTGATGGTGTTCTACGAGCGTGCCTGCGGGGCCCGCCTGCACGCTGCTTACTTCCGCCCCGGCGGTGTCCATCAGGACCTGCCACCCGAACTGCTGGATGATATCGAGGCTTGGAGCCACGAATTCCCCGCCGTTCTCGACGACATCGACGGGCTGCTCACCGAAAACCGCATCTTCAAACAGCGCAACGCCGATATTGGCGTGGTGACCGAGGATGACATACAGAAATACGGCTTCTCGGGCGTGATGGTCCGTGGCTCGGGCCTCGCATGGGACCTGCGCCGCGCGCAACCTTATGAATGCTATGACGAGTTCGAGTTCCAGATCCCGGTCGGCAAAAATGGCGACTGCTACGACCGCTATCTCTGCCGCATGGAAGAGATGCGCCAGTCCCTGCTGATCATCCGTCAGGCCATCGCCAAGATTCGCGAATGCCCGGGCGACGTTCTGGCCCGCGGTAAAATCACCCCGCCGACACGCTCGGACATGAAAACCTCGATGGAAAGCCTGATCCATCACTTCAAACTGTATACCGAAGGTTTCCACGTCCCCGCAGGAGAGGTCTACGCTGCCGTCGAAGCCCCCAAGGGCGAGTTCGGCGTCTATCTGGTCGCCGACGGCACCAACAAACCCTACCGCGCCAAACTGCGTGCGCCGGGGTTCCTGCATCTGCAAGCCATGGATCACGTCGCCGGAGGGCACCAACTGGCCGACGTCGCCGCGATTATCGGGACGATGGACGTTGTGTTTGGGGAGATTGATCGGTGAGTCTTATCTCCCTTTCTCTGATCTTTGCCGGAATTGGCGCAGTGTTTCTGCTGCTCTTGGGGTATCTGTTCTGGACTAAACCCGAGTTTGGTCTTGCTCAGACGGGACATCATAAGGAGAATCTGCCCAGCGTTATGGCAGATCGCTACTTTGCGTTTGCTCTTATTGGTGTGTTCGCCGCTCTGTACCAAGATTTGTACGTCATACTTGCCTTCTTTGCAGCATGCTCGGTTATGGCGTTTGTAGATGCGCTTATCTACTCGCGTGCTAAGAAAAACACCGCAAAACACCTGATAGCTGGCCTACTGTCGATGGTTGCCTTTGCAGTCACGGTTGTCGCCAAACTGACCGAAGGAGCCGCGTGATGCTGCGCCGTCTTCACCCCGAACAACCCGAGAGCTTTGCCTTTACCGCTGCCAACCAGCAATGGGCCGAAGCGCAGGTTACCAAGTACCCCGAGGGTCGTCAGGCCAGCGCTGTTATCCCGCTGCTCTGGCGCGCGCAAGAGCAAGAGGGCTGGCTGACCCGTCCGGCGATTGAATCCGTCGCCGACATGCTGGGCATGGCCTATATCCGCGTGCTCGAAGTGGCCTCGTTCTACTTCATGTTCCAGCTGCAACCGGTTGGTTCTGTGGCGCATATTCAGGTCTGCGGCACGACCTCTTGCATGATTTGCGGGGCCGAAGACCTGATAGCGGTCTGCAAGGACAAGATCGCCGCCAAGCCGCATGAACTGTCTGCCGATGGCAAGCTAAGCTGGGAAGAGGTCGAATGCCTGGGGTCCTGCGCGAACGCTCCAATGGCGCAGATCGGAAAAGACTATTACGAAGACCTGACGGCCGAGAGCTTTGGCAAGATCATCGACGATCTGGCCGCAGGCAAGGTTCCGACACCGGGCCCTCAGAACGGACGTTATGCAGCGGAACCGCTGGGCGGATTGACCAGCCTGACCCAGCATGACGCTGGGAAGCCAGAGCACAATGCCAGCGTGGCCTTGGCCACCGATCTGGGCGACACGGTCAAGCGCATCGACGGGACCGAGGTTCCGATCCTGACACCGTGGCTGGGCAAGGATGGCAAGGCAGCGGCGACCAAATCGGCCCCGAAACCGCCCAAAGCGCCGAAACCGGCCAAACCTGCTGTGAAGCAGGCGGAGGAGGCGAAGGCCGCCAAGGAAGATCAGCCAGAAACGCTGACCGCAGCGCGGGGTGGTAAGGCAGATGATCTGAAAATGCTGAAAGGTGTCGGCCCGAAGCTTGAGCAGACGCTGAATGAGCTGGGTTTTTTCCATTTCGATCAGATCGCAGCCTGGACGCCCGAACATGTGGCTTGGGTTGATACACGGTTGAAATTCAAAGGCCGGATCGAACGTGACGGTTGGATCGCACAGGCGGCCAAGCTGGCGACGGGGGAAGAGACCGAGTTTGCCAAGCGCGCCAAGAAAGACGGTATGTACGAAGACTGAGATGGACACGGATAAGGAACAAGCTATCGCCCGCAAGGGTCGACATATTGGCATCGTCATTGCCGTGACGATGGCGATCTGGCTTGCCATGAACCTGTTCATTGGCCCCGCGTTGGGGCTGACCACGCGCCACGCATTGTTTTTTGACCTCGCCGCCCTGGCCGGGTTCATCTATGCGGGCGTCAACATATTTCAACTCTGGCGCATGCGTCAGGAAAGCCGAAGGTAACACGCGATGCTGAAGGATCAGGACCGGATCTTTACCAACATCTACGGGATGCATGAGCGTACGCTGCGCGGTGCACAAGCTCGCGGGCATTGGGATGGCACCGCTGGATTGATCGAAAAGGGGCGCGACTGGATCATCCAGACGATGAAGGATTCCGGGCTGCGCGGGCGTGGTGGCGCGGGTTTCCCCACCGGTTTGAAATGGTCCTTCATGCCCAAGGAAAGCGATGGCCGTCCGGCCTACCTGGTTGTAAACGCAGATGAATCCGAGCCGGGCACATGCAAGGACCGTGAGATTATGCGCCACGATCCGCACACTTTGATCGAGGGGTGCCTGATCGCATCCTTCGCGATGAATGCGCATACCTGCTATATCTACCTTCGCGGCGAATACATCCGCGAGCGTGAAGCCCTACAGGCCGCGATTGACGAAGCCTATGACGCCGGCCTGCTGGGCAGGAATGCCGCTGGTTCGGGTTGGGATTTCGATCTGTTCCTGCATCACGGGGCCGGGGCCTATATTTGCGGCGAGGAAACAGCCCTGATCGAAAGCCTTGAGGGCAAGAAGGGCATGCCGCGTATGAAACCTCCGTTCCCGGCGGGGGCGGGGCTTTACGGTTGCCCAACCACAGTGAACAACGTGGAATCAATCGCGGTTGTGCCCACCATCCTACGCCGGGGCGCTGATTGGTTTGCGGGCTTTGGTCGTCAGAACAATGCGGGCACCAAACTTTTTGCGATCTCGGGCCATGTGAACCATCCTTGTGTCGTCGAAGAGGCGATGTCGATTTCGTTTGAGGAATTGATCGAAACCCATTGCGGCGGCATTCGCGGTGGCTGGGACAATCTACTGGCGGTGATCCCCGGCGGTTCCTCGGTGCCTTGCGTGCGCGGTGAGAGCATGCGCGACGCAATCATGGATTTCGACTATCTGCGCAACGATCTGGGCTCGGGCCTTGGCACGGCGGCGGTGATCGTGATGGATAAGTCCACCGACATCATCAAGGCGATCTGGCGGCTGTCGAAATTCTACAAACACGAAAGCTGTGGTCAGTGTACGCCCTGCCGCGAAGGCACAGGTTGGATGATGCGGGTGATGGATCGTTTGGTGCGCGGCGAGGCCGAGCTGGAAGAGATCGACATGCTGTTCGACGTGACCAAGCAGGTCGAAGGCCACACGATCTGCGCCCTTGGTGATGCGGCGGCCTGGCCGATCCAGGGCCTGATCCGCAATTTCCGGGACGAAATCGAAGATCGCATCAAGGCCCAGAAATCAGGCCGTTCAAGCGCGATAGCAGCGGAGTAGGAAACATGGACCTATTCACAGATTATTCTCATGCTGTTGCTTCGGTTGTGATTTTCACGCTGGTCGTATTGTTGTTGTCACCCCTCACGGCGATGGCCAAACAGAGCAAAGGCTTGGCACCGGGTGCGACGCCTGATCAGGACTATGCCGACCGTGCTTATCGTTTGAATCGGGCCTATCTGAATGGAACAGAAACGCTGCCGGCTTTCGTCGCGGTAACAATTGCCGCGATTTTTCTGGGGGCGAGCCCGTTTTGGGTGAACCTGTTGGCTTCGGTCGCTCTGGTTGCGCGGTTGGCGATGCTGGTGGTTCATATTCGCGGAACGGGTAAGCCAAATTCAGGCATCCGTTCGATCTTTTATGTGCTGAGTTGGGCCTGCATGTTTGTGATTGGGGTCATGGCTCTGGTGGCGGCGTTCTGATGGGGAGCAAGGATAAAGTGAACTGGTCGACGGTTGGGCGCATTCGTTCAGGCACCTGCGTTGCTATTGCAGCCGTAGCGCTTGTGTCGTCCTGTGGTACGATCACAAAGTCAAGTGACCGGGTTCAATTCGAAGGCAATTTCTTCCGTGCCAAGGCCAAGCCTGTGGACAAGAAAAAGGCCCCGACTGATTTTACTGTTGTCGTGAACGGCGTCTCGCAGTCCTTGAACGGCGCGCGTGAAGCCGGGCGCTATGAGGGCACGAAGTACTGTATTGAGCAATTCGGCTCCTCCCGTATTGAATGGAAGGTCGGGCCTGATACCGAGCCAGATCAGCTTCAGATCAGCGACGACAAACTGTCTTTTGCAGGAACGTGCCAGCGACCATGATCTGTGTTTTTGCATATCAGCGCGTGAAAGCGTGTTTGCTATCGCATAGCAGGCCGTCAGGCCTTTGTTTTGGGGAACCCAAAACAAAAGGAAATAACATGTCTGTAGCAAAATCTTTAAGTCTGGCCGTTTTGTTTACATTGCCAGTTGCGGCCGAGGCAAAACCGCCCCTGCGCGATGTTCAAGAGATCGACAACGAGCTGTACTATATCGCCATCGCCAATGAGATTTCTGAATATTGCCCCTCGATCAGTGGTCGGCGCCTCAAGGCGATCAACGTGATGTGGGGGCTGCGGTCCAAAGCCCACAAGCTGGGATATTCCGACAAGGAAATCCGCGCTTATGTGGAATCGGACGCGGAAAAAGACCGGATGCGTACCAAGGGCGAGGCTTATCTGGCGCAAAACGGAGTGTCTTATGACACACCGAACTCATTTTGCACCTTGGGTCAGGCCGAAATTCAAAGAAATAGCGCCATCGGCGTCTATCTGAGGGCGAATTGAGGATGCGGTTCAGGGTAGCGCAAACGAATCTACTTGGCGGATTGCTTCTGCTTGTTGTGGCAGGATGTCAGACTACCACCAGCGAGTCCCCAGAGGTGGCGGCTGCACGTGCGCCGTTCCGTACTGAGATGCCGGAGAACCTGTATAATGTTGCCTTTGCCAATGCGATGGCCGAACAAATTTCAATCGGATGCCCTTCATTGTCGATGAACCGGCCACAGATCGCGAGCAGTATGAAAGCGGTGGCTGACGATCTTGAGGCCAAAGGGTATCAGGAAAGCGACTTTAAATATCTTGAACAAAATCTGCCTCGGAAACGGATTCAGGACGATGCAATCCGGTACATCCAAAGCAACGGGATCGTCATCGGTGTGCCTGAAACCATGTGTTCGGCGGGCCGTCGCGAGATCGCCAAAGGCTCTGCCATTGGCACATTCCTAAAAGGGTAACGTCACAATGTCTGACCTCCGCAAGATCAATATCGACGGCCAGGAAATCGAAGTCGATGGCGCGATGACCCTGATCCAGGCTTGTGAGCAAGCCGGGGTCGAGGTGCCGCGCTTTTGCTATCACGAGCGTCTGTCGATTGCCGGAAACTGCCGGATGTGTCTGGTCGAGGTCGTGGGCGGTCCGCCGAAACCTGCGGCATCTTGCGCGATGCAGGTGCGCGATCTGCGCCCCGGTCCGGAAGGTCAGGCGCCTCAGGTCAAGACGAACTCGCCCATGGTGAAAAAGGCCCGCGAAGGGGTGATGGAGTTTTTGCTGATCAACCACCCTCTGGACTGCCCGATCTGTGACCAAGGCGGTGAGTGCGACCTGCAAGATCAGGCCATGGCCTATGGCGTCTCGGGGTCGCGCTTCAAGGAAGCGAAGCGTGCGGTGGATGATTTGGATCTGGGGCCGCTGGTTGGCACCGCGATGACCCGCTGTATCAGCTGCACCCGCTGCGTGCGCTTCACCACCGAGGTTGCTGGGATCACTCAGATGGGTCAGACCGGGCGCGGGGAAGATGCTGAAATTACCTCGTATCTGAACCAGACGCTGGAATCGAACCTTCAGGGCAATATCATCGATCTTTGCCCGGTTGGGGCACTGACCTCGAAGCCTTACGCCTTCACCGCCCGTCCTTGGGAACTGACCAAGACCGAGAGCATCGACGTGATGGACGCGCTTGGCTCGAACATTCGCGTGGACACTAAGGGGCGCGAAGTTATGCGTTTCCTGCCGCGGAACCATGATGGCGTGAACGAGGAATGGATCAGTGACAAGACCCGTTTTGTCTGGGATGGCCTGCGCCGTCAGCGTCTGGATACGCCTTACATCCGTGAAAACGGCAAGCTGCGACCTGCGTCCTGGCCAGAGGCGCTGACCAAAGCCGCTGAGGCGTTGAAGGGCAAGAAAGTTGCGGCCTTAGTGGGTGATCTTGTGCCGGTTGAAGCTGCATTTGCGCTCAAGCAGCTAGTCGAAGGTCTGGACGGCAACATTGAATGCCGCGTGGACAATGCGCGTTTGCCTGCCGGAAACCGCTCGGGATATGTCGGGACGGCGTCAATCGAAGATGTCGATGACGCAAAATACATCCTTCTGATCGGAACCAACCCGCGTGACGAAGCGCCGGTATTGAATGCACGCATCCGAAAGGCCTGGTTGAACGGGGCCAAGATCGCCAATATCGGACCTCAGGCTGATCTGACCTACGACGTCTTCCAGATGGGCGAGGGGCGCGATGCACTGATTGATCTTCAAAAGCACGAGTTCGACGATATTCTGAAAAAACCCTCGGTGATCATCGTCGGAATGGGCGCTTTGCGTGAAGCGGATGGTGCAGCGGTGCTGGGACATGCCATGGAGGCAGCGGCCCGGACCAACGGCAAACTGATGGTCCTGCATACTGCTGCGGGTCGTGTCGGAGCAATGGACGTAGGTGCTGTGACAGAAGGCGGGCTCGAGGCTGCAATTGACGGAGCAGAGGTGATCTATAACCTCGGTGCGGATGAGGTCGAAATCGATGATGGGGCCTTCGTCATCTATCAAGGCAGCCACGGCGACCGGGGTGCGCATCGTGCCGATGTGATCCTGCCGGGCGCGGCCTATACCGAAGAAAACGGACTGTTCGTGAACACCGAAGGCCGCCCGCAACTGGCGATGCGCGCCGGGTTTGCACCGGGCGAGGCCAAGGAGAACTGGGCTATCCTGCGGGCCCTTTCCGCAGAACTGGGCGCAACGCTGCCCTATGACTCGTTGGCGCAACTGCGCACGGCCCTGATCGAAGCGGTTCCACATCTGGCCCGCATCGACGAGGTGATCGAAAACGAGATGCAGCCGCTGGAAGCTGGTGCATTGGGCGACGCGACATTCCGCAATGCGGTTAAGGATTTCTACCTGACCAACCCCATCGCCCGCGCGTCGCAACTGATGGCCGAGCTTTCGGCGCAAGCCAAAGCCCTGAAAACCGACAGGATTGCCGCAGAATGATCCGAACCGCTGACATATCCCCGACGACCCACGGTGTGAGGACCAATGGCTGATTTCTTTAACACCCCAGGCGGCATCGCCCTGATCATCCTTGCCCAAGTGCTTGCGGTTGTGGCTTTCGTGATGATCTCGCTGTTGTTCCTTGTCTATGGCGACCGCAAGATTTGGGCCGCTGTCCAAATGCGCCGAGGCCCTAACGTAGTAGGGGCTTATGGCCTGCTGCAATCAGTGGCGGATGCGCTGAAATATGTGGTCAAAGAGGTTGTCATCCCGGCGGGGGCGGATCGAACGGTATTCATCCTTGCACCACTCACGTCCTTCGTGCTGGCCATGATCGCCTGGGCGGTGATCCCGTTCAACGATGGCTGGGTCCTGTCGGATATCAACGTCGCTATTCTCTATGTCTTCGCTGTCTCCTCGTTAGAGGTTTATGGCGTGATTATGGGTGGTTGGGCGTCGAACTCAAAGTACCCTTTCCTTGGATCGCTGCGGTCAGCCGCGCAGATGATTTCTTATGAAGTCTCCATTGGCCTGATCATTATCGGCATCATTATCTCGACCGGGTCGATGAATTTTGGCGACATCGTGCGCGCACAGGATGGGTCCTTCGGCTTCTTCAGCTGGTACTGGCTGCCGCATTTCCCAATGGTCTTTCTGTTCTTCATCTCGGCGTTGGCCGAAACCAACCGTCCGCCGTTCGACTTGCCCGAGGCGGAATCGGAGCTGGTCGCAGGCTATCAGGTCGAATATTCAGCCACGCCCTTCCTGCTGTTCATGGCGGGTGAGTACATCGCCATCTTCCTGATGTGCGCCCTGACCACGCTGCTGTTCTTCGGCGGTTGGTTGTCGCCGATCCCAGGCCTGCCCGACGGCGTGCTGTGGATGGTCGCCAAGATGGCGTTCTTCTTCTTCCTCTTCGCGATGGTCAAAGCGATTACACCACGCTACCGCTATGACCAACTGATGCGGCTGGGCTGGAAAGTGTTCCTGCCGTTCTCGCTGGTCTGGGTGGTGTTCGTGGCCTTTGCGGCGAAATTCGACTGGTTCTGGGGCGCGTTTGCCCGATGGAGCGTGGGGGGATGAAATGGATTGTGAGCCGCCCTTCCGCTACGACGACTACGAACGCTTTTGGAACTGTCAAAGTGGTTTGTCGCAGGAGGTCCGCGAAATGTTAGTGGAACGTTGCGCGAATGACCAAGACAGCGTGGTTCTGAATACGATTGAGGTGTCTGGAGTTGTGTATACGATTTCGGCGAAATGCGCTGACATCCGAACTCACGAAGATCACTCGACAAGTGTTGATGAGGTAACCGAATGACCCAAATCGACTACACCCGCGCCGCCAAGTATTTCCTTCTGCAGGACTTCTGGGTCGGCTTCAAACTTGGCATGAAGTACTTCTTCGCACCCAAGGCCACCGTGAACTATCCACACGAAAAAGGGCCCCTGTCCCCGCGCTTTCGGGGCGAACACGCCCTGCGCCGTTACCCAAATGGCGAAGAACGCTGCATCGCCTGCAAACTGTGTGAGGCGATCTGCCCGGCGCAGGCCATCACCATCGACGCTGAACCGCGCGAGGATGGCTCTCGTCGCACTACGCGCTATGACATCGACATGACCAAGTGCATCTATTGTGGCTTCTGCCAAGAGGCCTGCCCGGTCGATGCCATTGTCGAAGGCCCTAACTTCGAATTCGCCACCGAAACCCGGGAAGAGCTGTTCTACGACAAGGAAAAGCTGCTGGATAATGGCGAACGCTGGGAAGCCGAAATTGCCCGCAATCTGGAAATGGACGCGCCGTACCGATGAATGACGCTCCAACAAATCCGTTCGAGCTGATGATGAAGCAGGCTCAGGACATGGCCAAGGCGATGAACCCGGCGATGGAAAGCTTCTCGCCCAAAGGGTTCGAGGCGCTGTGGCCGACCATGCCTAAAGAAGTCATGGAGATGATGTTCGGCAACACCGTCAACAAAGACGGGCTGGATGCCAAAACCCGCCTACTGCTCACGCTGGCCGGGCTGACCTGTCAGGGCGCTCAGGCGGACCCAGCGGTGCGTCAGACCGTGCGCCACGCGCTTGAGGCGGGTGCCAAGAAACAAGAGATCGTGGAAACGATCGGTCAGATGTCGGTTTTTGCTGGCATCCCGGCCATGACCCGCGCGCTGGATCTGGCGCAAGAGGTCATGGGCGACAACGAGGATGAGGATCAATGACCGTCTTTGCCTTCTATCTGTTTGCCATCAGTGCCATCACAGGCGGTCTGTTCACGGTGATCAGCCGCCAGCCGGTGCATTCGGTGCTGTGGCTGATCCTGTCCTTCCTGTCGTCGGCCGGGCTGTTTGTGCTGCTAGGGGCTGAGTTTGTGGCGATGCTGCTGATCATCGTTTATGTCGGCGCGGTTGCGGTGCTATTCCTGTTCGTTGTGATGATGCTGGACGTGGACTTTGCCGAACTCAAGGCCGAGATGGCGCGATATATGCCGCTGGCCCTGCTGATCGGGCTGGTGATCCTGATGCAATTCGTCATGGCCTTTGGGGCATGGGACAGCGCGCAGGGGGCGGCAGCCAACCTGGCCCAGCCGGTTCCGGCGGATCGTCACAACACCGAGGCACTGGGTGTCATCCTTTATGATCAATACTTCCTTCTGTTCCAGCTGGCGGGTCTGATCCTGCTGGTGGCAATGATCGGAGCCATCGTGCTCACCCTGCGCCACCGTCAGGACATCAAACGTCAGGACATCATCGGCCAGATGATGCGCGACCCGGCCAAAGCGATGGAGTTGAAGGACGTGAAACCGGGGCAGGGGTTGTGATGCGGTTTGGCGTCATTCTGTTTGCCTCAGCCGCTTGGTTGGCGCTTTCCTTTGCAGCGCCTGCAGAGGTTACTTTTTATGGTCTGGGAAAAGTTGTCGGATGGGATGAGCAAGCCGACAGTCCTGTTTCCGTTGGCAAAGACAGCAGTTTTAGCGGGCGTGACATGTTTCTAGTTCCGTATGCGAACCTGAGCAATTTGGACCGAACTGTACCTAACAGAGAACAACCAAATTTGGACGATTTCTTGGAGTTTGATATTCGGTTGTATGCGAGCGCTGTCGAGGAAGGTTACAAGAACAGATTGCCTTCTACTCCGGAAAAATTCCACGAACTTCAAATGAAAAAGCGTTGTGATATCTGGGCTCAAAATGGAAATGCGCCAGAGAGGCTTTGCGATGGATAGTCTCAGTTTTCAGAAGAAACGCTTCTCAAAGATGAAAAGCCGAGGGACGTTATGATCGGACTTGAACACTATCTTACGGTCGCGGCGACGCTGTTCGTCATCGGCATCTTCGGTCTTTTCCTTAACCGCAAGAACGTCATCATCCTGCTGATGAGCATCGAGTTGATGCTGCTGGCGGTGAATATCAACCTCGTGGCGTTTTCCAGCTTCCTCGGCGATCTGGTCGGGCAGGTGTTCACGCTGTTCGTGCTGACCGTAGCGGCGGCCGAGGCGGCGATTGGTCTGGCCATTCTGGTCTGCTTCTTCCGCAACCGTGGCACCATCGCGGTTGAAGACGTCAATATGATGAAGGGCTAAGAGAACTATGGAAACCACCATCCTCTTTGCCCCGCTCGTGGGCGCGCTGCTCTGCGGGTTCGGCTGGAAGTTCATTGGCGAGAAAGCCGCCATGTGGACCGCAACGGGCCTGCTGTTCCTCGCCTGTCTGCTGTCTTGGATCGTGTTCCTGACCTTCGACGGTGTCACCCAGCAGATCGAAATTCTGCGCTGGATCGAGAGTGGCTCGCTGTCGACAAGCTGGGCGATCCGTCTGGACCGTCTGACCGCGATCATGCTGATCGTGGTGACGACTGTCTCGGCGCTCGTGCACCTCTATTCCTTCGGCTATATGGATCACGACCCGCAATGGCGTGAGGGCGAAAGCTATAAGCCGCGCTTCTTTGCCTATCTGTCCTTCTTCACCTTCGCGATGCTGATGCTGGTGACAGCCGACAACCTGGTTCAGATGTTCTTTGGCTGGGAAGGCGTGGGCGTCGCGTCCTATCTGTTGATCGGGTTCTATTATCGCAAATCCAGCGCCAATGCGGCGGCGATGAAGGCGTTTATCGTCAACCGGGTTGGCGATTTCGGCTTTGCTCTGGGCATCTTTGCGATCTTCTTCCTGACTGATAGTATCAATTTCTCAGACGTGTTCGCCTCGGCCCCGACACTGGCCGAAACGCAACTGCCCTTCCTCTGGGGTGAGTGGAACGCGATTGAGGTGATCTGCGTGCTGCTGTTCATCGGCGCGATGGGCAAGTCAGCGCAGTTGATCCTGCACACCTGGTTGCCCGACGCGATGGAAGGCCCAACGCCTGTATCAGCCCTGATCCACGCCGCGACGATGGTAACGGCGGGTGTGTTCCTGGTCTGCCGCATGTCGCCGCTGATGGAGTTCGCACCGGGTGCAACTGCGTTCATCACCTTCCTGGGCGCCTCGACAGCCTTCTTTGCGGCGACCGTGGGATTGGTTCAGACTGATATCAAGCGCGTCATCGCGTATTCGACCTGTTCGCAGCTGGGCTACATGTTCGTTGCTGCGGGTGTCGGTATGTATTCGGCGGCGATGTTCCACCTGCTGACCCACGCGTTCTTCAAGGCGCTGCTGTTCCTGGGCGCAGGCTCGGTGATCCACGCGATGCATCACGAGCAGGAGATGACCGAATATGGCGGGCTGCGAAAGAAAATCCCCTATACGTTCTGGGCGATGATGATCGGAACGCTGGCCATCACCGGTGTGGGTATCCCGCTTACCACGTTCGGTTTTGCCGGGTTCCTGTCGAAAGACGCCATTATCGAAAGCGCCTTTGCCGGCGGAACGGGCTATGCCTTCTGGATGCTGGTGATCGCGGCGGTGTTCACTTCGTTCTACAGCTGGCGTCTGATCTTCCTGACCTTCTATGGCGAACCGCGCGGGGACAAGCATACGCATGATCATGCGCATGAAAGCCCGATGGTGATGCTGGTGCCTCTGGGCGTTCTATCGCTGGGTGCGGTTTTTGCCGGGATGCTCTGGTACAACAACTTCTTCGGCCATACCGATAAGGTGGGCAAGTTCTACGGCATTCCGGTGGCTGAGGCGTCGGAGCATGGCGATGCCCATGCAGATGAGGGTCACGCCGACGATGCACATGCTGATGACTCGCATGGCGACGATGCGGGTCATGGCGAGAAAGACGATCATGGCGACCATCATTATGTGTTTGCGGGTGAGCCAGGTGAGGGCGCGTTGTACATCGCGCCTGACAACACGGTGCTGGACGATGCGCATGCAGTTCCAAAATGGGTCAAGGTCTCGCCATTTGTAGCGATGCTCTTGGGTTTCGTGGTCGCCTACTGGTTCTACATCGTGAACACCACGCTACCCGCGCGTTTGGCTGCAAACCAGCGTCCGCTGTACCTGTTCCTGCTGAACAAATGGTACTTTGACGAAATCTATGACGCGCTCTTCGTCAAACCCACCATCGCCATCGGCCGCTTCCTGTGGAAACGCGGTGACGGCAACACAATCGATGGCTTCCTGAACGGAGTAGCAATGGGCATCGTTCCCTTCTTCACCCGCCTCGCAGGCAAGGCGCAGACCGGGTACATCTTCACCTATGCCTTCTGGATGGTGCTAGGCATCGCGGCGCTTGTGACCTGGATGTCGATTGGCGGAGGGGCGCAGTAATGGACAATATCCTTTCCATCGTTACCTTCATCCCGGCGATTGCAGCAGGCATTCTGGCGCTGTTTCTGCATGGCGATGATGCGGCGGCACAGCGGAATGCCAAGTGGATTGCGCTGCTGGCGACGACTGTAACCTTCCTTGTATCCATCGGCATCTATACGGGCTTTGACCCCTCGAATACCGGTTTCCAGATGGTGGAAGAGGGTGAATGGCTGCTGGGTCTGAAATACAAGATGGGCGTGGACGGGATCAGCGTTCTGTTTGTCCTTCTGACCACATTCATCATGCCGCTGACCATTCTGGCCAGCTGGAACGTAACCGACCGCGTCAAGGAATACATGGTCGCCTTCCTGCTGCTGGAAACACTGATGCTGGGCGTGTTCATGGCGCTGGACCTGGTGCTGTTCTATCTGTTCTTCGAGGCTGGCCTGATCCCGATGTTCCTGATCATCGGCATCTGGGGCGGAGCGAACCGCATCTACGCCAGCTTCAAGTTCTTCCTTTACACCTTCCTCGGCTCGGTTCTGATGCTGGTGGCCATGGTTGCGATGTATGCGGACGCGGGCACCACGGATATCGAGGCGCTGATGACCCATCAGTTCTCGTCTGATGGGTTCAGCGTGCTGGGCATCTATATCGTCGGCGGTATGCAGACGCTGATGTTCCTGGCCTTCTTCGCCTCATTCGCTGTGAAAATGCCGATGTGGCCGGTGCACACCTGGCTGCCGGATGCGCACGTGCAGGCCCCGACAGCCGGTTCCGTCGTGCTGGCGGCGATCCTTCTGAAGATGGGCGGCTATGGCTTCCTGCGGTTCAGCCTGCCGATGTTCCCGGTGGGGTCAGCGGTGATGACCGATCTGGTGCTGTGGATGTCGGCGATTGCTGTCGTCTACACCTCGCTTGTGGCGCTGGTGCAGGAGGATATGAAAAAGCTAATCGCCTATTCCTCGGTCGCGCATATGGGCTTTGTGACCATGGGGATTTTCGCGGCGAACCAGCAGGGCATCGATGGTGCGATCTTCCAGATGCTCAGCCATGGGTTCATCTCGGCCGCGCTCTTCCTGTGCGTCGGCGTGATCTACGACCGCATGCACACGCGCGATATCGAGGCCTACGGGGGCTTGGTGATCCGCATGCCCGCCTACGCGTTGGTCTTCATGTTGTTCACTATGGCGAATGTTGGCTTGCCAGGCACGTCCGGGTTCATCGGTGAATTCCTGACCCTGATGGGGGCCTTCCAGGTCAACACCTGGGTGACCGCAGTGGCGGCGACCGGCGTGATTTTTTCAGCCGGTTATGCGCTGTGGCTGTACCGCCGGGTTGTGTTCGGCGATCTGATCAAGGAAAGCCTGAAGGCGATGACGGACATGAGTTCGCGCGAGCGGCTGATCTTCGCTCCGCTGATCATTATGACCATCCTATTGGGCGTCTACCCATCTCTGGTGACCGATGTGATCGGGCAATCCACCGCCGCGCTGATCTCGAACTATGACACGGCTCTGGCCGCGGCAGAGGCCGCGATCCAGACAGCCGCCTCGCATTAAGGGAGCTTTGGAGACATGATCCAAGCTGATCTGACAATAATCCTGCCAGAGATCGTTCTGGCCGCGTATGCGATGGTGGCTCTGATCGGAGCCGTCTACACGACGAAAGACGGCCTGGCCCCGGTGCTGGTCTGGACAACTGCAGGCCTGATGGCGCTGCTGTCCTTCTGGATTGCCACCAATGGGGACGGCACGAATGTCGCCTTCAACGGCATGTTTATCGACGATGGCTTTTCGCGGTTTGCCAAGGTCGCGATTTTACTTTCTGCCGCCGCCGTTCTGGTCATGAGCCAGGACTACATGGCGCGCCGAGACCTGTTGCGGTTCGAATACCCGCTATTGGTCGCATTGGCGGCTGTTGGCATGATGATGATGGTCAGCGCGGGCGATCTGATGTCGCTCTATATGGGGTTGGAGCTGCAGTCTCTCGCGCTCTACGTCGTAGCTGCACTGCGCCGCGACAGTGCAAAATCAACAGAGGCGGGCTTGAAATACTTCGTCCTGGGCGCGCTCAGTTCAGGCCTGCTGCTCTATGGGGCGTCGCTGGTTTATGGTTTCACCGGTACCACCCTGTTCTCGGGCATCATCGGAACCGTGCAGGCCGGAGAGGTCTCAATCGGTTTGCTGTTCGGCCTGATCTTCCTGATCTCGGGGCTGGCCTTCAAGGTTTCGGCCGTGCCGTTCCATATGTGGACCCCAGATGTGTACGAGGGCTCTCCGACCCCGATCACCGCCTTCTTCGCGACCGCGCCCAAGGTGGCCGCCATGGCGCTGTTTGCGCGGCTGTTGCATGACGCCTTTGGTGGCATTGTGAAGGATTGGCAGCAGGTGATCGTGTTGCTGTCGGTTCTGTCGATGCTATTGGGTGCAGTCGCCGCCATTGGTCAGCGCGACATCAAACGCCTGATGGCGTTTTCGTCGATCGCCCATATGGGTTACGCGCTGATCGGTCTCGCCGCAGGGACCGAGCTGGGTATCAAAGCCATGCTGATGTATCTGGCGATCTACGTGACGATGAATATCGGTACCTTTGCCTTCATCCTGATGATGGAACGCGACGGAAAACCGGTCACCGACATCGATGCCTTGCGCCAGTATTCCAAACGTGATCCGGGCAAGGCGCTGGCGGTTCTGATCTTGATGTTCAGCCTTGCGGGCGTGCCGCCGATGCTAGGCTTCTTCGCGAAGTTCGGCGTTTGGCAAGCGGGTGTCAGCGCAGGTCTGATCGGGCTTGTCATCGTCTCGGCCATCGCCTCGGTCATCGGGGCGTTCTATTATCTGCGGATCGTGTTCTACATGTATTTCGGTGCGGAAAACGAAGAACCGATCGAGACGCGTTCGACGCCTGTTTTATGGGTGGCGCTGATGGGCTCGGCCGCTTTGATGCTGGTGGGCGTATTTTATCAGTTCGGTGTTGAGGGTGCAGCGGCTGCCGCTGCGGCGACGCTTGTCAATTGATCCCTTCCGAACGAGCGGGCCTTTCCTGTCGTGAGCAATTGGCCAGACGGATACGGACTGCATGTTGTGCAGGAGATCGACAGTACCCTGAACGAGGCTGCCCGTTTGGCACCGCAGGCGCAAGGGCCTGTTTGGATTATGGCACATCACCAGACCGCCGCGCGTGGTCGGCGGGGCCGGGCCTGGACGCACCCAAAGGGTAATCTGGCGGCGACGCTGCTGATGCGCCCCAGTGGCGATCCCGAGCAGGCCGCATTGCGGAGCTTTGTGGCGGCGCTCGCGCTGTTTGATGCCTGTGTTGCGGTGACAGGTCGTGCGGCGGGTCTGGCGTTAAAATGGCCCAATGATGTGTTGCTGAATGGTGGCAAACTGGCGGGTATTTTGCTGGAAAGCACGGGGCAGGGTCGCAGTGTCTCTCATCTGTCGATCGGGATTGGCGTAAACCTTGTGGACGCTCCGGGCACAGATATGGTCGAGCCTGGCGCGGTACGCCCGGTCTCGCTCTTGTCCGAGACCGGGGCACAGGTCTCGCCCGAGGATTTCCTGACCGAACTCGCCGCCGCTTTTGCAACCTTAGAGGCGCAATTCGTGACCTATGGGTTCGAACCCATCCGCAGCGCATGGCTGGCGCGTGCAGCCCGGTTGGGCGAGGTCATCACCGCTCGCACCGCAACGTCCGAAACAGTGGGAACCTTTGAAACGGTAGACGCGGGGGGCAACCTTGTCCTAAACACCGCGAAAGGCCGCGTCAGCATTCCCGCGGCGGATGTGTTTTTCTGAAGGGGGCTCAGATGCTTCTGGCCATCGACTGCGGCAATACGAACACTGTGTTCTCGATCTGGGACGGCGATAAGTTCCTGTGCACCCTGCGCACATCGACCCACCATTCGCGCACCGCTGACGCCTATTTCACCTGGTACTCGACGCTGGTGAAACATTATGGCATCGAGGCTGAGATCAGAGATGTAATCATCGCGTCGACTGTGCCGCGTGTTGTCTTCAACCTGCGTATCTTTGCGGATCGGTTCTTTGGCTGTCGTCCGCTGGTTGTGGGTAAACCCGATTGCTTATTACCGGTGCCTCCGCGTATTGACGAAGGCACGGTCCCGGGGCCGGACCGTTTGGCCAATGCCGTTGGTGCGTTTGACCGCCATGGCGGCAATGTGGTTGTCGTGGATTTCGGCACCGCAACCAATTTCGATGTTGTTGCCGCAGATGGCGCCTATGTCGGGGGCATCATCGCACCGGGTGTGAACCTCAGCCTTGAGGCCTTACACCAAGGGGCCGCCGCCCTACCGCATATTGACATCACGCGCCCGGACAAGGTGATTGGTACGAATACGGTTGGCTGTATCCAATCGGGCGTGTATTGGGGGTATTCCGGTCTGATCGAAGGGCTGATTGCCCGCATCAAGACCGAATACGGAATGCCGATGAAAGTCGTTGGAACCGGAGGGCTTGCACCCTTGTTCGATCAGGCCGACGTGGGGTTCGACGCAATCGAAGATGATCTGACGATGCACGGCCTGACCGTGATCCATCGCTATAACAAGGAAAATGGCTCAACATGAGCAGCGAAAGACTGATCTACCTGCCGCTGGGCGGGGCCGGTGAAATTGGGATGAACGCCTATGTGTACGGCTATGGCACGCCAGGCAAGGAACGTCTGATCCTTGTCGATCTTGGGGTGACGTTTCCGGATATGGACACCACACCGGGGGTGGATCTGATCCACGCAGATATCTCATGGCTGCGGGAACGTGCCGATCGGCTTGAGGCCGTGTTTGTCACCCATGCGCATGAGGATCACGTTGGCGCCGTTGCTCATTGCTATGAGGCGCTGGGGGCACCCGTTTATGCGCGCGCCTTCACGGCCAAAATCGCGCGCCGCAAGATGGGAGAGCATGGCCACCCAGAGGACACGGTCCATACGGCTTCGGCCTGGCCAGAACAGGTCTCGGTTGGCCCGTTCACGGTTGGCTTTCTACCTGTATCACATTCGATCCCCGAAAGCGCTGCACTGGTGATTGATACGCCTGCAGGTCGGATCGTGCATTCGGGTGATTTCAAACTGGACGCAAATCCAGTGGTGGGCGAACCGTTTGATCCCGATCTCTGGGCCGAGGTTGCTAAATCGGGCGTGAAGGCGCTGGTTTGTGACAGCACGAATGTGTTTTCGTCTCATCCCGGTCGTTCCGAGTCCGAAGTCGGGCCTGAGATCACCAAGCTGGTCGAAAGCGCCGAAAGCATGGTCGTCGCAACCACTTTCGCGTCGAACGTGGCGCGGGTGAAGACACTGGCCGAGGCCGGGCAACGGGCTGGCCGGTCGGTTGTTTTGCTGGGCCGCGCCATGCGTCGGATGATCGAAGCGGCGACGGAAACCGGCATACTGTCAGACTTTCCTAAGGTGATCAGCGCCGAGGAAGCAGTGGAACTGCCACGTCAGAACCTCATGTTGATTGTAACTGGCAGCCAGGGCGAGCGCCGCGCTGCCAGTGCGCAGCTGGCACGCGGCAAATATCGTGGGATCGAGTTGAAAGAGGGTGATCTATTCCTGTTTTCATCCAAGACCATCCCCGGCAATGAGCGTGGCGTGATTTTCATCATGAACCAGCTCAGCGAAAAGGGCGTCGATGTGGTGGATGACAGCTCGGGGCTCTACCACGTCTCGGGCCATGCAAACCGGCCTGATCTTGAGAAAGTGCATGCGTTGGTTGATCCACAATTCGTGGTTCCGATGCATGGGGAACACCGCCATCTGCGTGAACACGCCAAGCTGGCTGAAGCTGGCGGACGGACGGGTGTTCTTGCTGTGAATGGTACCATGCTGGACCTGACTGGCAACGCGCCCAAAGTAGTGGATTATGTCGAAACCGGACGCACTTATCTGGACGGTACCGTTAAGATAGGCGCGTTGGATGGGATCGTGCGTGACCGTATCCGTATGGCACTAAATGGCCATGTGACTGTGACCGTTATTCTGGATGAAGAGGATGAACCGCTGGGTGAACCCTGGTGCGACACGATGGGTCTGCCCGAGATTGGAACATCGCGTGCTGCGCTGGTCGAGGTGCTGGAAGAAGATTTGAACCAGTTCCTGAGGCGGGCCGAGGCCAAGACGTTGCGAGACGATGACAAGCTAGAAGAGGCGATGCGCCGGATCGTGCGCCAGACGGCAAAAACCGAGATCGGCAAAAAGCCCGAAGTGACGGTCGTAGTCAGCCGGATGAAGTAAGCCGGGCGTCAGTCGACATCCGGCATCGGAACGCCCCTCAGGCGGAAAAACAGGCTCGCCTCGTCATTGTTGCTGTAGAATGGCACCGACGCGGGCGGGCTGGGGTCAGCGACACGGGTTTCGATTTCGGCCAGCACGACCTCGGTGATGAAGGGCAGGTCCAGATCGCGGGCGCGGTTCAGTTTGACCCATTGCAGATGCGACAGCTCATCCGAGGCGCGGCTGAAATCATCCAGATCTCCTTGAATCTGATCTGCATCCACCAGGAAGAACCGCGCATCGAACCTGCGTGGTCGACCCGGCGGGGTGACCGCGCGAAACACAAACTGCAGTGCATTGGCCGATGGCAGGAAACCCGAGTGGGCAAAGCCCGACCAGTCTGCTGGGACCTCGCCTTGCCAATCACCGGGCCGACCGAGGATCAGCCCGGTTTCCTCCCACAGCTCGCGGATCGCTGCTGCGGCCAGTGCCGATTGCAAACCGGGGTCGGAATGCTCGGCCAGGCGATCATGGCAGAGGGCAGGCAAGGCATTTGCAAGCGTAATATCGGCGTCTGCCGGATCAACCGCCCCACCTGGAAACACGAACTTGTTCGGCATGAAGACGGCATTCTTGCCGCGCTGCCCCATCAGGATCGACGGATCAGACAGCCTGTCGCGCAACACGATGACCGTTGCGGCGTCTCGTATCGCGGTCTTATCGATGCTCATGCGTGGTTGGTTCCGGTGGTAGGCGTCATCAAGCCTTTTCAAACCCGTTCATACGACGGGCCCATTGATAGGCCACGACGGCGCCTTTCAGCCGGGGCAGCAGGTACAAAGACAACGCCACACAAGCGATCGAGAGGCTGATCGCCATGGTCCAGGGATCCGGTCGCCAATGCACATACGAGACATGCAGAACAGGTGCCAGAAGGTGACCAACCAGAAGGATCGTCAGATAGGCCGGGCCGTCATCGGCGCGGTGATGAAACAGCTCCTGCCCGCAATTTGCGCAGTGGTCGTTCACCTTCAGATAGCTGTGCAGCAGCTTGCCTTCACCGCATTTGGGGCATTTGCAGCGAAATCCCTTGACCAGCGCGGGCCAAGTCTCGCGCTCATCTGCGGTTTCAGTCGATTTGTCGATTGTCTGGTCCATAGCAATACTCATGCGTTCGCCTTTCGCAGATATTGCGCCCGAATGGTGCGAGTTAAAAGGGGGGTGCGTCGCTTTGCGCCGATGTGATTTTTAGGGCCCGCGCAAAAAATATGCGATCCAAGCGACGGAAATACCCGCGGGGTGCGTTTGAATGGGTATGAGCAGCGGTGATGAGGCCGCTTCAAAAAGGGGAAAGACCTATGAAGAACTCAATATTTATTTCGGGGATCATTCTTGCCGCGGTTGCAATCACAGGCACATCCGTTTTGGCAGCGGGTCCCAAAGATCGCCAGCCAGCTTCGTTCCAAGAACTGGACGCGAATGGGGATGGTCAGATCACCAAAGATGAAATGACGGCCCATCGCAACGCACGGTTTGCAACCGCTGATACCGATGGCGATGGTCAGCTGAGCGTGGATGAAATGCAGGCCGTAGCGCAGCAGAGATCCAGCGATCGTGTAACCAAGATGTTCGAAAAGCATGACGCAAACGGGGATGGTTTTCTGAGCGATGATGAGTTGCCGAAACCGCGCCGGGCTGACAAGATGTTTGACCGGATCGATGCCGATGACAGCGGCGGCATCTCGGAACAGGAATTTGCTGATGCAAAAGACAAAATGGGTCGACACAAAAAGCGCCAGAAGGCGGACGCCGACGATAGCTGATGCAGGATGGAGGATCTGACCTCCCACTCACAGACCGGTTGCGGTGGCACCTCCGCCGCAACCGAACTTGGCGACGATGCGTTGCTAAGGCGCTTTGCTGATGGCGATGCGGGCGCGGCACGGATTTTAACCGACCGTCTGGGCCCGCGCTGCTATTCGGTGGCATTGCGCGTGTTGGGAAACCGGGCTGAGGCCGAGGATGTCACGCAGGAGGCGATGATGCGTCTGTGGCAGATGGCGCCCGATTGGGTGCCGGGGCAGGCCAAGGTTTCAACATGGCTCTATCGGGTGACGCTGAACCTATGCACCGATCTTCGGCGCAAGAAACGGCCCGAGCCGTTGTCAGATGTGCCCGAGCCCGAGGATGACAGCGCCGGTGTCGTCGAGCAAATGCAGGACGTCGCGCGAAAGGACGCGCTGCAAGCGGCTCTAGACATGCTGCCGGATCGGCAGCGGCAAGCGGTTGTGCTGCGCCATATCGAGGAATTGTCCAACCCCGAGATTGCCGGGATCATGGAGATTTCGGTAGAAGCGGTTGAAAGTCTGACCGCGCGGGGAAAACGCAGTCTGGCCGCACTTCTGGCCGAACGACGGGATGAACTGGGGTACAAGAATGGCTGATAAGGATATGGAACTGGATCACCTGTTCGCCGAGGCCCGACAGCGCCGGGATGCGTTGCCGGATGATCTGGTTGTGCGGATACAGACGGACGCCGAGGCGGTTCGGCTGGAACGTCTTTCAAAACTATCGAGGCCGACGCAAGGCCTCTGGTCTCGCGTCACGGGTCAGCTTGGAGGCTGGCAGGGATTGGGCGGCTTGGTCGCTGCAAGTGCTGCCGGGGTTTGGATCGGATTTTCAGCGCCTGCATTTCTGCCTGATCCTGCTAGCTTTGTTGGGGGGCAGGATGCTGCCTATCTGGTTTCGGATCTGGGATTTGACACAAGTTTTCTGGAGGCTGCGGAATGAGCGCGGAAACCAAACCGAAGCGGCGTTGGATGCCGATTGTTCTGGTCATCTCGCTGGCTTTGAATCTGTTGGTCATCGGAATGGCCGCAGGGACTGCTTGGCGCCTGAAAGGAAGCGATCACGCCAAGGCGCCGCCTGGCTTCGGGCCTGCCTTGTATCGCGCGTTGCCGAAAGGCGAGCGCAATGCCATGTGGCGGGAATTATCTGCGCTGCACAGAAAGGGGGCCAAGGAGCGGGCCGAGGATTTCGCCGCCATGTCGCAAGCTTTGCGGGCTGTTCCGTTTGACCCGGCTGCGGTTGAGGTTCTACTGCAGCAGCAGACCCGCTCGATGGTCGACATTCAGGACGAGCTGAAAACTCGCTGGCTGGCGCGCGTAACCGCGATGTCAGATGCCGAGCGACAGAAATACGCCGATCGCCTGCAAGAGGTGGTCGCACGTGGCCACAAGGGAAAAAAGGATAGAGACTGAGATTAGGCTGCGCTTTGCCTGATCCGGACCTGATTGCGCCCGGCTTTCTTTGCAGCATAAAGCGCTTTGTCCGCAGATTTCAGTAACCCGTTTACAGGTTCGCTTTGTTCCTCTGCCGACAGGTCCGAAGGCAAGGCGTACTTTAGGCCAATGCTGATCGTAACAGAGACTGGGGTCTTATGATCAGACAAGTGAAAGGGTTGATCGCAGATACTGTCGCATACCGCTTCGGCAAGCTTCAGCGCGCAGGCGCGCGACATGTTTGCTGCGCCGATCATGAATTCCTCACCGCCGATACGGGCGACAAAGCCTGCGTCTCCCAGCACGTGTTGCATACGTTCGGCAGCTTGTTTCAGCACCAGATCGCCGCTGGCATGCCCAAAACGGTCATTGATTGCTTTGAAATGGTCAAGATCGGCCAGCATCACGACAAACCCACGTCCGGACTTGGAAGACTGACGCGCCATTTGTGCCATTGCGTGCATTCCATAGCGACGGTTGTGCAAGCCGGTCAGAGGATCGATCCATGAATCCGCGATGCCGCGTTTCAATGAAGCGCGCATCTTGTCGATACGGGTTTTTCGCGCCAGTTGATTGGCCAGTCGCAACTGGATCTCCTGCGCGCAGTAACCCCCGAGGCAAACGGCATCTGCTCCACGATCCAAGGCCTCGGATGCCATGGCAGCGTTCTTGTCGGTCAGAACCCCGATCAGAACCGTATGACGCGTTGCACCGCGTGACCTGAGATCAGCCAGGATGTTCAACCCCGATGGGCTGGTATCCAGTTCGATGATAATCGCGTCAGACGGGGGGGCGGACAAAAGCGTCTGCAAACTTGATTGCGTGTGCCAGCCAACGGAATGCGGTGACTTGTCTGCAAGGTCTTTACACCAAGTGGCACCGGTCCGAGGGGACAGGGACAGAATGTCAACCCGCGCTGGTTCGAACGGTGAGAGGAAGGCGCTCGTTTCTTCTGCAAAGCCAATGCTTTGCGTCCCGTGATTGACGCGCAGATCCTGGGTGTCCGCGCGCGCGCGCAACAGGCTTCGAACGCGGGCCAGCAGCAACGTGTCCTTGAACGGGTGGGTCATGACGTCATCAAGACCGTCCTCTAGCGCGCGCAGGCGGACGGCTTTGTCATTCTGTGGGGCAAGGGCAATCACCGGCACATCGCCCAGGTCGGGTTCGCTCAGGATCAGTTTCTTCACATCTGCCGCCGTCCCATCTGGCAGGGAATGCGCAGTCAGCACCAGATCAGGCCGCGTCCGCCGCAAGAGTGCCCCAAGTCCTTTAAGCCGTTCCCCTTGTACTACATGGTACCAGGCCGCTGTCAGCTGAACCTTCAGCATGATGCGGTTGGTTGATACCCCGTCGAGGACAAGGATGGTTCCCTGCACGGACATTGTTGCTCACCCATTGATTGCATGCGTCAACAAAGTGTTTATGAGTCTGGTTAACAAACCCTTTCCAAGATCGTTTTCAGGGCCTGTTCATGTCACTTTCCGCCGATTCCGCCGAAACTCTGGCCCTAACCGTCTTGGGTTGGCTGGTCGGAAATGAGGAGCTTTTGCCGGTCTTTTTAGGCTCAACCGGCGCTGCATCCGAGGATTTGCGCGCCAGTGCGGGCGATCCGGCCTTTCTGACGTCAGTGCTGGATTTTCTGCTCATGGATGATTCGTGGATCGTTGCGTTTTGTGACTCGCATTCAATTCCCTATGAGCATCCAGCCCAGGCGCGCGCCGCGCTTTCGGGTGGCGAAATCCACTGGACTTGATCCCATCCCTGCAGGAGCATCTGATGCCAATTGACGCTATTGTCTTCGACAAAGACGGTACTCTGTTCGATTTCGCCAACACTTGGGGCGCGTTTGGGCGATCCCTTGTGATGCGCCTGACAAACAATGATGAAACACGGGCGGCTGCGCTGGGCGATGTGATCGGCTACGATCTTGCACAGGATCGATATGTTGAGGATAGCATCGTGATTGCCTCAACTGTCGAAGAGATTGCGGAATTCATGCTGCCACATGTCGATGGCTTCACGCTGACTGGGCTCATCGACGTTATGAATGTCGAAGCCGCCGCTGCCACGCAATCCCCAGCCGTGCCGCTCAAACCATTTCTAGAAGGCCTTCGAAAATCTGGGCTCAAACTTGGGGTGGCCACAAATGACAGTGAACACCCAGCTATGCAGCATCTGACGTCGGTCGGAATTCAGGATCATTTTGACTTTATCGCGGGCTATGACAGCGGCCATGGCTATAAGCCGGGGCCAGGTCAGTTGTTGGCCTTTGCCACGCATGTCGGGATCGATCCGTCGCGCATCGCGATGGTGGGGGACAGCCTGCATGACTTACAGGCCGGGCGCGCCGCTGGTATGGTCACCATTGGTGTGCTTACCGGGGTTGCCAAGACCGAGGCGTTGGCCCCGATGGCGGATGTCGTCTTGCCGGATATCGGGCATATCCCGGCCTGGTTGGAAAGAAACTGACAACACCAATTAGAAATTCGGCACATCGGGACTAAAAACCGACAACTTCTGTCGCAGATAGAACGGCTGAGATGCGGTCTTCAAGGCTTGCTTAGAAATTAGCAAAGCAGGAGAGGACTATGGCTGATACCAATACCCGCAGACGTCGTGGCGGCGGTCGCGCAGGCGCAGCGGCTCGTCGTGGTAGTGCTGTGATTGATCAGATGCCATGGAATCCGCCGGTTAATATCGACCGCCCGACCGAACCTTTGGGTCCAGAGGGCGTGGAAGCGATCCATGATGGCGCGATGCGCATCCTCGAAGAGATCGGGATCGAGTTCTACAATGATGAGGCCATCGGCATCCTGCGTGAAGCCGGGTGTACCATCGATGGTGACAATGTGCGCATGGGCTGCGATTTCGTCATGGAGATGATCGCCAAAGCCCCCAGTCAGTTCTCGATCACGCCCAGAAACCCGGACCATACGATTCAAATTGGTGGCAAGAACCTTCTGTTTGGAAATGTATCGTCCCCTCCGAACTACTGGGATATGGAGATCGGCAAGAAGGTTCCGGGCAATCGCGAGATGTGCCGAAACCTGCTGAAATTGACCCAGTATTTCAATTGTATTCACTTTGCCGGCGGGTATCCGGTTGAGCCGGTCGATCTGCATGCCAGCGTCCGACACCTGGACGTGCTCTATGACAAGCTGACGCTGACAGACAAGGCGATGCACGCCTATTCGCTGGGCAAAGAGCGGGTCGAAGACGTGATGGAGATGGTGCGGATTGCCGGCGGGTTGAGCCACGAGGAGTTCGAGGCGACCCCGCGGATGTACACCAACATCAACTCGACCTCACCACTGAAGCACGACTATCCGATGATCGACGGGTGCTTGCGTCTGGCACGGCGTGGTCAGGCGATTGTCGTGACGCCGTTCACCTTGGCTGGTGCTATGGCACCGGTGACAATGGCGGGCGCTGTAGCTCAGTCGCTGGCAGAAGCCCTGTGCGCAATTGCGCTGTTCCAATATGTGCGCCCCGGTACGCCCTGTGCCATTGGAACATTCACGTCAAATGTTGACATGAAAACAGGTGCGCCTGCCTTTGGTACGCCGGAGTATATCCGTTCAACCCAGATGACGGGGCAGATGGCCCGGTATTACGATCTGCCGATGCGGTCTTCGGGGGTATGCGCCGCCAACGTCCCGGACGGGCAGTCGGTTTGGGAGACGTCGAATTCCCTCTGGGCGGCTGTGCAGTCGGGTACGAATATGGTCTATCACGCGGCAGGTTGGCTGGAAGGGGGGCTGATCGCCAGTCCCGAAAAATTCATCATGGATTGTGAGGTTCTACAGCAAATTCAACGCTATATGGACCCCCAGCTTGTAGCCACCGGCCCGGATGAGATTGCGCTGGACGCAATTCGTTCGGTCGGAAATGATGGCCACTTCTTCGGCATTCAGCACACTCAGGACCGCTATACCACGGCGTTCTATCAACCCTTCCTGAGCGATTGGAAAAACTACGAAGGCTGGGAGGTTGCCGGAGGTATCTGGACGGCTGAGCGTGCGCATCACATGTTCAAAGAGATCATTACCAGCTTTGAACCCCCGGCTTTGGACGATGGCATCCGGGACGAACTGGCCGATTTTGTTACCCGTCGTAAGGCCGAAGGCGGGGCACCGACTGATTTCTGACCCGAAAACTATCGCTTTGATACTCGGTTGCATTCTCCGCAACCGGGGGTAGATTTTGGGTAATTGTTAAGATTTATCCGACCAAAGTGAGATGGAACCAAATGGGGCATCTTATGCATGGTCTGATAAATCGGGCGATCCAGTCTTTTGTTTGCGCGACCTATGGTCAATCGTGCTGGCTGCGCGTGGCTGAGACTGCGCGACTGGGCTTTGTCGAATTCGAGGCCATGTTGACCTATGAAGACGATGTCCTGTTCCGGGTTCTGGAGGCGCTAAGCGCTGAACTTGGCCGCCCGCAGCCCGAAATACTCGAAGATGTTGGAACTTATCTGGTCTCGCATCCCAATATGGAAGGGCTGCGGCGCCTGTTGCGGTTTGGCGGTGTCAGCTATGTCGAATTCCTGCACTCGCTGGATGATCTGCCAGATCGCGTCCGCCTGGCAGTCTCAGACCTGACCCTGCCCGCGCTGGAATTGCGAGAGCTTTCGGTGACTGAATATCAACTGCTCTGCCATCCCGGTCTACCGGGCTATGCCAGCGTCATGGTTGGGGTACTGCGGGCGATGGCGGATGACTATGGCGCTTTGGTGATGCTGTCGGAGGATGGTCAAAAGGACAGAGCTGAGGTCATATCCATCATGTTGGTCGAGACTGCTTTTGCCGAAGGACGTCACTTTGATTTGGGGGCGCGAAACGAATGACTAAGCCTCAGGATCTCGCACAGCTGCTCGAGACCCTTTGCCCGATGTTCATGCTGCTGGATGACAAAGGTCTTATCCAGAAGGTCGGACCGACATTGCAAAAGCTGCGACCAGATACGCCCCTGATCGGCAAAAGCTTTCTGGATGTGTTCCAGTTGATCCGACCACGGACCGTCACGACCATTCCGGCGCTGATGTCCATGGCCGGTGCAAAGCTGCATCTGAAGTTCCATGATGAGCCACGCACCGCTTTGAAGGGCCTGGTCGCCCCATTGCCGGATGGCGGCGGGGCAGTGATCAATCTGTCTTTCGGGATTTCAATTCTGGATGCGGTGCGGGATTATGCCCTGACTAGTGCCGATTTCTCGGGCACCGATCTGGCGATCGAACTGCTGTATCTGGTCGAGGCAAAATCTGCCGCGATGGAGGCGTCACGCTCGCTGAACCTGCGGCTGCAGGGGGCGATGCTTGCCGCTGAAGAGCAGGCGTACACCGACACATTGACTGGCCTGAAAAACCGCCGCGCGATGGATCACATGTTGGCGCAGCTCAGCGCGGCAAACGCGACATTTGCACTGATGCATTTGGATCTTGATTTCTTCAAATCCGTCAATGATCGCTTGGGGCATGCAGCCGGGGATTATGTGCTGCAACAGGCCGCCCAGATCATGGTCGAGGAAACCCGGTCGAACGATATGGTAGCGCGGGTTGGGGGTGATGAGTTCGTCATCATCTTCAAAGGTCTGACCCAGGAAGAAATTCTGTCATCTATAGCGGATCGTCTGATCAAGCGTCTTAACGAACCGATGATGTTCGAACAACAGCCCTGCCGCATATCCGCAAGCATCGGAACCGCGCTGTCGACGCAGTTCGAAACGGTAAAAGCGGCTGACTTACTGCATGCCGCCGATCTGGCCTTGTATCAGGCCAAACGAGAAGGGCGGTCGCGCCATCGGTTATATTCCAGCCTGTCACAGGCCCGCACCTGATCTGCGCTACGCCGCCGCAAAGGCCGCGTCGAGCTTGCGGGCGATCTGGCGTTGAATGGGTGGAAGCTCTCCGACAACCGGCAGGGTTGCGCCTTGAAATCCTGCACGTTCCAGTTCCTGTGGGACATCTTCCAGCACATGGCCTCCGGTGCAAGCGAAGAAGGGCAGACAAAGAGACTGCGCACCGGCACCGCTTGCCGCATCTGCGATGGATGGGGGTTCTTCAACAAACCCGGCTTTCAGGGTCCTGAAAGGCAGCAGCCCGCCCAAATTTTCGGCGAACTCCAATGTCACAGCGGATGGATTGCGGCTGCGCCCAGATCCATGGGCGGCGATCACCAGATCTGTATCTTCGGTGACCCAGTCCTTTGACGTCAAAGCCTCGCGCAGGGCGGTGCACACCAAAGTTGGCAACTCAGGATCGACGCCAAGCGGGTCCAGAATCCGAAGCCCACGGTTGCCGACGCGTTTGGGCAAGGCACTGGTCACAAACCAGCCTTTGGCCATGAACAAAGGATAGATCACCGCATCAGATGGCAGTTCGTCCATCACCGCCTCAAGCCGGCCAGGGGCTGCCAAGGTGGCCGAATGCACCGAGACATCCTGGGTCAGAGCATCGACCTGAGCCGCAAATCGGGCAAGAGACGCCTCTGCCGGATCCGGGTCCGAGGGTTGACCATGGGCAACGATAATGGCCTGCGGCATATGTGGTTCCTTCTGTTTGCCCGATAGGTGTCGCGCCGGACGTGTAAGTCAAGGCGGGGATTATCCCAAAAGGGTCAGCCAAAGCCAGACGGTTATGATGGACGCTGCAGTTCCGATCAGTACAGATGACGCGGCGACCCGCTTGGCCCGGCCATACATATTGGCAAAGATATAGGCATTAAAACCCGGCGCCATCGCTGCGTTTAACACGCCCGAGCGAAACAGGTCCTGTGGCAGGCCTGTGGACGCGCCAAAGATCCAAACCAGACTAGGATGCAGCATAAGGGAAATGCAACAAACGTAAGCAATCGTCCTTAAATCGCCCTCGGGTTTGTACTTAACCAGCACGCCCCCCAGCGCAAACAAGGCGCCGGGCAAGGCCGCACGGGTCACAAGGCCAAGGGCCTCATCGACCACCCGAGGTATGACAATACCCGACAGGTTCACGACAAACCCAAGCGCGATACCCAGAATCAGGGCATTCTTGAACATCGCAGACAAAACCGACCGCGCCATGCGTATGCCGCCATGACCGCGATTTCGAACAATTTCCATCACCGTGATGCCGACGCCGTAGCAAAAGGGCGAGTGGAAGGCGATGATGGCGTAGTTGCCCGTCAGGTTGTCCGGCCCGTAGGCGCGTTCCGTGATGGGCAGGCCCAACAGGACCGAGTTTGAGAACAGGCAACAGAAGCCGATGGCAACGCAATCCTCCCAATCGCGCCCAAAGATCAACCGTGCCCCGAACAGCCCTGCGGTAAAGCACAGGGCAGCAGCGGAATAGAAGCTGATCAGCAGGCGCGGATCGAAACTGGCGCTGAGGTCCAGATGCGCAATGGCTAGAAATAGCAGGCAGGGGATGGCAAACCCCTGCGTAAATTTCATCAAACCGTCGACATGAATTTCTTTGAAATAGCCAGACCGTGTTGCTGCATAGCCTGCGCCGATGACCAGAAAGACCGGAAGGATGACGTCGATCAGGCTTTGAAGCATATCGCCCCGCGGCTTGACGATATCTGGCTCGCGCAGAGCAGCGGCTTACAGCGCCTGTTCGATCACCATCCCGTCATAGGCGGGGGTGATATTGTCAGGTGTCTCGGCCTCGACCGTCGCATAATCCAGATCGATATGCATATTGGTCAGAACCGCGCGTTTCGGGCCAAGCCGCTCGATCCAACCCAGTGTCTTTTCGAGATGCGCATGGGTGGGGTGAGGTGACCGGCGCAGGGCGTCGATGATAAGGCAATCCAGCCCCTCCATCTTTGGCCATGCGTCGTTATAGATTTCCGCGACATCCGGTAGGTAGGCGAGGTTACCCATCCGGAAGCCCAGCGAGTCGATCGAACCGTGGTTCACCTTGAATGGCTCAAACGGGATCGGGCCGCCGGGACCGTCGATTTCGAACGCGCCATCAATGGATTTCAGATCGAGGATCGGCGGATAGGGTGAGCCTTCGGGCTGGATGAACGCATACCCAAACCGACCCAGCAGGGCGTTTTGCGTATCACCATCGGCCCAGACTGGAACGCGGGTTCGCATGTTGAAGACGATCATTCTCAGATCGTCGATCCCATGCATGTGATCCGCGTGCGAGTGGGTATAGACGACCCCGTCCAATCGTCCGGTTCCCGTGTCCAGCAACTGGCTGCGCATATCCGGTGTGGTGTCGATCAGCACCGATGTAGTGCCATCCGGCCCGTCCCGTTCCACCAGCAGAGAGCAGCGGCGGCGGATATTACGCGGGTTCGCGGGATCGCAATCACCCCATTGCCCGCCCAGGCGCGGCACGCCGCCCGAAGATCCGCAGCCCAGAATGGTGCAACGCAGTAAGTTCATGCAGCGGCCTTAAACTGGGTGACCTTGGAAAACAGGCGGTCGAAGTTCAACTGAGTTTGTGCGGCGAATGCGGCGTAATCCATGCCGAACACCTCGGCCCCTTTGCGGGCTGTATGCGCGGTATACGCGGGTTCGTTGCGCTTACCGCGATAGGGTGGTGGGGCCAGATAAGGCGCGTCGGTTTCCACCAGAATGCGATCGACAGGGGCTGCAGCAAAGATGTCGCGCAGCTCCTGGCTTTTGGGGAAGGCAACGATGCCGGACATGGACAGGTAGAACCCCAAATCCAAAGCGGCGCGGGCCAGTTCGGCGGACGATGAAAAGCAGTGCATGACGCAGGAATAGGGCGCGTTGCGGTATTCCTCGGTCAGGATGCGGGCCATGTCGTCATCGGCGGCGCGGGCGTGGATGATCAGCGGCAGGCCCGTGCGCTGAGCAGCCTCGATATGGATGCGCAGCGATTGTTTCTGCACCTCGGCACTATCTGCGGTGTAGTGATAGTCCAGCCCGGATTCGCCAATGCCTACGAATTTCGGGTGCTGCGCAAGGGCGACCAGCTCATCCACCGTCGCCATCGGCTCGTCTGCCGCGCTCATCGGGTGAGTGCCTGCGGCGTAGAAGACCGGAGCGTACGCCTCGGCGATGGCGCGGACGGTGGGTTCATTGCGCAGGCGGGTGCAGATCGTGATCATCCGGGTCACACCTGCATCGGCGGCGTTGGCGATGATCTGGTCCAGCTGCCCTTCGAAATCGGGGAAGTCCAGATGGCAATGGCTGTCGGTGATTTCGGGCGTATCGCTCATCTGCTCTGACCGGCGGTTTCCTGTATCTTGAACACCGTATCTAGGACCAAAGCGGCAGGGTCAAGGTTCACCGCCTGACCATGACGTGCGCGGGCTGTGATTGTCGCGGCAACCTCGGCCCAGCGGCGGGCCTGATGAGGCGAGGCGGACAGGCGGGCAAGCGTCTCGGCCTCGTTTGGGGCGGCTTCAGGCGCGGGCGGCGCCCCGGTTGCACCGGTCAGGGACAGGCGGGACAGAGCGATGTCGATCAGTGTCAATAACAGTTCGAACCGCTCGGCCGCGCCGCGCTGGGCGGCGGTTTCGGCCAGCTTCAAAGCGCGTTGGCGATCCATGCGGGGCAGCGTGCCCAGAATAGCGATCAGTTCGGCATAGAGGTCCAATCCGCCCACATTGATCAGACGCACCGCATCGCCGACCGATCCGGCAGCCAAAGCGGCCAGATGATCGGGCTGCGTTGGCAATTCTGCCCCACTTTGCGCAAGTGCGGCCTGCATGTCCTCAGGTCCTAGAGTCGACAATCGCAGCGTCCGACAACGTGACCGGATCGTCGGCAACAGGCGCGAAGGTTGGTGCGAGATCAGCAGAAGCGTGGTTCGCGCGGGTGGCTCCTCAAGCATCTTCAACAGAGCATTTGCGGCGCTGACATTCATCTCATCAGCGGAGTCGACAATGACCACGCGCCGCCCGCCATCTGCCGAGGACAAGCCAAAAAACTTACCCAACTTGCGGATGTCATCCACGACAATCTCGCCGCGCAACCGCCCCTGATCGTTCAGCGAGCGTGTGATGGCCGCCAAACCGGGCTCTGCCCCCGCCATGATACGGTGCGAGGCCGAATGGTCCGGATCAATATCCAGTGTTTCAGGGGGTGGAGGTGCGCCGAATAGCCCACCGTCATCAGCCGGAGGCGTTGCCAGAAGAAACCGCGCAATCCGCCAGGCCAATGTGGCCTTTCCAACGCCGCGCGGGCCGGTCAGAAGCCATCCGTGATGCAACCGGTCCGAGGTATAGGCAGTCAGAAACGCCTGTTCTGCCGTGTCTTGTCCAAAAAGGCGCGAGGTTTCACGCGGATGCGGCGCGCCGGGCGCCTGATCTGGGGTTGAGGTGTCGTCGCTCATCGTCTATCGCAAAGCTGCCTGGGCGATATCTCTCACATCCTGTGCAACGCTGTCCATGTCGCGATTGCCATCGACGACGCGGAACCGGTCGGAAAACTCGTCGGCCAAAGCCAGAAACCCAGAGCGCATCTGTTTTTGCAAGGCAGGGCCGAAATCTTCAAACCGTTCCTCGGTGCCCTGGCGGCCTTTGGCGCGGGACAGGCCGATTTCCGGGTCCATATCGACCAACAGGGTCATGTCGGGTTCGCGTCCGATCATGAGACTGTGCAACTGGTCCACAATGCCCCTCAGATCACCACGCGAGAGGCCCTGATACATGCGGGTGCTGTCGGCAAAGCGGTCGCAGATCACCACCTTGCCATCGGCCAGCGCTGGTTCGATGGTGCGTTCCAGGTGGTCGCGGCGGGCAGCAGTGAACAGCAGAATTTCGGTTTCAGCCGACCAACGATCCGGGTCGCCTTCCAGCACCAGCCTGCGGATTTCCTCAGCTCCGGGCGATCCCCCAGGTTCGCGCGTCAGAATGACCTGGTGGCCCGTCTCGCGCAGAAACTCGGCCAACATCCGGGCCTGAGTTGATTTACCTGATCCGTCAATGCCTTCAAAGGTCAGGAATAACCCGCGTTTCGTCACATCGACTCCAGCGGGTTATTGATCACGTCTTTCAGAACAATACCGCCCACGGTCATCATGCGCACCATGAACCCACCCAGAGGCACATCCTCGGCTGCAACCAGCGGGCGGCGAATTTCGGGCAGGCCTTCGGGTTTGATGACCAGTTCCGCCAGTTGATCGCCCTTGGCAACAGGGGCATTGATCGGGCCGTCGTATACGACCTCTGCCTGAACGTTCTGAGTGCCCAAAACCGGGAACAGAACGTTCAGATCGCCCTCGGGCACCAACCCCACGGTCTTCTTCTCACCCATCCACAGTTTGGCTTCGGCTATCGGCGTTTCTTCGGTGGCAACTGTCCTCTCGACAAAATTTCGAAACGACCAGTTAACCACGGACTCAGCCTCCTCTGCCCGCTGAGCGGTACTGTCGAGACCGGTGAGGACAAAGATCACCCGGCGGTCGCCTTGTTTGGCCGATCCGACCAGGCCATATCCCGCTTCTTGCGTGTGGCCGGTTTTGAGCCCATCGGCCCCGATGTCCAGCCGCAGCAGAGGGTTCCGGTTGCGTTTGTTCGATGGCGCGCGCCCGTCGAATTCGAACTCTTCTTCAGCAAATAGCGGGTAGTATTCCGGGAAATCGCTGATCAAGCGATCCGCAAGAACCGCGAGATCATGCACCGACATCATATGCCCTGCGGCGGGCCAGCCGTTTGAATTGGCAAAGTTGGAATTGTCCATGCCCATCTGTTTGCCGCGTTGGGTCATGTAACGGGCAAATCCCGCCTCGGTCCCATCGGGGCTGAGCGCTTCGGCGATCACCACGCAGGCATCATTGCCCGACAGAACGATAATACCGCGCAACAGATCCTCGACCGTCACACGATCTTGCGTGTTCAGGAACATGGTCGAGCCGCCATAGCTCATCGCGTGTTCAGATACAGGCAAAGTTTCCTGCAAGGTCAAACGCCCATCGCGCAGCGCTTCGAACGCGACATAGAGGGTCATGAGTTTCGACATCGACGCGGGCGGCAGCGGTTGATCAGCGTCTTTCGACAGAAGTACAGTTCCGGTTGACTGATCGATCACATAGGCGGCACGCGCCGTGGTATCAAACGCGTGTGCGGGCAGGGCCAGGACAGCCATCCCTAGGGTAAATACGGATGTGCGAATTGCGGATAGCACGAGGCGCCTCCTGTTATCAGTTGGACACGGTGAATGCGTCGGTAAAGCCCAGGTCTTTGACATCGGTCTGAATCGCCTTGCGATCGGCGCGTGTTGTGGCAGGGCCGACTAGAACGCGCCAGACGGTTTTGTCTTCAGCCTCAAGCGCACGGACCTCGGCAGCCATACCATTCTTACGGATTTTTTCTGCGGCTGTGTTTGCATTGGCTTCAACACTAAACGTGCCGATCTGAACATAGGGCTTTGTCAAGTTCGATGCAGCAGGGGCGGCAGCTGCGGCCGCTGCCGGAGTGGCCTCGGCCGCTTCAATCGCGGCGGCTGCCCCTTCGATCGGGTCCAGCGGTGTGGCCGTTATCTCTTCGGGTTGCTTTTTCTGCCACCATTTGCGTTTGGCGGGCTTATCAGCCGGGGCTTCGACAGGGGCGTCTGATAGGCCCGGTGCGGCGGCCCCAGCAGCTGAGGCGCTGTCTACCGCAGCTTCCGCAGCCTCTTCACTGGCCGAGCCAGCCGCCGCTGCAGCAGCGCCCGCTGCGCCCGCGGCAGCAGCGGGTTCTTTCTTTTGCCACCACTTGCGCTTGGCCGGCTTTTCCGGTGCAGCAGCCTCGGTTTCTGTTTCAGGCGCAGCGGCTGCAACTTCGGTTTCTTCTTTCGGAGCTTCGGCCTCGGGCGTCTGTTCCTCAGCGGGTGGTTCTTCTTTAGGTTCTTCCCTGCGCAGGGCTATAACGCTGACCCGCGTCGGCGCACCGGCCAGCATTCCCAGTTTTTCCGCCGCGGCAGAGGAAACCTGCAAGGCAGGCCCCGGCAAGTTCGCCTGACGCCGGAACAGGGCGCCAGTGACGCTTTTGTTGTTCGCGGTGTTCTTGATCAAAACGCGTTCTGGTTGGTTAACATCAGGATGCGCCACCCAGATGCCGCCCAGCGAAGGCCGCCCATCCCAAAGCCCAGCTTCGGTTACCGAAAACACATCCGGTGCCTCAATGTCGCGCTGCGAGCTGTTGGTGACCTGAGGTACGAGTTCGATTGTCGAATTGTCCGCGCTGTCGCTCCTGGGCTTCGTTGATCCGTCCTGAGATTGAAGAACGTCGTCACACCCGGACAAAACTGTCAAAGTCACAGCTAGTACAGCCAGTCCTCGCGGATTTGCGCGTGTCTGTGTCGCTCGCTTCATCTCTTGTTCCCTTGCCTGAAAGGGCTTCGTTTTTTTCCAGCCCCGCCGAATGACCGGTTCTAAGCGCCAGTCTGCTGCGATCTTAAGGCCAGATCATAACGTGGCTGAAGGTCCAAGGAAAGGCTGCTGCGCAGGCTTGAGCAAGATTTCCCGATTTCGGCTTGCCTATGATCTCAGTTGGGCTTAGACCGGGCCTCCGACGGGGAGGTGGCAGAGTGGTCGAATGCGGCGGTCTTGAAAACCGTTGAACGTGAGAGCGTTCCCAGGGTTCGAATCCCTGTCTCCCCGCCACTCATACCTGTCTCACTTCAGTTGTGTTTTCTGACCCGGAATTGTTCCGCCGGATCAGGGAGGGCGAGCCCTGTATCAGGGTCGCAGGACTTCGAGATGTCAGAAGCCGAACAGTCGCTCTCGTTCGATCCAGTCAAGTGGGTGAGTCATGCTGACCAGACGCTTGAGTGTGAGTTCAGGCGGCTGGGTCCCGTCGAGAATCTGACAAGGCGGACATTCCCATCAAGCAGAGTCGGGCGGAATGGGCCGCCCTTTTGCATGTGTTCAGGATTACACCGATCATGGTTGGAACGATCACGACTTTTTATCCCTTCCGTCGGGAAATCGGGTGATCAACCAAGAGCGAACTCTAACCAGTCGAGACACCTCCGAGCTGACACGTTGCGCCGCTTTTTCCGAGTGGTGCTAAGTATGTGCGGCACATAGGACCGCACTATTGGCGTATTTGGAACTGGTTCAAGTTGTCTTACAGAACTACTTGCCAAGCACGTCTATCCCCGGCTGGACGATATTTCCTGAAGGTGTTCGTATGCCGCGCGGAAGCGGATTTTTGACGCGTTGAATGCCTCTGTCATATTACTGTCCGGAAGCACCCGCTCACCAATTCTGGGAGGCTTGAGGATGTCCTCTGGCGACGCTCCGGATCCAGCGATCATTGCAAGTCGAGCTGCCCCAAGTGCGGCACCGAACTCACCATCCTGCGGCAACTCTATGGGCACATCCAGAACGGTTGCGATCAGTTTTACCCAGTACCGTGATTGCGCTCCACCGCCGATACCGATCAGACGGTCTATGCGGGCTCCAGTCTGCGCCAGTGCATCATACGAGTCGCTCAATCCATAGGCGACGCCTTCGAGCACCGCACAGGTAAGGTCGTTCTGGTCGGTATCCTTTCCCAGCCCGGTAAAGCTGCCGCGAATGCTGGCGTCGTTATGGGGTGTGCGTTCTCCGGACAGGTAGGGGTAGAACTGCACGCGACCGGGCGTACACAAAGTGTCGCCCAGATTGCGCGTCAGGTCGGATGGAGTCTTGCCAGTGATCTGACCGAGCCAGTTTAGGCTATCTGTTGCCGACAACATGACACCCATCTGGTACCAGCGATCAGGAACTGCGTGGCAGAACGTGTGCAGTGCGGAATCAGGGGCAGGGTAGTAACCATCCCGCGCAGCCAAAAGAACGCCTGAGGTTCCGAGAGACAGAAAGCCATCAGCCTCATTCAAAGCCCCTAGGCCACAGGCAGCTGCCGCATTATCTCCCGCACCACCCGCAACAACGACGCTGCCACTGACGCCCCAGTTTGCCGCTAAATCGGGCCGTAAGGTGCCTGCTGGCTGGCATCCTTCGACAAGCCGCGGCATCTGTGTTTCGCTCATCTGCCCGGCGGTCAACAAGGTGTCGGACCACGCGCGGCCCGACACGTCCAGCCAGGATGTTCCGGCACTGTCCGACATATCGGCGACATAGTCGCCGGTCAGGTAGTAGTTCAAATAAGCCGCAGGAAGCAGGACCTTGGCCACGCGGGCGAAACTTTCAGGCTCATGAGCCTTGACCCAGAGCAGTTTGGGCGCCGTGAAACCGGGAAACACGATGTTGCCTGAAATCTCACGAACGCCGGGCATGGCATCCAGATGCTGTGCCTCAATATCCGAGCGCGTGTCATTCCACAGAATGCAAGGCCGGATCACGTCGCCTGCAGAATCCAGCAGAGTTGCGCCATGCATATGTCCTGCGACGCTGACAGCGCGGAGGTCGGTAAACTCGGAGTGACTACCGCGCAATTCGCCAACCGCCATTTCAAGCGCCGTGATCCAATCCGCCGGGTTCTGTTCGCTCCAACCGGGGTGTTTGTGTTCAGATGAGTAAGACTGCTCAGCAGATCCGATCACGCTGCCATCTTCTGCCAGTAGCAGGGCGCGAAGCCCGGATGTTCCCAGATCAATGCCAAGGTAGCTCATGCCACGTTGTCCCCCATTGGTGCCTGTAAATCGTTTACTTTTTTTGCCCGCTACCTGAATAGGGCGGGCGCAAGTGATTCATAGGATGATATGATCAGATCAGCTCCTTGCTGACGAAGAAACTCGCCATGCTGGTCTTCAATACCACGTAGATGCGCCCCACCCACAAATCCGGCACAATACATGTTAGCCGTCTTGGCAGCGCGCACGCCATAAGGTGAGTCTTCGATCACAAGGCAGTTTCTGGGGGGAACACCAACCTGAGCAGCGGCGTATAGAAACAAGTCTGGTGCTGGTTTGCCGTGTTCAACCTGCTCGGCGCTGAAGATGTTATCAAACAACGCGGTCATCTGCATCGCCGTCAGGGCAACACTGATCCGTTCGAACGTCCCGCTGGAGGCGATGCAATACGGAAGGTTCAACCTAGTCAACACTCCCAAAAAATCTTTGACATCAGCAATAGGTGAGAGTTCCCGCTTGAAACGTCGGAACAACTTGGCCTGCCATGTATGCGCAAAACCTCTGGCAGAGGTTGTGCTGTGCTCAGTAACAAAAGCTTCAATTGTCGAGAGAGATTTGCCTAGAAATAGGCTTCGGACCTCTTGTGCCTGCAGGTCGATACCATACTCTGTCAGAGTTTCTTTTAATGTGGACAGCGAGATGATCTCGCTATCGGCAATAACTCCATCAAAATCAAAAATAATCAGATCGAACGCCTCAAGCGATATAGGAGGCTGCGCATCCGGCTTGGAACCCTTGGCGTTGTCGCCTGCCATCGCGCGCACCGTTACAATGCGCGCCCGTCGGCACTAAATTGATGCAGTCGATTTTCGGGGACTCGAACACCTACGGTTTGACCAACAGGTGTATCGTCGTCACCGCCGACGCGCGCTACGATCTCGCTATTGTCAGGGAGTGTGAGGTATAGCAAGCTCTCGCCTCCCAGCTGTTCCTTGACCCTGACCATGGCGTCGGTATTGCCCGCGTCTTGTTGCACCAGCTCAAGATGTTCGGGGCGGCAGCCGACGAAAGCCGCCTCCGGCTTGATGGTCAATCCGCTCACTGTGTTACTGGGCGCAAACACATTCATGGCCGGGGAACCGATAAACTCGGCAACAAAGCGTGACCGGGGTGAATGATACAATTCCATCGGAGTTCCAACCTGCTCGACGCGTCCGCCATTCAAAACAACGATTTTGTCGGCCATTGTCATGGCTTCAACCTGGTCATGGGTCACATAGATCATCGTTGCGGCGAGTTGTTTGTGCAGGCCTTCCAGCTCGACCCGCATCTGCACCCGCAGTTTGGCGTCCAGATTGGACAGCGGCTCGTCAAACAGGAAGACCTTTGGATTTTTGACGATGGCCCGACCAATGGCCACACGCTGGCGCTGACCACCCGACAGCTGTGAGGGCTTGCGATCAAGATAGTCTTCCAGCTGTAGGATACGGGCTGCTTCGGCGATCCGTTCCTGCCGCAAGGCAGGCGCAAATCCGTTGACTTTCATGCCGAAATCCATGTTTTCGCGCACGCTCATGTGCGGGTAGAGGGCATAGGACTGGAACACCATCGCTAGCTCACGGTCGGCAGGTTCAGCATGCGTCACGTCCAGCCCGTCAATCTCGATACGCCCCGAGTCGGCACCCTCCAATCCAGCCAGTGTTCGCAAAAGGGTTGATTTGCCACAACCCGATGGCCCTACGAATACAACAAACTCTCCGTCCTTGATGTCCAGACTGACATCGAACAGCGCCTGTGTTTCACCGTAAAACTTGTCGAGCCCTTCAATTCTGATGCCAGCCAAGGCAACCCCTCCCCAACGGCGAACGCTGCGGTCCGCAAATTATCTTTTGTTTATCAGTAGAAACAAATGTATTGACTTTCAAGTCGGAAAAATACTTTTGTATGAACTAGTATGCAAAAGAATTTTGAACTGGGAGGAGACCTGAGAATGAAAACTCTTAGAAACTTGCTGGGTACCGCAGCCGTCGCCAGCATCATCGTGACCGGTGCGGCAGTTGCAGATGATAACTGGAGCCTAAAAAAGGCTGCCGAACCCTATGCAGGCACAACCATTGACGTCGTGTTCCTGCTGCGCCCGGGCTATGAGGCGATCGAAGCCATGCTGCCCGAGTTCGAAGCGGAAACGGGAATTAGGGTAAACGTCATAAAGCATCCCTATGAGAACGCTCTGGGTGAACAGGTGCGGGATTTTGTGGCTGGCGGTGATCTGGATATCGCACTGATTGACCTTGTTTGGATAGGCAACTTTGCAGAGAACGATTGGATCATTCCGCTGGCGGATGTGCAGGCAAAGTTCCCTGACGCAGTTGATCCAGATCTGGACATCGATGACTTTTTTCCGCTGGTGCTGAACGCCTTTGGTGGATGGAATGACACGCTTTATGGCCTGCCGTTCGACAACTATTCCGGCCTGATGTTCTATAATCGCTGCATGCTGGAAGAAGCCGGGTTCGACGGCCCACCGGAAACTTGGCAAGAGCTGAAGGACACATATGGCCCGGCGCTGACAAAAGACGGAAAATACGCCTTTGCGCTGCAGTCCAAGCGGAATGAAACCCAGTCTGCCGACAGCTTTGCAAGGATGCTTTGGCCCTTTGGCGGTTCGTTCCTAGACGATGAATTCAAGTCCAATCTGATGAGTGACGAAAGCCAGGCAGGACTAAAGTTCCGTCAGGAACTGATGGAATACATGCCTGACGGTATCGTGGCTTATGACCATGCCGAAACCGTGAATGGGTTCAGTCAAGGCGACATCGCAATGATCACCGAATGGTCGGCCTTCTATTCGTCGGTCGTCTCGCCCGAGACATCGAAAGTGGCGGATTGCGTTGAAATCGCACCCGAGCCCACAGGCCCTGCGGGCCGCAAGCCAGCACTTGGTGGGTTCTCTCTGGCAGTAGCTTCGCAAGCAGACGAAGCCGAACAAGCGGCAGCCTATTTGTTCATCCAGTGGGCAACCTCGAAAGCCAACGCACGAGAATACCTTGAGCGCGGTGGTGTTCCGGCCCGTCAGTCTGTCTATCAGGAAGACGGTCTGGAAGACTTCAAGTTTGTGCCCGCGCTGGTCGAGAGCTGGCAAGACGGCGTGCCGGAATTCCGCCCCCGTTTCGCGGAATGGCCCGAGATCACCGAGATCGTTCAGGAATGGGGCACAAAAATGATGCTGGGTGAGGTCTCGACCGAGGAAGGTGCGCAAGAAATCGGCACCCGGATGGAGGCTGTACTGGACGCAGCCGGATACTATTCTGGCGACAAGCCGCTGGCTCAGTAAAACATAGATTCAGGGGCGCATATTTGGCGCCCCTGTACCCGGTTCGAGAGGGTCAGCTGGAGGACGGATATGCGCGGCCAAGTACCCCGCAGAACAATATTTGCATTCATCGGTCCAGCGGTCATTGGTCTTGCCGCGGTGGGCATCGCGCCATTGCTTTACGCGGCTTGGACTTCAGCGCATTTCTACAACCTTACAAAGCTGAAACGGGTCGAGTTCATAGGTTTCGAAAATTATTGGACCGTTCTGACGGATGAAGTGTTCTGGCAGGCGATGGGCCGCACGTTTTTCTTGCTGGGTACGGCCCTGCCGCTGCAAATCGCACTCGGTCTGGGCATTGCGTTGGTGTTGCATCAACCTGGTCTGACACTGGTAAAAACAATGGCGCGCCTAAGCCTCGTTCTACCGATGGCCACGACCTACGCGGTTGTGGGCCTGCTGGGTCAGGTGATGTTCAACCAGAAGTTTGGCGTAGTGAACCAGCTTTTGGGCGGGGCCGACATAAACTGGATCGGCGATCCCCAGAATGCTTTTGCCATGATTGTGTTCTGGGACGTCTGGCAATGGACACCGTTTGTAGCGCTGGTTCTTCTGGCAGGTCTGACCATGGTGCCGGGCGAAGTGGAAGAGGCCGCGCGCCTGGAAACCAAGTCCAAATGGATTGTTCTGCGCTATGTGCAACTGCCCTTTCTGGTGCCGGGTCTGGTTGCGGTGCTGATCCTGCGGACAGCGGACACGTTGAAGCTGTTCGATATGGTTTTCACCCTAACACGTGGCGGACCGGGATCGTCGACCGAGTTCATTTCGCTTATGATCCAACGGGTCGGTTTTCGCGGCTTCGATCAGGGGCTGGCCTCGGCGCAGGCCATCATCCTGCTGATCATCACCATTGTACTGGCGCAAATCTATATCCGCGTCTTCTACAAAGAGGTCTGAGCTATGATGACGACCCGCTCATACTGGTCTCAGATTGCCTTGCTGGCTTTGATCATTCTGGTCTGTGTCTTCCCGTTTTACTGGATGGTCACGACTTCCTTAAAAACGCAGGTGGTAGCGCTTGAATCGCCCCCCGTGTGGCTATTCGAACCGACACTGGCCAACTATCGTGAGGCCCTGTTCGAAGACGGGGTACTACGGACACTGATCAATTCGCTGATCATTGCAATCTCTACGACGCTGCTGGCGCTAGTTCTGGGCGTTCCTGCCGCCTTTGCGCTGGCCAGGTTCGAGTTTCGCGGAAAAAAAGACCTTTGGTTCTGGTTCATCACCAATCGGATGGTTTCCCCCATTGTTCTGGCTCTTCCATTCTTTCTGATCGCCCGTAACCTGTCGCTGCTGGATAAACACATCACGCTGATCCTGATATACCTGACCTTCAACTTGCCGATCGTCATCTGGATCGTGACAGATCAATTCAGAGGCATACCCTATGATCTGGACGAGGCCGCACGGCTGGAAGGGGCCTCGCAGTTTACCATCATGCGTAAAATCTGCCTGCCATTGGCCATGCCTGGTGTAGCCGTATCGGCGATCTTTTCTTTCATCTTTTCGTGGAACGAACTGATGTTCGGTCTGATCCTGACCAGGACCGAAGCCAAAACGGCCCCCGCAATGGCCGTGTCTTTCATGGAAGGCTACAACTTGCCGTATGGTAAGATCATGGCCACATCGACGCTGATCGTGATACCGGTTCTGATCTTCGCGCTCATCGCCTCCAAGCAATTGGTGCGTGGCCTGACGATGGGAGCCGTGAAATGAAGTCTTCGACCACTCCCTTTCCCGTTTCGTTGCGGTAGAACGGAACCAAAAGGAAAGGACATCCATGTCACGCTATATCAAACTCGACCAGATCGACCCGGAAGAACAGCTATTGGTGCGGCTGTGCTGGGCCTGTGAGGTCGAGGGCATGACACAGGCCGACGCGGCCGAGCGGTTTGGAACAACGCGGCTGCGTGTCAACAAAGCGCTCAGCGAGGCGCGGCGGCGTGGCATTTTGCGTGTCAGTGTGGATTCCGTTTTTGCGGCAGCGGCGCAATTTGAATGGGAGCTTGAGCGGCAGTTCAAACTGACCCGCGCAGTTGTGGTGCCTTCGCCTGAGGACCGTGTGTCAGTCACCCCGCTGGTTGCTGCGGGGCTAGGTGCGCATTTGGGCGAAGTCTTGTGCGACCCGAAACTGACTCATTTTGGCATGTCCTGGGGCAACACTTTGAACCTTGCGACGCGCCACATGCAGCCGCTCGACCGTCCTGATCTTGAGATCGTGTCGATCATGGGCGGTGTCTCGCGCGGATCAGACGTGAACGGGTACGAGATCACCACGCGGCTGGCTGATTTATGCAACGCCGAGCACAGCTTTTTCACCGCGCCGCTTTATGCGGGTAGCCCGGAGAGTCAGGCACTGTTCATGGATCAGGACGTGATCCGGGATATGCTGGAAAAGATCCGCTCTTGCGGTGCAATTGCGCTGGCTACGGGGGATCTGGAGAGTTCGCTGCTGGTGCGTGATGCCTTGCCCAACGGGGTCGATCCGGCCGATCTGGTCGCCAAAGGCGGCGTAGGCGATATCACCGGGCACATCTTGAATGCGGATGGTGAGCTGATTGATCATCCGTTGAACCAGTGCGTCATTGGCCTGTCGCTGGATGAGATGGCCGAAATAGACAATGTCATTCTGGCCGCTGGTGGCCTTCATAAAACGCCGATTATTGCTGCGGCCCTGAAGCGCGGTTTTGTCGACACACTTGTTACGGATGAGAACACGGCAGCCGCTTTGCTTGAAACCAACAGAACATAAGGGAGGTGTAGGATGGCCAAAGCTCTGGTTCTGGAAAAAGCCCGCAGCCTTGCGCTGCGCGAGATTGAGCTGGCCAAGACATTGGGCCCTGAGGATGTCCGCGTCGCGATAGATACGGTTGGGGTGTGCGGCAGCGATGTTCACTACTACACCCATGGCAAGATTGGGCCCTTTGTCGTGAACGCGCCTATGGTGCTAGGACACGAGGCTGCAGGTGTGATCACCGAGGTTGGGTCAGACGTAACGGACCTGGGTGTCGGTGATCGGGTCTGTATGGAGCCAGGCATACCCAACACCCGGTCCAAGGCCGCAAAGCTTGGTGCCTACAATGTGGACCCATCTGTGCAGTTTTGGGCCACGCCTCCGGTGCATGGCTGCCTGACCTCCTCGGTCGTACATCCTGCGGCGTTCACCTATCGCTTGCCCGACCACATCAGCTTTGCCGAAGGGGCAATGGTCGAACCCTTTGCAATTGGCATGCAGGCAGCAACCAAAGCGCAGATCAAACCGGGTGATGTGGCGCTTGTCACCGGTGCAGGGCCAATTGGCATAATGGTGGCTCTGGCCGCGCTGGCCGGTGGTTGCGCCAAGGTCTATATCTCTGACCTGGTTGAGGAAAAGCTGTCGGTTGCTGCGCAATATGACAATATCGAACCTGTTCTGATCGGACGCGATGACCCCTCAGCCGTTGTGCGCGACGCGACCGAAGGATGGGGCGCGGATGTGGTTTTCGAATGCGCCGGCGCGGCCACCTCAATTCAAACCGCTCTCGATGCCGTAGCCCCTGCGGGCTGTGTAGTCTGGGTAGGCATGCCGGTCGATCCAGTGCCGGTCGACATTGTTCTGGCTCAGTCCAAGGAAATCAGGATGGAGACGGTGTTTCGCTATGCCAATATGTATGACCGGGCCATAGCATTGCTTGGGTCGGGTAAAGTGGATGTGAAACCTCTAATCTCTAAAACATTTGACTTTGAGAACAGCATCGAAGCGTTCGAGCGTGCAGTTGAGGCGCGACCAACAGATGTCAAAATCCAGATTCGGTTGGACCGAACATGACCGACGTTTTGGACAATTTGGCCGAACAGGTCCTGTCTGAACTACGACCGGGCTTGTCCGGTCACGTTTTGAAACAGATCGCGCCTTTATCTGAGGCTCTTGCCAATTCGCGGCAGATCCTTTGCTACGGTGTCGGTCGCGAGGGCCTGATGATGAAAGCGCTGGCGATGCGGCTGTTTCACTTGGGGTGTGACGCCCATGTGGTCGGCGACATGACGGCGCCACCGGTCGGGGCATCGGACATCCTGCTTGTCAGCGCAGGACCAGGGCATTTTTCGACTGTGGCGGCGTTGGTGGGCGTTGCGCGGGAGGCCGGTGCCAAAGTTGTCTGCATCACTGCAGAACCCGAGGGTGCCGTGCCACAGGCTGTGGATCTGACCGTTCACCTTCCCGCGCAAACCATGGCCGCAGACCAAGGTCCCGATGCCACGTCTGTGCTGCCGATGGGGTCGCTCTATGAGGTGCTCATGTTCCTGTTCTTCGAGCTACTTGTGCTGGACCTGCGCGACAGGATGGCCGTCACGCCCGAGGATATGCGCGCCAATCACACGAATTTGGAATAGCTCATGCCCTGGGAAACCCGTTTCAGTTTGAAGGGAAAGAAAGCGCTGATCACCGGTGCATCTTCAGGGATTGGAACCTCAATTGCACAGGTTTTTGCGGATGCAGGAGCGGACATCGCGGCGCATGGCCGCGACAAGGACCGGCTTGCGCAATTGGGAACTGAGGTTCAAGCATTGGGGCGAGATTTTGCAGCAATAACCGGAGACTTGGCTGATGCCGAAGAAACGGCCTTGGTCGCAGCCAGGGCATTGGAGGTTTTTGGGCGGGTCGATATTCTCGTTAACTCTGCCGGAATTGCCCTGACCGGGCCGGTTGTTGACTATGATCTGGCGGATTGGCAGCGCACTTTGGCGGTAAATCTAACAGCGCCCTTTATCCTATCCCGCGCGGTACTGCCTGGCATGATGGAACGCCGACAGGGCAAGATCATCAACATTTCATCGCAGACGGGTGTTATTGCCCTAGCCGATCACGCGGCCTACGCCACCTCCAAGGGGGCGCTCAATTCTCTGACGAAATCGCTCATGACCGAAGCTGCGCCGTACAACGTACAGGTCAACGCGATCTGCCCAACCGTCGTGCTAACCGAAATGGGGAAAGAGCTATGGTCGGCGCCGGAAAAGAAAGATCCGTTTATCGAGCGAACGCCTTTGGGCCGCTTTGGCGAACCTGTCGAGATCGCAGATATGGCCCTGTATCTGGCTGCCCCCGCATCCGATCTAGTGAACGGTGCGATCATGATGATCGAAGGGGGGTATTCAAGCATATGACGCGTTTTGCAAACCAACCCTCTGGGTTTGGGATTGGCCCGTCGATCTGTTTTCGGCACTGCGGAGACTTCCCGGAAGGTGAGGAAAAACGGTACGGTTTGATGTAGAGGAGGCAACTGAATGGTTGATCTGGCGGGCAAGGTGATCGCGATAACGGGCGCTGCGTCGGGGATTGGGCTGGCTTGTGCCAAAGAGTGTATCGCGGCAGGGGCCACGGTTGCTTTGGTCGATCGGAACGAAGCGGCACTAAAGACAGTTTGCGATGACTTGGGGGACGACGCTTTTTCAATCGTTACAGACGTTGCGAGTCCTGACAGCGTGGACCAGATGCTGCCAGAAATCCTCGGAAAAGCGGGGCGTCTGGACGCGTTCCACGCCAATGCTGGCGCTTACATTGGTGGGGACGTTCTGGAAGGCGATCCGGATGCGTGGGATCGTGTTTTGAACCTCAACATAAATGCGGCGTTTCGCTCGGTGCAGGCGGTTTTGCCATATCTGGCCAAACAGGGGTCGGGTGATATCATCATGACCAGTTCCATCGCAGGTGTCATTCCCGTCGTGTGGGAGCCCATCTATACAGCCTCAAAACATGCGGTGCAGGCCTTCACCCACTCTGTCAGACGGCAGGTTGCCAAGCATGGTGTGCGGGTTGGCGCTGTTTTGCCGGGTCCTGTAGTGACCGCTTTGCTGGATGACTGGCCGAAGGAAAAAATGGAACAAGCATTGGCCGAGGGGAGTCTGATGCAACCCAAAGAAGTGGCCGATTGCGTGGTTTTCATGCTCAGCCGCCCCGCGAATGTCACGATCCGGGATCTTGTCATCCTGCCAAACGCGGTGGACCTATGAGCTGTTTCGTAGGCGTAGACGTTGGGACCGGCAGTGCCAGGGCGGGTGTTTTCGACAGCAACGGCACATTGTTTGCCAGCCGAAAGCAAGACATTCAAATGTGGCGCGACACCGGCGATATAGCCGAGCAGTCTTCGACAGACATCTGGCAGGCTGTGTGTGCCTGTGTTCGAGGCGCGGTTGAGGAGAGTGGAATCGAGGCCTCGCAGGTCAAAGGTGTTGGTTTCGATGCGGCGTGTTCAATGGTCGTCCTGGACCAAACCATGCAACCGCTGAGTATCAGCGCTTCTGGTAAGGCCGAGCGCAACGTAATCGTTTGGATGGACCACCGGGCCAAGGATCAGGCCGAGCGTATCAATGGACTGGGCCACCCCGTTTTGGACTATGTTGGCGGGCGGATTTCTCCTGAGATGCAGACGCCCAAGCTGCTGTGGATTAAAGAGAATATGCCGGACTCCTTCCGCAGCGCCGGCCAATTCTTTGACCTGCCGGATTATTTGACATGGGCCGCAACTGGGTCACTGGATCGCTCCGCTTGTACGGTGACATGCAAATGGACTTACCTGGCACATGAACGTCGGTGGGATGACAGTTATTTCAACCAGATTGGTCTGTCAGAATTGCCATCTGAGGAGTATGCCCGTATCGGGCAGAAGATCGTGGCCCCCGGGACACCTCTGGCACAGGGATTGACCGCTCAAGCCGCATCGAGCATGGGGTTGCTTGAAGGTACACCCGTTGGCGCGGGTTTGATTGATGCTCATGCCGGGGGTATCGGCACCGTAGGCGCTAATCCCGAAACAGGACCCGAGTCGACGATGGCCTATGTATTCGGAACGTCCGCCTGCACGATGTCGACTTCAAAGACTGCGCACAAGGTTCCGGGTGTGTGGGGGCCATACTATTCGGCCATGGTGCCAGGAATGTGGTTGTCAGAAGGGGGGCAATCCACGGCCGGGGAAGCGATCGCGCACCTAATCACGAGCCATCCATCAAGCAGCGACGCAACCTCCCTCGCGCAAGCAAAGGGCATGTCGCTGCAATCGTTTCTTTTGCGCGAGGTCGAACGGCGCGTGTCAGATGCAAGCGATGCAGTCCGACTGGCAGGGTCCCGGATAATTGTCCCGGATTTTCTGGGCAACCGGGCCCCTTATGCCGACCCGGACGCAACCGGAATCGTTTCTGGCCTAACGCTGGCAAATGATAGCGATGACCTCATTGCAACCTATGTCGCTGCAGTGCTTGGGGTAGGTTATGGGATGCGCCAGATTATGGAGGCGCAAGCCGCACATGGTGTTCATCCTTCGACCGTCGCGATTAGTGGTGGCGCAGGGGAAAGCGCCACGATCAAGCAACTTTTGGCAGACGCTAGCGGCGCTCCTGTTCTATCGACAACCTCACCTGAGCCGGTTCTGTTGGGTGCAGCCATGCTAGGTGCTGTGGCAAGCCAGCCAGAAACGTCTCTTGAGGAGGCAATGGCGAGGATGTCGTCAGAAAAGGATCGGTTCTCACCAAAATCTGGCGTGACCGCACAACTACATGATGCCCGTTACGAGGCCTTTAAGGGTCTGCAAGACGTTGAACGGCGTCTACGTCAGGCATTGGCAGCACCTTAAGGGCTACGTACATCGCGTTCCGGAAATAGTTTTTGAACTTCTTCGGCACAGCTTTTGAGCCCAAAAGGCGAACTGGGAACTATTCGCTAAATCTGTGACGAGGAGGCGGTGTCGCAGCCTGATTTGTCAGATATGACAATTGGCGCAATCTGGATGATTTCAGGCTCATGGGGTGGTTCACCATCAATAATCCTGAACATCGTGTCCACCATCGCCGAGACATCCTGTCGAACGGAGAACAGATTCTGCGCCATATACTGAGCAAACGGATCCCAATCAAAGCTTCCAAACAGAATTGTGTCTAGTGCGGCCCTGTCATTCTGCGCCAACCAATCAAATACACCCTCCAACGATATCGTCGAGTTTACGAACATCGCAGTCGGCATTCGGCCCGTTTCTTTCAACTTTGCGGCAAATGCGGCCTTAGACTTGGCGGCTGCGTAGCCGCAGGCCAGTATGTTCTCGTCCAAAGGTCTAGCCCCTGCGTCCGAGACCGCATCACGGAAACCGCGTATTCTTTCGCTTGTGTTGTGATCGGTCGGGCGGCCGCCCAGGAACAGAAACTCGTTCTGCCAATCCCGACCTTTTGCTTGCGCATGTTTTATCAGGGCTGCAGTCAATCTATATGCGCCTGTGTAGTTGTCGGAAATGATGGAAGTCGCTACTGTACCGGGCAGATCAAGGTTGATCGTTGGAACGCCCTGCGCCTTGCAAATCCGGGCGATGGTATCGGGGTCAGAGGCACCGGCACAGACGATCCGGTCTACATTGTACGACAGCATCTGCTTGACCGTCGCAAGTTCCAGCTCTGGTTCACGATGTGTGCAAGAGGTCATGGGCAAAAGCCCTCTGGCACGGGCCGCCATTTCGAAACGTTCGGCGATCGCGCCGAAGTAACGGTTGTCGTACATCGGAATAATCATGCCAATCATGCTTGACCTGACGCTGCGAAGGGCGCGGGCCTGCATATTGGGTGCATAGCCCATTTCGTTTGCGATTTGCTGAATCGTCTTGGCGCGCTTTTCACTGATGCGTCGATTGCGCCATGAGCCGTTCAGAACAGCACCAACAGTACTGGCCGAGGTGCCAGCCCGGTCGGCGATGTCGTAAATCGTGACCTGTTTCTTAGTCTCGGTTGTCGACACCGAAGATTCCCCTTTGACAAGATTAGTGTGTTCCATATAGCCTTTGCACCATCGATTGCGCAACAAAGAACAACCGATGGTGCAGTTTGATTTCTGCTGTGCGCTGTCTTTTCGGCGCTGGCCAACCTGGGAGGAAACTATGAAACTTAGACCGATACTCGCAGCCTCAGTCTGCGCTTTTGCTCTTGGTGCAACCAATGTCGCTGCTGAGACTACTATGGGAATCGTCGTCAAAATTGGAGGGATCCCTTGGTTCAACGCTATGGAGGAAGGAATCAAGGAACGTGCCGGTGAGCTGGGTGTCAGCGCCGAGATGATCGGACCGACCTCAGCCGACCCGGCCCTTCAGGTTCGTGCGATTGAAGATCTCATTGCGAAGGGTGTGGATGTCATCGGCGTGGTGCCCAACGATGAGGCGGCGCTTGAACCCGTGTTGCAGAAGGCCTTGGACGCTGGGATCAAAGTGATCGCGCACGAAGGGCCCGGGTTGAACAACGTGGATTGGAACTTCGAACTGGCTTCTGCAGATGGATTCGGTGAAGCGCATGCCAAGCTTCTTTGTGAGAAAACCGAAGAGCCGGGTACCTATGCTGTTTATGTGGGTTCACTGACTGTACCGCTTCACAACGCTTGGGCGGATGCTGGCATCGCCTGGCTGGCTGAGAACTGCTCCGACAAGTTGCAGCCGGTGGGTGATCGTTATGGCGTTGCAGAAAGTGTTGATGACAGCCGTTCGACCGCACTTGACCTGATCGCAGCCAATCCTGATTTGCGTGGCTTCCTTGCCTTTGGCAGCCAAGGTCCGATCGGGGCAGGGCGCGCGATCGAGGAACGTCGCTTGGGCGGCAAGGTCCATGTGCTTGGGCCGTTCTCACCCGGTCAGGGCCAGAAGCTGCTGAAAGAAGATGTCATTTCTGGCGGGTTCATGTGGAACCCAGCTGAGGCGGGCCGCGTGTTTGTCACTTTGGGCGACATGCTGGTGAACGGTGAAGAAATCTCGGAAGGAACCGAGATCGAGGGATTGGGCGTTGTCAGTCCGGATGCCGCAACCCGCAACATCATCACCGATAACCTCTTGGAGATTAACAAGAGCACTGTTGACGAGCTGGCTGCCAAGGGGCTCTGATACGATTTACTGTCGATTTGGGGGTCCGCGCATCGCGGATCTCCATTCAGATTAAGAACATACATGAAAACTGATCCAAACACGGCCCCGGCGCTGAGGCTTCGAAACGTCTCAAAAACCTTCGGTGGCGTAAAGGCGCTGCAATCCGTTGATTTCGAAGTGCGTTCGGGAGAGGTGCATTGCCTTGCCGGAGAAAACGGTTGTGGCAAGTCCACACTGATCAAGCTTGTTACTGGTGTGTATACAGCTGACCCTGGCGCGGAATTGCAACTGTTTGGTCAGCCAGTTGACACGATTTCCCCGACAAAAGCCCGAGCGTTGGGGATCGCGGTTATTTGGCAGGATCTTGCGCTATTTCCGCATATGACCGTCGCGGAAAACATCGCTTTTGATGAGATGGTTGGACTGGTGCCGCGCCTGACGTTCGGACGTCGCTATAAGACCCGCGTACAGGCAGTGCTTGATCGCCTGAAGGTGCCGTTGAACCTGGATACACGACTGGGTGATTTGCCAATTGCGCAACGTCAGATCGTTGCGATTGCGCGGGCGTTAATGGGCGACGCACGTCTGGTGTTTATGGATGAGCCGACGGCGTCGCTAACCCAAAGCGAAACGGATTCATTGCTAGAGGTCGTTCGCACGCTGTCCTCACAAGGTATTGCTGTCGTCTTCGTCAGCCACCGATTGGCAGAAGTGATCGACATTTCAGAGCGGGTCACAGTCCTGCGCGATGGCAAGCTTGTCGGCGTCTATCCGACCGAGGGTATGACGCAATCCCGTCTTGGCGAGCTTATGACCGGGGCGCTTTTGGAGAACACGGTCAGCGCTCAGGACCGTTCTCAGGCGGAACCGGTTCTGGAAACCGTTGGGTTAAGTCGGCACGAAGAGTTCTACGATGTTTCCCTTACCATCCGGCGTGGTGAAGTTCTGGGTTTGACGGGCTTGATCGGAGCCGGCCGCACGGAACTGGCCCTTGCACTAATTGGTATGAAACCACCCGATGCAGGTGAAATCCGGATGGAAGGGTCGTCTGTTCGATTTGCCTCGATCCGCGACTCTATCGCGCGCGGTGTCGCTTATGTGTCGGAAGACAGACTGTCCCTGGGGCTTATTCAGCCGCAATCAATCGCGGATAACACGTCTATTTCAGTGCTTGATCGCATTCTCAATGGGATCGGATTGTTATCCGCCAAACGCCAAGCCGATCTTGTTTGTCACTGGATCAATGAACTTGCAGTCAAGATTGGGCAGCCTAAGGATGCTGTCTCGACGCTGTCAGGCGGCAACCAGCAAAGGGTTGTACTGGCAAAATGGCTGGCAACCGAGCCGCGGCTGTTGATCCTCGACAGCCCAACCGTGGGTGTGGATGTCGGGGCTCGTGCGGGCATCTTTCGCATCGTTAGGCATTTGGCCGAAGAAGGGCTGGCGATCCTTTTGATTTCGGACGAGGTGACCGAAGCGATGTTCAATGCGGACCGTGTGCTGCATATGGCGGATGGGCGTATTGTGGGCGAGTACGATCCACGGGCGACCAGCGTTCCCGAACTTGAGGCACGTATCTATGCGTGACTTGTTTCGTACTCATCCCGTCGAGGCGCGCCTCAGCGTTGTGCTGCTGTTGATGGTCCTTGGTTTGTCGCTTGGTACGGACACGTTCCTGACATTGGGCAACATCACGTCGTTGCTGAACAATAACGCGGTGAACCTGATCTGGGCGGTGGGCCTTCTGGCCGTCCTGATTGCTGGCGGCATCGATATTTCTTTCGCGGTCGCGGCTTCGGTCGTTCAGTATGTGGCCGCGCAGGTTTTCATGGGCATAGGGGGCGGAAACTGGGCGGTGGGGTTTTTGGTCGCGGGTCTGCTTGGGATCGGTCTTGGAATGATCAATGCTCTTTTGATCCACGGGTTTCGGGTGATTTCTATTGTTATCACCATTGCCACCTTCAACGCGTTCTTTGGGTTGCTGATGTTCTTCACGAAAGGTCGAAACATCTACAACCTGCCAGATTGGTGGACTGATCGTATTTTCATTTTTGAACGACAAGCCTCGGATGGAACCTGGTCGGAACTGAATCTTTCAGTTGCCGTCATGATCGTCTGCGTCGTCGCGACTTGGGGCCTCATCCGTCTGACCACTCTGGGCCGCCAGCTTTATGCCTTTGGCGACAACCCCGAGGGAGCAATGCGTGCGGGCGTGAATATCTGGCAGATGCAAATTGTCGCCTTTGGTTGGTGCGGGATGATGGCCGGCATAGGGGGGCTGATGCAGGTGAACATTGCCCAAGAGGTTGTTCCAAATGCGCTATACGGTCGGGAACTGGACGTGCTGGCTGCGGTGGTCCTCGGTGGGGCTCGACTTGGTGGTGGGCGAGGCACTGTTCTTGGATGCATCCTTGGGGTGATGTTTGTTGCGATCACGCAGAACGGTTTGAACCTTCTTGGAATCTCGCCCTTTGCATTCCAAATGATCATCGGCGCGGCGATCCTGCTGGCCATCTCATCATCAAACCTGAGTTTTGGGCGGCTCCCACGCGGCGCTACAGCTGTCGCAAAGGTGGGCACAACATGAGCTTGCGTGACAAACTCAACACGGCAGTTGGTGCGGAAACCCTGCCATTACTTGTCTTTCTTGGCCTGGTCTTTCTGGCGTTTTCCTTTGCGACCCCTTTGTTCCTGACCGGTGCCAACCTGCGCTCGATGGCGTTTCAGATGCCGGTCTTGGGGTTGCTGACACTGGCAATGCTTGTTCCGATTCTTTCGGGTGGGCTGAACCTTGCCATCATCTTTCAAGCCAACATTTCGGGTCTCGCACTTGCTTGGGTTTTGATACAATTCGGGGGGCCTGATGCCGGACTGGGGGCTTTTGTGCTAGGTGTGGTGCTTGCATTACTGGCGGGTGCTGCTTCGGGCGCTGTCATGGGCGTCGTCGTGGCTTATGTCGGTGCACATCCCATTCTGGTATCGCTTGCCATGATGATCTTCCTGCGAGGGTTGGGTGAGTTCCTGACGCGTGGAGGGGACATATCGGGATTTCCAGAGTACATGAACGTACTGGGCCACGGCAGCGTTATGGGCGTTCCAGTTCCGATGATAGTCTTTCTGGTGGCCGCGCTCATTTGGCATATCATGCTAAGACGATCACGACACGGGTTCTCGGTCTACATGATCGGTTCGAATATCCAGGCGTCTGAATATTCCGGCCTGCATACGCGCCGGACACTTGTCTTGATCTACGCGATTTCGGGCGTGATATGCGCCGTTGCCGGGATTTTGATGGCGGCGCGTTTCAATTCTGTCCGAGTTGGCCATGGCGAGGCCCTACTGCTGGTGACAGTGCTGGCTTGTTTCCTGGGCGGTATCGATCCATTTGGCGGGTTTGGGCGTGTTCTACCGGTGGTTCTGGCCTTGACTATCCTGCAAGCACTTTCATCGGGTCTGAACCTGATCGGTGCCAACCAGCATTTGTCGACCGCTGTCTGGGGGTTGTTTCTGATTGGCGTGATGGCGCTGCGCTGGGTTGGTGAACGGTGGCGAGACAAACGACGAAGAGGGACATGATCATGGAAGGTTTCGGCGTACATACCAGCATGTGGACCATGCATTGGGATCGTGATGGGGCCGAGCGGACGATACCCGCTGCGGCGGCCTACCAGATGGATTTCATAGAAATTGCCTTGCTGGACACCGGCGTTGTGGATGCGACTCACACGCGCGACTTGCTCGAAAAACACGAAATGCGAGCAGTCTGTTCGCTCGGGCTGCCCGAACAAAACTGGGCGTCAGTCAATCCAGACGGCGCAATCGAGCACCTTGTCGATGCTATGAACATGGCCAGTAAGATGGGTGCCGAAGCCCTTTCCGGCGTCACTTATGGCGGCATCGGAGAACGTACAGGCGTCCCACCCACGCAGGCAGAATACGATAATATTGCTCGGGCTTTAGAGGGGGCCGCGAAACATGCTAGGACCCTTGGGATCGCCTTTGGTATCGAGCCGGTAAATCGCTACGAGAACCATTTGATCAATACAGGTTGGCAGGCGGTCGACATGATCGAAAAGGTGGGGGCCGACAACATCTTCATCCATCTCGACACGTATCACATGAATATCGAAGAAAAGGGCGCGGGCAACGGTATCCTCGATGCACGAGAACACTTGCGCTACATTCATTTGTCGGAAAGCGACCGCGGCACACCAGGCGAGGGGACCTGTGACTGGGACGAAATCTACGCCACGCTGGCCGCGATCGGCTTCAAGGGGGGGCTTGCGATGGAAAGTTTCATCAACATGCCCCCTCAGATTGGGTACGGTCTTGCTGTTTGGCGCCCTGTTGCCCCTTCCTTCGAAGACGTTATGGACAAGGGGTTGCCGTTCCTCAGGAACAAAGCGGCCCAGTACCGCCTCATATGATGACAGCAGCAGGTTCATTTGGGGATTTAAGGGGCGGTGTATTTGCTGACGTGCTAAGCTTTTGACCAGAAAAGCTGATATCGCTGTTATCGATGTTGGCAAAACCAATATTGAACTCTGGGTTGCCAGCAAAGACGGCACTTTGCTTGAGAGTCGGTCGACCTCAAACTCGGTTCTGGATGGTCAGACCTGGCGATACCATGACTTGGAAGGCACTTCGATATGGTTGATCACAACGCTTGCAGAGCTTTGCAAGCGGCATCCAATCCGGACGATTGTTCCGGTCGGGCATGGGTCAGGCGGGGTACTTGTCGGCTCGGACGTAGACGGCGCCGGTGCGGGACAAGCCTTGCCGATGATCGATTATGAGCAGGCATGCCCTGCTGACATTGATGCAGAATATCGCAAAAAAGCGGGAACCTTCGAGGATCGCGGCAGCCCGGTGATGATGGCATCCACGCATGCAGCGCGTCAGTTGCTTTGGATGGAACGCATATACCCGGCAGCGTTTTGCAACGCTCGGCACTTTCTGAACATCGCGCAATTTTGGGGTTGGTGGCTGACCGGAGTCGCGGCCTCTGAATACTCGGCAATGGGGGCGCAGTCGCATCTGTGGAATGTATCGCAGCGACGGTGGACGCCGATTGTTCTGGAGCAAGGTTGGGAAACACTTATGCCAGAATTCAAGGCGGCCTGGAACCCTCTTGGACCGGTGCGCGAGGACCTTGTGCAGCGATTTGACTTACCTCAGGACATGGTGGTGTTGACCGGAGCACATGACTCCACGGCCAACTTTTTTCGCTATCTGGCCGCGCAGGTTAAAGATTTTACGCTGGTTTCTACGGGAACCTGGGTTGTCGCTTTGTCGCGTGACGTTGAAACCGGAAAACTTGATCAGTCACGTGGCACCACGATTAACGCAGATATGGCTGGCAACCCGATCGGTGGGGCACTGACGATGGGTGGGCGAGAGTTTTCGGCCATTGCCGGAGCAGATACAATCAATGAAGTTGCCGAACAAAAGGTCGTGGCGCGTCTGATCGCACGGGGTACGATGGCCATGCCGAGTTTTGGTGACAATGACGGGCAGTTTCCCGGCTCAGCCAGACGAGGTTATATTGTTGGCGCTTCTCCCGAAAACCAAGCTGAGCGCGCGGCGCTTGCGGTTCTGCATTCGGCATTGCTGACAGTCACCTGCACTGATGTCTTGAACGGGGGCTCAAGGCTCATCTTGGATGGCACGTTTCTGAAGGACCCAATGTACGCGCAAATCGTCGCGGCCTTGCGTCCGGGCCTTCGCACAGAAGCGTCGCATGAAACTCATGGTGTTGTCGCAGGTGCGTTGCAACTCGCACGCAGGGCGTCGGGTAGCCTATCGACGCCTCTGACGCTTGAACCGGTCGTACCCATTGTACTGCCGGGCCTGACGGAATACGCGACGCAATGGCGCGAGGCCGCAAATCGACAAGGAGGCCAATCTTATGACTGAACAAGATCTACGCGAGCGTATGGTTGAGACATGTTTGAAAATGAACTCCACGGGGATTAATCAGGGCACGGCCGGAAATCTGTCGGTCCGTTTCGAGGATGGGTTCCTGATAACACCGTCGTCTTTGCCCTATGACAAGATGATTCCCGACGATTTGGTGGAAATGGATTTCGAAGGCACCTATGTCGGGCGCAGGCCATCATCTGAATGGCGTTTCCATCGCGATATTCTGAAAGCCCGTCCGGATATCGATGTCGTGTTGCATTGCCATTCGGTTTACGCGACGACACTTGCCTGCCATCACCGACAGATTCCGGCTTTCCACTATATGGTCGGAGTGGCTGGCGGAACGACCATCCCTTGTGCCGAATATGCCACCTTTGGAACGCAAGAGCTGTCTGAGGCGGTGCTGGATGCGCTCAAAAGCAGAACGGCGTGTTTGCTGGCTCAACACGGGCAGATCGCGATCGGCAAGACATTGGACAAGACACTTTGGCTAGCAACGGAGGTCGAGACTTTGTCTCGGCTTTACGTGCAGGCGCTACCGCTTGGGGAACCGCCGGTTTTGTTGGATGAAGAAATGTCACGTGTGATCGATCAGATGCACCGAATGGATTATGGCCTTGGACCAGAGCCTGAAGGCAGCGACGACATCGCACTACCGCGCGGCTAGTTTTTGCGGAGCTCATTGTAGCGCCCTTGTGAGAAGGACTTCATTTGTGACGTGCAGGGGGCTTTCTTAGCCTACGTATGTAAGAACACAGTCGGTATCTAGGATACCGATACCAGGTCAGCCCGTACTTGGTTCAAAAAGCGGCGCGCCCACTATGGCTCTGCTCGGAAGGCACTGAGGGCACTGGGCAGCAGGCGCAGCACCATACCGCGATCAAGGCCGTGCGGATTGTGGCTTGCGGAACCAGACAATGATTGTTGGGTCTTGTCAGAAGAACTTTGGTTGAGCGGGGCAGGGGTGTTGCGTAGCTTTTTCCTATGACCAGACCTGCCTCTTTCAAGTACTTCAAA